>CAOKFZ010000004.1 GCA_948467875.1 uncultured Clostridium sp.
TTGTATAAACTATGAATCTAGTTGCCTTTTGTACTTTTGTTAATTTCATGTTTTTACTCCTTCTAACATATTTTTTATTGAATTAACGATTGTTTCTAATTCAATTACTCTCGCATGTTCTTTTTCAAAAATATCTCTACTTACTGCATCGTTATCATAAACTTTGACCTTCCAATAGCCGTTTATCAGTTTGTGTTCCTTCTAACGTTCCATTGCGTATCATCTGTTTTGCTTTTTCTGGACTTAGTCCCGTTGCTTTTGCGTAAGCTTCAGCTGATATCCATTTGTGATTAATTTCCATGTTTTTTCTCCTTTCTTGTTTTATCTTCTCACTTATGCTACAATGTAACTGAAAGTGAGGTAATTATTATGCTAAAATCCTTAATCAACAAACTTAAAAGAAAAATTTATTTTAAACTACTAAAACAATACAATCCTCAACAATATGAATTTGAATACAAATATGCTCCTGAACAAGCTGAAAGACCATTTGAATTAAAAACATATTTAAAAAATAATCTCTTAGCTATTATCGATTTGATAATAGCTCTAGCAGGATTAATTATTGCTTTAATTTCTCTATTTAAACAAGTCAATTAACAATACTGTAATTGCTATTCCTAATGAAATACAACTTATCGAATGCACTATTAATTGAAATATCGTAATTTCTAGCTTTCTTTCTTTCATTCATCTTCTCCTTTCTTAGTTAGATTTTGTTGCATTTTACAACTTTTGTTTTAAAAAAAAATCTGCAAATTCAGCTTCTGTAATATCTAATTCTTTTGCTAATGCTATTGCTTCTTCCAAATTCATTGGTGTTTCGTTTGCAACTTTTTGCCCTAAAGTGTATGCAGAACAATTAATTTTAGGGGATAGCATTTGATATGTTAAGTTTTTTTCTACCATTCTACCTTTAACTTTTTGCGTATTTATCATTTTTTGCCTCCTTTCTCTGTTGCGTTTTACAACTTTAATATACATCATATTTTTTGGTTTGTCAATAGCATTTTACAACTTTTTTCATTTTTTTTACAAAAATTGTTGCAAAAGTTGTAAAATATGTTATAATAAATATTGTTAGGAGATGTTTTTAATGAGTGAAATTATTTTCAGCAAAATAGGTCAAAGATTAAAACAGGCTAGAGAATTAAAGCATATAACCTTAGAAGAAGCTGGTAAAAAAGTTGATGTCCATAAAAGTACAGTATTAAGATGGGAAAATGGAGAAACAGAAAAAATAAAAATCCCAATATTAGAAACTTTAGCTAACCTTTACAATGTAAATCCTTCTTGGCTTATGGGTTATAATGTCCCAATGGAAAGAATACCAGACAAAAATATTCAAGGAATGGAGCCTCTTGGCGAAAAAGCTGCTGTTGTTTTAGTGTATGGCACAATTCCAGCTGGTACCCCTATTGAATGTATTGAAGATGTTATTGACACAGAAGAAATTCCTGCTGATATGCTAAAAGGTGGCAAGCAATACTTTGGTCTAAAAGTAAAAGGCGACAGTATGTTTCCAGAATACTTGGACGGGGATACTCTTATTCTATTAAAACAAGATAACTGCGAAAACGGAGACGATTGCGTTGTAATGGTAAATGGAAATGACGGCACTTTTAAAAGAGTATATAAAAGCGAAAATGGCATTATTTTACAGCCACTAAACAACAAATACTCCCCTATGCCCTATTCAAATGAACAAATTGAAAATTTACCAGTTAGAATTTTAGGTGTGGTTGAGGAAATTAGAAGAAAGAAAAGGAGAAAATAATTGTGGAAGAAAAATTACTCGAAAAAGCAAAAGAAGCATTTATTCTTGCTATAGAAATATACAATAAACCAACAATACGATACAGAGTTGAAGGATTTTCATTTTTTATCTGCAATGCTTGGGAGTTAATGCTTAAATCCTATATTATTAAAACTTTTAATGAAAGAGAAATATACTATAAAGATAAAAATGATAGAACTATCAGTTTGAGCGACTGTATAAAAAAGATATTTACTAATAACAAAGACCCTTTGCGACTAAATTTAGAAAAAATAATAGAATTAAGAGATATGAGTACACATTTCATTACAGAAGAATACGAAATGCTATATATCCCTTTATTTCAATCTTGTGTTTTTAATTTTGTAGAAAAGATGCAACAATTCCATAATTTTGATATGAGTACAATAATTTCTCAAAATTTTTTAACATTAACAGTAAGTATGTTATCTTTTAATGAAACGGAAATACGCGCGAAATATCCTGGTCAGATTGCAGAAAAACTTTTAGATATTAACTCAAATCTAATATCATTAGTAAATGACAATAATGATGGCTTCGCAATAAAAATTGAACATCATCATTATATTACAAAAGACAAAAATAAAGCTACTGAATTAACATATATTGATAATTCTGCTAATTCAGGTGTTCAAATAATTAAAGAATTAAAAAATCCCAATTTGACCCATAAATACACAATGAAAAAATTAAATCAAGAAGTAAATAAGCGATTAAAAAAATATGGAATTTTAAATATAAACTTTAATAAATTTCATTTTCAACTATTTTGTAATTATTATGAAATAAAAAGTAATGAAAAATTTTGTTTTATTAATACGATTGGCGAAACTCCAACATATAGTTATTCAGCACAAACAATTGATTTTATTGTTGAAGAAATAAAAAAAGACCCCAATAATATCATTAATAATTTAAAAGAAAAATTAAAAAAAAGAAGCTAACCCCAGGGGCAAAGGATTCTAAATATATTTTTGCAAATATACCTACTCCTATTCAGGAACCCAGCCTTTTCCTTCACAAGTTAGCTTAAGTTAAATATATTATAACAAAAATATATTTAACTTGTCAAGTACTTAACAATACTATTATATACAAAAGAAAAAATTGTATGAATAAAATAAAGATAACCCACTCCCCGACCAAAGTTTGTGGATTATCTAAAACCATATTTGCTTAAAAGCAGTCTTATGTTATATTAATTATAGCACATAGCCTCTTTTTAAGCAAGTACCGAAAATTTGTTTAGAAGGAGTTTTTTATATGGCAAAAAAATATAATTGTGAAAAAAATGGCATTCCATATTTTAGAAAAACAAAAACAATTGGTCATAAAGCAGACGGAACTGCCGTAAAAAAAGAGTTTTATGGCGATGGCGAAAAGGATTGTGACAGACAAATAGAAGAATATATGGATAAATTAAAAAGCGGTTTAAATGTTGATGTAGAAAACTTAACTGTTGAACAAGGAATGCACCAATGGTTATTTGATGTACTTTTACATTCTAAAAATATAAAATCAGCCTCTTTTGAAAAACATGAATGTAATTATAGAAATTATATAAAAGACAGAAAAATAGGCTGTATTTGCGTTCAGAATGCGGTTTCACTTCCATTTCAAAGATATTATAATAATTTATATCAAAACGGAATAAAAATATATAATAAGAAAACAAAAGAATTTGAGAATAAAAAAGTTAGTAGTGATAAAATTTCTGACTTAAATAAAACTCTAAGGGCATTTTTTAATTGGTGTATTAGACAACACTACACTTTAGATAATCCATGCTCATTACAAAATATTGAAGTTCCCGGAAATGCAGACGGCGAAGAAGACGAACTAGATATTGAAGGAACAAACATTCAAGCATTTAACGACAAAGAAATACAAATCATCATAAACAATCTAAAATATAAATCTGGAGAAGATAACACATTTAACGTTATGATAATGCTTGATATTATAACAGGGCTACGTTCAGGAGAACTACGAGGCTTAAAAAAGAAATTTGTTGAAAAAAATTTAATAAAAGTAAGAAACACCCTAAAAAACGCAAAAATTTATGATACTTCTACGGCTTATCATAGAGAATTAAAACTAATAAAACCAAAATCAAAAACCAGTATCAGAAATGTATATTATCCTACTAATTTTTACTTAACATTACAAAAATATTTTAAAGAACAAGAATTAAAGTGGAAAGCCAATCAAAAAACCTTTGATGAAAATTCACTTATTTTTACAACTAAATCATGTAAACCTATCGATTCCAAAAATTTTCTACGTGCATGGGAAAGATTTCTAAAGAAAATTAAAATAGACTATAAAAAGCCACATTCTTTGAGAGACACCTATGCTACTACTCTCGTTCGACGTGGTGCAAAACTTCATGATGTCAAAGCATTGCTAGGACATAGTTCTATAAAAATTACAGAGAAATATTATATATTCGTTTTTCCGAAAGACAAAACAGACACCGCTAATCTTATTAGTGATTTAGTTACTCTATAAAAACCAAGTCGGGAAAAAGTCGGGAAAATAAAAATACTGTAAGTTTTAAAACTCATAAAACCTTACAGTATCAATCATTTTGGTGCGCCATAGAGGGGTCGAACCTCCGACCATCAGATTAAGAGTCTGCTGCTCTACCAACTGAGCTAATGGCGCATTTTCATATAGATTAAAAAATTTATAAGAAATACCAAACCTTTTGGTTTGGTATTTTTGGAGCCACTTGTCCGAATCGAACGGACGACCTACTGATTACAAGTCAGTTGCTCTACCAGCTGAGCTAAAGTGGCAATTACAAAAGTGGTGACCCCTACGGGAATCGAACCCATGTCTCCGCCGTGAAAGGGCGATGTCTTAACCGCTTGACCAAGGGGCCATAAAAGAACATCGATAGATATTCTTTTGGTGAGCTATCCGCGACTCGAACGCGGGACAACTTGATTAAAAGTCAAGTGCTCTACCACCTGAGCTAATAGCCCATCTTTTGTAATTTGCATCTTGCTTAGTTTTGTTCTAATCAAGACAATTAATAGTATAACCGTTTTTGGACAATTTGTCAATACTTTTTTCAAAAAAATTAATTTTTTTATCCTTTTTCTACATCTCTTCTATTTTCCCATCAAAAACAAACTCCGCTTCCCCTTCTAAAAACATTTCTTGACTCTCTTTGTCAAAATAAATTTTCAAACTTCCACCTTTTAAATCCACAGTTATATCATTTTCTGTGAATTTCTCTTTTATCGCAATCATGCAACTTGCGCAAGCGCCTGTGCCACATGCATTTGTCTCGCCAACACCTCTTTCCCAAACTCTCACTTTCATCTTATGTTGATCCACAATTTCTACAAATTCAACATTCGTTTTATTAGGAAAATATTTATAATTTTCTAAAATTGCTCCTATTTTTTCCACTTCAAAATTCTCCACATCCTTTACAAAGCACACTGCATGCGGATTTCCCAAAGACACTGGATACACATAATACTGTTTTTCCTCAATTTCAATCATATACTTAATACAATCAATTTCTGGGCATCCCATATTTACTTTCACAGAAACCACTTTCTTATGTTCCAACTCCAATTCGGCTTTTTTAGTTCCCGCCAAAGTCTCCACAAAAAACTGTGCTTTATCGGTCAGACCCTTTTCAAAAGCATATTTTGCCAAACAGCGAATTCCATTTCCACACATTTCAGCCTCAGAGCCATCAGCGTTAAAAATTCTCATTTTAAAATCCTGTGTTTCGCTTTTATCAATCAGAATTAAACCATCTGCTCCTACTCCATAATGCCTGTCACACAAAAATTGACTAAGCACTGGTAAACTATAATCAAACTGATTTTTCATCACATCAATTACCACAAAATCATTTCCTGCACCTTGCATTTTAGAAAAAGAAAACATACAACCACCTCATATTTTATATTTAGTAAATTGTATGCTTCAAAAAATTTTTTATTAATCTTCTTTTTTCTCCAAAACGACATCCACAATCGTCCCTTTTTCAACTGACTTATTGGCTGCTGGCTCTTGCGAGATAATCGTTCCTTTTTCTCCTTCTATTTTAATATTCAAATTATTTTTCTTAAGCGTTTCCCTTGCTTCCTCCACAGTAAGTCCTGTAACAGAAGGCACCTTTGCAGACAATCTTGTATCATTTCCCTCTCCATACAAATACACTGTTGCCCCTTTCTCAAGCGTTACACCTGGCTTTGGCATTTGGTCTGCAACAACCTGTGTATTTTCGTCGCCTTGCGTATCAACTTCTACTTGAAAACCATACGTTTGCAAAATTTCCTTAGCAGCTGTAACTGTTTTAGAAGAAACATTTGGCAACGTTAGATTTGCCGTTTCTGCCGTTGTAACTGATTCTCCATTTTTATGAATTCCCAAATACGGCAATACTTCAGATAAAATATTCGCAGCAACTGGTCCTGCCGTTTGTCCTCCCTGATACGTTTCTCCTGCTGGATCATATAAAACAGTCAACACAGCAATTTGCGGATTTTCAATTGGCGAAATCGCAATAAAAGATGCCACATAACCTGCGTCTTCATTTCCCATTCTTGGCTCCGAAGTTCCGCTTTTCCCACCAATCGTATAACCCTCTACTGCTGCATGTTTTCCTGTTCCTTGCACCACCACAGACTGCATCATATTTCTAATTTTTTCAGACGTTTCTTTTGAAACAACTTGTCTTACTTCTTTATTTTCCTGCATTTCAATCACACCAGTATCAGGATTTTCAATTTTCTTTACAATTTTCGGTTCCACAAATTTTCCGTCATTAGCGACCGCTGACACCGCTGTTATTAACTGCAATGGAGAAATCTCAAAACGTTGCCCAAATGAAGTTGTCGCAAGTTCTACCTTTCCTACATTTTGTAATTTATGAAAAACCGATTTATACGTTCTTGCAATATCACTTCCTAGTGTATCAAACAAACCAAATGCATCATAATATTGATACAGCGTTTTGGCACCAACTTTTTGTCCTAACTGCACAAAAGCAGGATTACAAGAATTGCAAAGTGCTTCTCTCAAATTTTGAGAACCATGTGGCTCATCTCTCCAACATTCAATATTATAATCTTCCACTTGAATCGAACCTGTACACATAAAATCGCCCGCATGGTCTGTTTCAATAAAATCTTCCTCCAAAGCAACAGCTGCCGTAATAATTTTAAAGGTAGAACCAGGCTCATATAATTTTGAAACCGATTTATTCATCCATAATTTATAATACTCTGACGTTTTTTGTTCTGTTGTAAGAGTATTCCAAACTTCTGCTTGCCCTGTTGGCTCAATCGCATATGGCAAATTCAAATTATAATCTGGATAAGTCGCCATTGCCAAAATTTCCCCATTTTGTGGATTCATAATAATTACATTTCCACCACCCGTGCAGGAATTTTGTTCAACCGCTTGTTTCAAACATTTTTCAGCAATCTGCTGAACAGTAAGGTCAATTGTCAAATATATATTGCTACCATTTTCCACTGGAACATATTGCTCTGTTTCATCTGAAACTGCATTTTTCTTAACATCTTGCAAGGTTACAATTTTCCCCGCAGTACCAGTCAAAACTTTATTCCAACATTCCTCTAATCCAACAATTCCACTATTATTGTCCCCACAAATCCCAATCAAATTAGAAGCCACATTGTGATAGGGATAATATCTTTTCGTATCTTCATCAATATTAATTCCTGTTGTAATTTTATTGTCACTCATCCATTTTTTTAAAGCATCAATTTTCGTTTGCTCCACTTTTTTGGCAATCACAGCAACTGAAGATTTGGTCGTAATCTTTTGCAAAATTTCGTTATAATCCAACTCCAAAGTTTGCGCTAGTCCTTGTGCTAAAACTTCATTTTCTACCTCTTTCTTACTAGAATAACAAACTTTTCCAGGATTTAGCGAAACAGTATCGACTGGTACACTTTTCGCCAAAACATTTCCACTCACATCATAAATAATGCCCCTTCTTGGACTAATAATTTGATTCTTCATTTGTTGATTATATGCCTGTTCGCTGTATTCCTTGCCATGTACAAACGTCAATTTTCCTAAATTAAACGTAATAATCCCAAAACAAACCGTCGCTATAGATGCTGTAAAAAACAACTTTCCTAAAACAATTTTTTTGTCTTTGCTCTTTTTAACCTTTTTCTTATTTGTTACTTTTTTTATATCAACCACCACCAATTTTTACTTATGTATCAAAAAAATAGGTTGCCTCCAAATCCGCCTCATGCATCAAAAGCGCTAACGGAAATTTTTTGAAGGCTTGTCCTAATGTATTGTAGACTTCTTTTGGCTCCGTAAAGCCCATGTGCCAACGAATGCAGTATTTTTCCTCCACCGTTAGTTTAATGTATTCTGTAATCATCATCACGCTTTTTTCGCCATGCCCATATGGAATGGTATCTTCAATCGTATAATACGGCACCTTTTCCCATTCGCCAAACGCATTTTTGGCATTTCTGTAATCCACTTTATAAAAATTCACTTTGCAAATATCATGCAAAAGTGCAATTAAAATCAAACTTTCTTGTGAAACTTCAATTGGCACAACACAATTTTTTACTTTATCAATCAAAATTTCATACACTTTCATGCTATGTTCCAAAAGTCCACCTTCATGCGAACCGTGAAATCTTGTACTTGCTGGAGCCTTGAAAAAGTCACTTTTTTCTATAAATTCAATTAATTTATCCATTCCCTCTCGATTAATACTTTTTAATAATCCCAAAAATTCCTCTTTCATCATTTCCTCCTATTGTTCGAAATAAATTTTATCATATTAATTTATTTTCGGCAATAGAATTTGGGATTTTTGTAAAAAAATAGAGCCATTTTTAAACAATGACTCTACTTTTAAGTATACCATATTTTTATGTAAATTTCAAGTTGACAAATTCTCAAAAATATGATATAATGAAGGGTTATGGTATTTTTACTTCTTCAATTCTTCTGTTAATTCTTTAATCAAATTATCTAACACCTTTTCTCGATTATACGATGTATCAACATACCTTATCTTATATTTTTCACAATCTTGCTTAAAAATTTTACTTTTTTCAACCCATTTTTCAGCAAAATCTAATAATTCTTCATTTGTTTTTCTAACTGTCCAATCGGTTTCTTTTTCATATTTTCTATAATTCTGAAATGCTTGCTCCGCCGCTAATTGTGCATATCCTAAAAATACTATTATGGTAGAATTATCTTGAAAAAATCTTACTGCATTTTCTGCTGATATATCACAACTATCAAAAACGTACTGATAAATACCTTGATTATTTTTTATATGAGTTTTAAATAAGCATGCCGAAAACTTTGCAAAATCCTCCTTCATTCCTTTCCCATTATGATTATTAATTTCCATTTGTGGAAATGTATCTTGGAACGCTCTTCTAACCGCGTCACCTGTTAAAATTTGATAATTTGGATAAATTTTATTGATGGCATATGCCAGCGTAGACTTTCCCGCCCTAGATGCACCTAAAATAACTAAATTTTTCATAAATACCTACTTCTTCAATTCTTCTAAAAATAATTTGTTCAGCAATTGCGGATTGGCTTTTCCTTTTGTTTCCTTCATGGCTTGTCCTACCAAAAATCCCAAAGCTCTGTCTTTTCCTGCTTTGTAATCCACAATAGACTGCGGATTAGCTGCCAAAATCTTGCTAACAACTTCCTTCATGGCTCCTTCATCCGAAATTTGAACCCAACCTTTTTCCTCAATAATCTGGCTTGGCGCAGCATTTGGATGAACAAACAATTCTTCCAAAACCTTTTTCGCGATGCTTGAACTAATCGTGCCTTTGTCAATTAGCTCCACCAACTCGCCCAATTCTTTTCCTGTAAACGGAATATTTTCCGGCTCCTCTTCTCGCTCATTCAAAATTCTTGCAATTTCGGACATCATCAAATTGCTTGCCGTTTTTGGATTTTTGCAAACCTCAATCGCCTCTTCAAACATATCGGAATAATATTTTGAACTTGTTACAAAATTCGCCGCTTTTGGGATTAGCTGATATTCTTCCAAATATCGTTTTTTGCGCGACTCTGGCAATTCTGGCAAAGCCTTTTTGATATTTTCAATATACTCATCAGACAATTTAATTGCCACCAAATCTGGATCTGGGAAATAACGGTAATCTTCCGCATCTTCTTTGTCTCTCATAGAGAATGTTCTGCCAGAAATATCATCCCAACGAAGCGTTTCCTGCTCCACAACTTCGCCATTTTCAAGCGCTTCAATTTGACGATTTGCTTCATATTCAATCTCGCGGACAATGCTGCGAAAAGAATTCATATTTTTACATTCTGTTCTTGTTCCAAATTCCTTTGCACCCTTTTTGCGAACAGAAACGTTCACATCTGCGCGAAGGGAACCTTCTTGCATTTTGCAATCCGAAATTCCAATATATTCAAAAATGGATTTCAATTTTCTAAGATATGCTTCTGCCTCTTGTGAGCTACGCAAATCTGGCTCAGAAACGCATTCAATCAGCGGAACACCAGCTCTGTTTAAATCCACAAAAGTGCCTCTTCCATAATCGTCATGATTCAATTTTCCAGCATCTTCCTCGATGTGAATACGCAATAAACGTATCTTTTTTTCGCCTTCTTCTGTTTCAATTGTGACATACCCATTTTGACACAATGGCATATCATATTGCGAGATTTGGTAGGCTTTTGGCAAATCTGGGTAAAAATAATTTTTTCGATCATTTTTGCTATTTTGCGAAATCATACAATTCGTAGCAAGCCCTGCTTTGACTGCATATTCCACGACTTTTTCGTTTAAAACAGGCAACGTTCCTGGCATTGCCATACAAATTGGACAACAATGCGTATTAGGCTCGCCACCAAATTCATTTTGGCAACTACAAAATATTTTTGTTCTAGTCGAAAGCTCACAATGCACTTCCAAACCAATTACCATTTCATAATCTTCTTTTGACATATTAACCTCCTTAATAATTAGTCATTATTTTTAAAATACTCTGAAAAAGATTTTATCGACTTTACCATGCAAAAAAATATTGCAAAAATAGTAATTATAAAAGCCAATAAAAGTGGAAAACAAAGCATTATACCAAGTGGTCCTGTTACACCATTTACATCTGTCATGCTTTCTAATAAATCTGGCAGCAACTCCATCATCCCGAGATTATATGCCAAACCAAAAAGCAAAAGTGCTACCAAAAACCAAATGACTCCTTTTACCATTCCATTTTTCTCTTTATTTCTTGTATCTTTTTTGGATACTTCTATTCCAGTTGTTATTTTACCATTTTTTACTGCCCAAAATAATGAAACTGGCATAACTATATAAATAATAAATAAAAACAAATACACAATCATTATTTTCTCCTTTTACTCTTTAAACATTGGTTGATTTTTTTCTCTAAAATTTGTGTTTTGCTCATATGTGTAGGCTGCGCGGAAAATGGTTTCTTCTGCAAATGGCTTGCTAATTAATTGAAAACCAATTGGCAAACCTTTAGAGTCCACTCCACATGGCACACTCATGCCTGGCAAACCTCCAATGTTGACTGGAACGGTACAAATATCCGCCATATACATTTCCAACGGACTTGCCATTTTTTCTCCCAATTTAAAGGCAGTTGTTGGAGAAACTGGTGTTAACAATAAATCATATTTTTCAAATAACTCGCCATACGCATTTTTGATTAAAGTTCGCACCTTTTGCGCCTTTTTGTAATACGCATCATAATATCCAGAACTTAGCACATAAGTTCCCAAAATAATTCTTCTTTTGACTTCTGCACCAAAACCTTCACTTCTCGAATTTTTATAAATATCCTTCAAATTGCTGAATTTCTCGCTTCTATATCCATAGCGAATTCCGTCAAATCTTCCCAAATTAGAACTTGCCTCTGCACAAGCAATCATATAATATACGGCAGATGCATATTTTCCAACATCTAATGAACATTCTTCCACTGTCGCACCAAGCTCTTGATACTTCTTTATTACTTGAAACATTTCTTCTTTGACTTCCGCGCTGGTTCCTTCTCCTAAATATTCTCTTGGAACTCCTATTTTCATGCCTTTTACATCATTCACAAGGCTCTTTGTATAGTCCTTCTTTGGCATATTGCTTGAGGTTGTATCTTTTTCGTCATGCCCAGCAATCAAATTCAATAAATGAGCACTATCTGTCACATCTTTTGTAATTGGACCAATTTGGTCAAGTGATGATGCATAGGCAATCAAACCAAATCTCGAAACCAATCCATAGGTTGGTTTTAAGCCAACTACGCCACATAAACCTGCTGGCTGACGAATGGAACCACCTGTATCACTTCCGAAGCGTCCAAGGCGCCATATTGGCGCTTACAGCTGCTGCACTTCCACCTGATGAACCACCTGGTACTCTTGACAAATCCCACGGATTATGTGTCGCAAAAAAGTTTGACGTCTCTGTTGAACTTCCCATGGCAAACTCGTCCATATTCAATTTTCCCAAATAAATCATATTTTCTTGGTTCAATTTTTCAATAACTGTTGCATCATATGGTGCCACAAAGTTTTCCAACATTTTTGAACCACAAGTTGTCTTGGTACCAGTAATGCACATATTATCTTTTATAGCAATTGGAATTCCTGCAAATTTTCCCAGTTTTTCTCCTGCTTTTCTTTTGGCATCCACTTCTTTAGCTTGTTGCATCGCTTGTTCTTCCAATGTTGTAATATAGGCTTTGACAGCGCCATCTTTTTCCCTAATGCGCTCAAAATAACTCTTTACAATTTGCTCAGATGTTATTTCATTTTTTTCTAATTTGTCCATTAATTCATGAACCGTTAATTCATAAAGTTCCATTTTTAAGCATTCCTCCTTTAATTAATCACTTTTGGAATTTGAAACATTCCTTCCTCTTGCGTTGGTGCATTTTGCAACAAAGCATCTCGATCTTCAAATGCCACCACTTCGTCTTTTCTAAATACATTTTTTTGCTCTGCTGCACCAATGGTTTCATCTATATTCGATGTATCTAATTGATTAATCATTTCTGCATAGCTCAAAATTTCCTGCATATCTTGCGTATATCTGTCAATTTCGGCATCTGTTAAATGAAGCATTGCCAATTTTGCTATATGAATAATCTCTTCTTTAGAAATATCTGCCATTTTCTTTCCCTCCTTAAATTTTCTCTTATTCTTGCATTATATAACGAATTTAAAAAAATTACAATAAAAAATTTAAGATAAACACAAAAAAGGAGAATTTTTCATTCTCCTTTCCTGCAATATTCAAATTCACACAATTTTCACTCATTAATGATAGTAAAAAATCATAGCCAATAAACTGATAATCGCAACCATAAGTGCAAATGCTCCAATCAAAAGATTAAGCTTTTTTTCGTTTTCAAACTTGACCAGCCACTTTTGATAAAAAATAACTCCAATATAGCCCCCCAAAACGTTTAGGATAATATCGTCTATGTCTCCAACACCCTTTTTAAACGTATATTGTACAATTTCGACACCTAAACTTGTTAGAAATACCCAAAAAATTGCTTTTTTCTTATTTTTCTCATGCATAAAAATCATACAATAAATCCCCAATGGCACAAACAAAAGAATATTTCCAAACAAATTGCTAAAAACAAAAATATGAAAAATATTTCTTGACAAGAAACTATTGATTGTGTGAAACGGGATGAGATTTATGGTTCTCGTCAGATGGGTGGCTCGAAATAATATCGCAAGCGACATGATTACATAAAAAGCAAAAATACTATAAAATAAAATTTTATGCAATATATGGCGTTTTTTCTCCATATTCACAAATCTCCTTATGATTTCATTACTTCTGCACAGTCGTGGCACAAGGTTGGATAATCGCTATCTTCTCCCACAGTTGTTGAATATTGCCAACAACGCTCACATTTTTCGCCATCTGCTTTTTTGATTTCCACACCAATGCCAACTTCCTCGTCCTGATTTCTTCTATTTTCGCTAATCTCTAATTCGGAAACCAAACAAATTTCTCTCAATATTTCCAAATTATTTTTGATAAAATCATGTTCTTCTGCTTCTGCATACAAAATCACTTTTGCTTCCAAAGATAATCCAATCTTCTTTTCAGCCCTTGCTATTTCTAGTTTTTTGGCAACTGCCTCTTTGATTTTGATTAATCTCTCCCATTTTAATGACAAAGTTTGATTTTCATATTTCGCATTTACTTTTGGATAAAAATCAAGCATGACACTTTCTCGATTTTCGCCATTTCTATGTGGCATATGCTGCCAAATTTCTTCTGCCGTAAAACATGTCATCGGTGCCAAAATACGAACTAAACTTGACAAAATTTCATACATCGTCGTTTGTGCTGCTCTTCTTTCCACACAATCTACACGATATGTGTATAACCTATTTTTGATAATATCCAAATAGAATGAACTCATATCCACCACGCAGAATTGGTTTAAAGCACGATATGCAATATGAAAATCATACGTATCATAGGCTTTTGTGCAATCTTTAATCAAGCGATTTAATTTCGTCAAAGCCCATTTATCAATTTCCAACAAATCTTCATATGGCACTGGATTGTTGACATCAAAATCAGAAATATTTCCTAACATATATCTGGCTGTATTTCTAATTTTACGATAAACTTCTGTCACTTGCTTGATGATATCTTTTGATACACTAATATCCGATTTATAATCAGACGCCAAAACCCAAAGCCTTAAAACATCGGCACCTGACTGACTAATCACATCTTTGGGCTCAATTCCATTTCCCAAAGACTTTGACATTTTTCTACCTTTTTCGTCAACTGTATAACCATGTGTCAAAACTTCTTTGTATGGTGCTTTTCCTTTTGTAGCAATCGAAGTCAAAAGCGAAGATTGGAACCAGCCACGATATTGGTCACTTCCTTCTAAATATAAATCTGCTTCTGGAAGTTCACGCTCTGCCAAAACAGATTCATGCGTCGAACCAGAATCAAACCACACATCCATAATATCCGTTTCTTTGACAAACTCTGTACAACCACATTCACATTTGGCATTTTCTGGCATCAATTCTTTGACGTCCATGTCAAACCAAGCATTAGAACCTTTTTCCGCAAAAATTTTCTGCACTTTTTCTAAAGACTCAGGCGTTACATATTCTTTTTCGCAATCCTTGCAATAAAAAACCGGAATTGGAACACCCCAAGTACGTTGGCGAGAAATACACCAATCATTTCTTTCTTCCACCATTTTGGTAATTCTCTCTTCGCCCCAAGCAGGATACCATTTCACATTTTTGATGGCATCTAATGTTTCTTTGCGGAAACCGTCAACAGAAGCAAACCATTGCTTGGTGGCCCTAAAAATCACTGGCTTTTTGCATCTCCAACAATGTGGATAAGAGTGATTTACTTTTTGACTTGCCAACAATAAGCCATTTTCTTCCAACCAATTGATAATCGTTTTGTCTGATTTGGCATAAAATTGTCCCGCAAATGGTCCTGCTTCATTGGTTTGATGCCCTTTTCCATCCACACAAACCACAATTTCCAAACCATTTCTCAAACCACACAAATAATCCTCTTTACCGTAGCCCGGAGCCGTGTGAACCGCGCCTGTACCAGTTTCCAGCTCAACTAAAATAGTATCATCAGAACCCAAAACAACTCTAGAATCTCTGTCAAAAAATGGATGTTTACAAATTACGCCTTCTAGCTCTTTGCCTTCCAATTCTTGCACCGTTTTATAATCTTTTATGCCAGCAATTGTCATAACTTTTTCAACTAATTCAGTTGCCACAATTACTTTTTCTTTGCCAATATCAACAATACTATATTTAAAATCTGCGCCTACTGTAATTCCCATATTTCCCGGAAGTGTCCAAGGTGTTGTTGTCCAAATGACAACAAATGTATCTTTTTCGTCAAATTTTCCTTTCGCATCTTTGACTGGAAATTTCACATAAGCTGTCATGGAATCCACATCTTTATATTCAATTTCTGCTTCTGCTAACGCTGTTTCGCAATCGGTGCACCAATACACTGGTTTTAGTCCTTTATAAATGTAGCCTTTTTTGAACATGTCGCCAAAAACACCAATTTGTTTAGCTTCCATTTGTGGCTGATAAGTAATGTATGGATTTTTCCAATCTCCTAAAACGCCAAGTCTTTTGAAACCTTCAATTTGCTTATCTTTGTATTCTTGCGTAAATTGCTTGCAAGTATCTCGAAACTGTGAAACTGGAATTTCATCTCGATTTAATCCTAATTTTTCAATTGCCTTTTTCTCTGTTGGCATACCATGTGTATCAAAACCGGGAATATATGGCGTATCAAAACCTTGCAAATTTTTATAACGAACAATGGTATCTTTCAAAACCTTGTTTAGCGCATGCCCAATATGAATTTCGCCATTGGCATAAGGAGGCCCATCATGCAATATAAATGGTGTTTTTCCTTTATTTTTTTCTAACATTTTTTCATACAAATCATTTTCAAACACTTTTTCCGCAATTTTAGGTTCATTCTCTGGCAAATTTCCTCTCATTGGAAAATCTGTTTTCGGCAAATTTAGTGTTTTCCCATAATCAACTTTTTCTTCGTCACTCATCTATATATCCTCCTAATCATTTTTGATATATATATTATCATAATTTCACGTTTTCGTCAACCACAAAAGCAAGAGAAATTTTTCAAAAAAATTTACACTTTTTTTGAAAAAGGCTTGCATTTTATGAATATTCATGTTAAAATAAGGAAAGTAAATTTATAATGTCAAATTATGGGAGGTGCAAAAATGCCAAATATTAAATCTGCTATTAAAAGAACTAGAGTTATCGAGACAAAAACACGTAGAAATAAAATGATAAAATCAGCTACTCGAACAGCCATTAGAAATTTTTCAGAAGTTGTTGAAGCTGGAGATAAATCAAAAGCAGAAGAAACATTTAAATTAGCTGTTAAAAAAATTGACCAAGCTTGTTCAAAAGGTGTCATCAAAAAGAATACAGCATCTAGAAAAAAATCTGCTTTGGCAAAAAAATTAAATACTGTAAAATAATCGCCTGTTCAAGACGATTATTTTTTTCCAACTATTTCATTTGCAATTTGCCTTCTAACATGTTACGATTAATTTAACAGGATTAAATATTAAAAAATTCAAAATTTTTACTTTTAGGAGGTTATCTATGCAACATTTTATTGATAAATATAAACCTTATTTTGAACCAAAATCCATTCACTTAATCAAGCAATGCTTTATTGTCTCTATGATTACTTGTTTAATTGGCATTCTTCTACTTTCCTTTTACAATACTTATTACATATCGATTAATCTTTATCGAGCAAGCATTATTATTTATCGAACAGGACTTATGATTGGCTTATTCCCTGTCGCCTTTGCATTAGTAATTGGAAAATGGAAAAAAGAAAATAGTTAAAAAAAGCGTGAGAAATTTTGCTTTGCAAAATTTCACTCACCTATATTTCTTAGCTTTCTCCATATTTTCTAAAATAATTATATTATAAAAGCGAGTGAAATTTTTGACAAAGCAAAAATTTCTCACGCTTTTATTTTTTATTCCATTTCTGTAAAATATTCATTGATGCGAATCATCAGTTCCGTTTTAGCATCTTCCAAAGAAAAACCTTCTAGCTGTGCGCCAGCAAGCGTAATATGCCCGCCTCCTCCTAATTTTTCCAAAATAATTTGCACATTAATATCGCCAATCGAACGTCCACTAATAAAAACTTTTTCTCCTATTTTCCCTAACACAAAAGATGCTGTGATATCACTAATTGTCAGCAATTCGTCCGCTGCTTTGGCACAAATCAAATTGGCGTTTTCATCCTCTACGTTATCGTAAACCGCAATCGCAATGGTTTCATTTATGATTTCCACACTTTTTACAATTTCTGCGATTACATTATAACTTTCCAAATCTGCCTGAAACCATTTTTTGACACGAATGATATCGACCCCAAATTTTCTCAGATACGCCGCAGCTTCAAATGTTCTCACACCAGTTTTAAACGTAAAATCTTTGGTATCCACCATAATTCCGCCATACAAACTTTCTGCTTCAAGCAATGTCAATTTTACGTCATCTGCCGCATATTGAATAATTTCTGTGACCAATTCTGCTGCCGAAGATGCATACACTTCGTGAAATGAAACAAGTGCATCTGTAATTGCTTCTGGTGCTTTTCTGTGATGATCAATCACAATTCTTCTTTCTATTTTTTGCAATAACTCTGGAAATTCCACATAATTTTCTTTATGTGTATCTACAACAATCAACAGTGTGTTAGGCTGTATCATTTCCTCTGCTTCCTCCTCAGAAATAATCACACCTTCATAATCTGGATTTTCATCAAAATTGTTCAAAAATTTCCCCAATGATTTCCCTTTTGGTTCTGACACAATATAAGCATCTTTTTCCAAGGTTTTAGCTAATCGATACATCCCAAGCCCAGAACCAATAGCATCAATATCAATATGATTATGTCCCATAATCAGCACATTGTCCGATTCTTTAATCAAATTAGCAATCGATCCTGCTACTGTCCTTGCTTTGACTTTTGTCCTTTTTTCCACTTCTACAGTATTTCCACCATAAAATTTATATTTCCCATCTTTACGAATAACCGCTTGGTCGCCTCCACGCCCTAATACAATGTCCATCGCTGCTAGCGCTGATTTATATTTTTCAAAATTACTATTTCCTTCATTTGAAATCGCAATACTCAAAGTCACTTTAATGTCCGAATTTTCATTCATACTTTTGACCTTATCGAGTACACTGACTTTTTCTTTTTCAATACCAGCCAAATATTGTTGTTCAAAAATATATAAAAATCGGTCTCTTTCTGTTTTGACAATCAGTCCTCCAGTTTCTCTGGCCCAATCCATAATCATTCGTTCCACACTCGTGACCAATTCTGCTCTTTCTTCTGGCATCGCACGTTGCATAACTTCTTCGTAATTGTCAATCATCGCAATTCCAATGCACAATTTCGAGCTGTTATACAAATCAAACAAATCATTGTATTTGGTATCATCAATAAAATACATGGTCAGTTGATATTCACGCTGCTTTCTTTTATCCTTTTTTTTACTCTTGGAAACACCACAATAAATTTTATAGAACTTGTCCTCAATGTTAAACTGTTTTGTCAAATAATTATTTTTATCAAATTCTTGTCCTGTTTGTTCATATTCTTTTTCAATATTTAATTTGATTTCTTTCAAAATAGGATTAAGAGAAGTTGCAACATCAACCTCTTTAAAAATATGAATAAAGCTTTTGCTTTTCCAAATAATGTTCCCATCCGTTTCAATCAACAATAATGGAATTGGCGAATTAATCAAATTGTTGCGATTGGCAACATTCATATCGGTTGTAACTTCTTGAATGTGATTGACAATCTCCAATTTTCTTTTGTCATTTGACCATATTGCATACCCCAACAAAAGAATGCATAGAACTATCGAAGGCGCAATAAACCTCTTATCATACATACAAATTAAAATACAAAGTAATACAATAACAAGTAAATAAACATTAAATTTTAAATTTATTTTATCCAAAATTTCTTGACTCTTTTTGGGCATAAAATCTCCTTTTAAAATAAGATAACTAATAGATTATACCATATCTTACTAAATTTGTCAAATTGGAATAAAATAAAAATTCACACAATTTTCACAATTCTGTCATCAAGAAAACATAATTGTGTGTCTATTTTTGTAAATACTCGACATATTCTTCCAAACACATACTTAATTCATTCATTTTGCTAGCGTGTTCTTGACCCACATAACGCCAATGCCAAGGCTCATAATCCACCTTTGTTATCGTTTCCTTTTCTTTGGCATAACGTAGCACAAATCCATAATTTTCAGCATTTTCCTTCAGCCATTTAAAACCTGCTGTTTCATCAAAATCATAATCCACATAGTTAAAATCAACAGCCAGCCCCAAATTATGCTCACTGGTCCCTGGCTTATTAATTGTTTGAAGCACCAATTTTTCTGCCTCTTCGCGTGTTTTTCCTTGTCCCATATATTCTTTGATTCTACGTTCAAAAACGTCCTCCTGCTTATCCACACTTCGATACGCTGATTGCACCCAAACATTGGTAATTCCATCTTTTTTCATCTGATTCATCATTTGTTTTAATTCGTCAATCGCCCTACTATCAAACTTTCTAATTTTATCAATACTCGTCAATTCTGGATTAAAATCCTCTGGTAATGCATGTTCTTGATTAACCAAAATCAGACGCCAATCGTCAATTTTGTTTGGCTTTTTTTCCTCTGGCGCTACCAAATTTTCCGCAGGAACCTCGTTTTCATAATTTTCTGCTAATTCCTCATTTTCTGGCACAAAATGTTCTTTCTTTTTGTCTTTAATTTTCCCTATCACAAATAATAAAATTACAACAAAAATAACTAAAACTAGCAATCTTAATTTTTTAATTCTTCTTTTCCTACGTTTCTTACTCTTCATATTTTACTTCCTAATTTATTTTTTTCGAATCAACACAAACGGCGTTTGCTGCTTACCTTGCCCTGCTGGATTATCTCTTATGAGTGCTTTTAATTCATTTTCTGACAACTGAATATCTTCCGATTTTCCCAAAATCTCTTGTCCAAAATCATTGGAATCAACAATCATGCAACTGATTCCTAATTTTTCTTTGATTTCGTTGCAAACCGCTTCTGGATTTTCTGGAATTTCAATTCCAATATCACGATATTCGTCCCAAGCGCCATCATAAAATCCATCCAAACCAGCCACTTCTTGTCCAACTATTTTGTAAAACACACCTTTGATGCCAAATAATTTCGTAATCCCACTGAAAACACTTGCCAACAATACCCTGCATAAGCCTACTTTATTAATCGCATATTGCATATTAATTGCCATACCAACTCCGTAACCACCACGATTTTTCTGGCAAGCAAACTTAGACAAAAACTTTGCCCAAATACCAATTTTGATATCTTCTCTTCGCACCACACGATTTTGGCACAACGCAATTATTTTTTCACTACTGACTATTATATCATTTTTTTCATAAATTGGGTATACATATTTTCGAAAAAGTCCCAAATAATTTTCTCCTTGTTTGACAAACTCTGTTTTTATCGCATGTCTTAAATAAATTTCTCCTTCCACTTCAATTTCTACTTTTTTTCCTTCATTCGCCACAAATTTCATACAAACCTCCTACTTTTTTCTAAATCGTAGCATATCATTGTATCAAACTTGTTTTTGGTTTGTATCCAAATTGTATCTATTCTGCCTTCTCTACCATCTCATAATAAGCATTGCTTCCCATAGGACAAATCATTAACCTGCACTGCATTTCTGTTTCAACTAGCACAACTTCTAGTTGTGCCTTTTCTGATTTTAGGCTATTATTCTCTAATTTCCAATCATCAATAATGTATAAATCCAGATACTTGACAAAATTTTTTTTCATTTCCTGCGTATCCTCTAGTAAACTTTCTTTTGGAAAAAGAATCGACAAAATTTTTCCTGTTTTATTTTCTATCTCAATTTCTATTTCACTATTCTTAAAATAGTAATATTTAGTTTTATAATCATCATCTTCTTTGGCATAAGTCCTTTCCGAAACATACCCCAAATTTTGTTCTTCTTCACCAATTTTTAGATTTTTCAGCACATTCCCAGTTTCCAATTTGGCGATTTCATTTTTTAATTCTGCAAAAGTAGCCTCATCTTCTATTTTTGTAGTGGAAATAATCTCACTAGGAGCAACATCTATATTATTTCCATTTGCATAATAAACCACTTTTTCTTTTTCGCGTATTGCCAAATTACGATAAAATCCTTCTATGTCATGAATTGCTCTCACTAAATAAATCTTTTCAGCCTGTACATCAACTTTACTTTTTGGTTTTGCGATAGCACAAATTTGCTTTTCAATTCTAAAATCTTCCAACCAAAATAACACATTCGGCACAAAAAAAGAAACCAAAATCATAACAAAAATAATCAAAATAATTCCTCTATTTTTCACTTTGTGACCTCCAATTCAAAAAATACTTTTGTCCCCACATTTTCTTCACTTTCAATTTTTATTTCTGAATGATGAAATTCCAGAATTTTTTTGCACAAAGAAAGCCCAATTCCAGTCCCACCATTTTGCCTGCTACGCGATTTATCCACCATATAAAAATCTTCTGTCACTCGCGCCAAATGCTCCTCTGGAATTCCTATTCCTGTGTCTATCACAGAAATTCTGTATTGATGATTTTCTAAACATTCCCCAAAAATTACAACTTTTTTATCTTTTGGTTCTGCTTTTTTCGCATTTTGCACTAAATTTCGTATGACAATTTCTAACAAACTTTCATCTATTTTTACTTTTGCTTCTTGCAAATTGAGTTGTAATTTGACATCTTCCCATTTTATTTTTTTGACTATTTTTTCCAAAAATGCTTTTATGTTAATAGATTTAAACTCTATTCTATCCTCCGTCAATTCCATCAGCGCCAACAATTTATGCGAAAGTTCCTCTAGCCTTTTTGCCTCTGAATAAATATAATTCAAAGCTGTTGACGTCACTTTTTCCTCACACTTTTTAAGCCTTAACAAATCCGAATAACCAATAATAGCCGTCATAGGTGTTTTGATTTCATGCGAAAAACCTGTGATAAAATCGTCTTTGGCTTGAATGGACTGTTCGAGAGAATGCATCTTATGTTCGATTTCATCTGCCATTTTATTGAAACTTTTCGCCAATTCCCCAATTTCGTCATTTGTTTTTACAGGAGCTCTTTCACTAAATTCTCCTGACGAAATTTTTTTGCTTACTTTATTCAAAATTTCAATTGGCCTTGTCAAAAATCTTGCAAAAAACGAAATAAAAATCGAGGCAATAACTAAAATTACAAAATCCATATACAATATTTCTCTTAGTTGCTTTTCTCTCATTTGATAAATGACCTCTACATCATAAAAATGTATCATATAAATTTCCTTATT
This sequence comes from uncultured Clostridium sp., assembly GCA_948467875.1. GTDB lineage: Bacteria > Bacillota > Clostridia > TANB77 > CAG-508 > Scatovivens. The sequence continues at coordinate 22,835 of CAOKFZ010000004.1, forward strand.
ATTAATCGACCAACGTGAAAAAAATAGCATATAATGCTTGTCTCCTATTTTTCTGATACTATAATTATCAATCTCTTGATAAAAAAATTCATCAATCGCCACTTTTCCTATTTCGTCAAAATTACCAAAAATCATTTCCTTGTTTTCTGTAAAAACCGCTACTTTTCCAGCATCATTTTCCATATACGAATACAATGATTGAATAGATTGCACAATTTTTTCATTGGTTACTTCTTCCCCTAACTGAATATTATTAATCATGCTACTTTCCAACGAATAGCGCTCCAAACGATGTTGATTTGTGTTTTGCTCCACACTGCTTTCAATCGAATACTTAAAATTTTGCCTAATAACCAAAAATCGACTACATGACAAAATCACAGCAATCATCAAAATAATGCTCAAATCCAATTTTACCCAAAACTTCATTTCACACCTCTAACCTATACCCAATGCGATACACTGTTTTAATCTTGTCTTTCCATCCCAACTTTTTTCTCAATCTTTGAATATGCAAATCCAGTGTTCGCGTCTCAAATTCAAGTTCTTCGCCCCACACTTTTTCAAAAATTACATTTCGATAAAGTGCCATATTTTTATTTTGCACCAGCAACAGCAAAAGGTCAAATTCTTTTGGCGTTAACTCAATTCTCTCATTTCCTTTTTTCACACTTCTTGCCACTACATCAATCTTAATATCATTTATTTGAATGCAGCCACTTGTTTTATGAAATCTACGCAAAACTGCCTCCACACGCGCTATTAATTCTCCCATTTCAAACGGCTTAGTAATGTAATCATCTGCGCCTTGTGTCAATCCCTTGATTTTATCTTTTGTCTGACTTTTGGCTGTTATAAAAATCACAGGAATTTCAGTCGTCTGCTTAATATATTCCAACAATTCATAGCCATCGATTTTAGGAAGCATAACATCAAGTAAAACCAAATCATACTTTTTTTCTTCTAGCAAATCTGCCGCCATTTCCCCATCACTTGCGCATTCGCATTGGTACCCTTGCGCGCTTAGGCTAATTTTAAGCAAATCACGAATCGCGATTTCATCTTCCACAATCAAAATTCGGTTCATTTCTATCCTCCCAATTTTATTATAACAGAAAAATGTATCCAACTTGTAAATTTTTTGCAAAAAACCAAAAAGCCCAGAGAATAATTCTCCCCTGAACTTTTCGGTTTTATTCCTTATACGGTTTTAGTACTCATTAGTATCGCTTAGAAATACTCGATTTTCAAGTTGAGGCAGTCCTCAAACGCGTCTTTTGCCACTGCCGTGCTTCTGGAAAGTTTTACCTTTCTCAATTTTTTACATGTGGAAAAAGCTTTACTTCCAACTTTCCTTAATGTTTCGGACAAATATACTTCTTCCAATCCTGCTGCAAAAAATGCCAATTCTTTTATTTCCTCAAGATTATCTGGCATTTCTATCCTTTTCAAACATTTACATCCAGCAAAAGCTTCTTCCTCGATTAGAAACAAGCTCTGTGGAAATTCCACAGTTTCTAGCGCATTACAACACCAAAATGCTTCTTTTTGAATGTTCTGAATCCCTTCAGGAATTAAAACTTTTGTTATGTCTTCCCGATAAAAAAAAGCCTGTTTTCCAATATAGTTCTGCCCATTCGGCAAATTTACTGTTTCTTTTCCTCCATCTTTTCTCTCAAGTATAAGCATAAAAATCTCCTTTCCGCGTTTACTTAACTCGCCATAACAAGTTATTGTTGACATACAACTATTTTTCTATTATTATAATGTATCTTCTATTATTTGTCAATTTTATACAAAAAACGCAGACTTTTGCCTGCATTTTTGTTTTTATATAATTTGTTGCATTCTTCCATAAACAAGATTGGTCCACCCCGGATTAACTGGGCAAAATCTCGTGCGCACAGCTTCTAATGTCTTGCCATAATAAAATCTTCCTCGCTCGGATAAATAATTAGTGTGCAAAGTATTGGCTGCTTTTTCTAAGCCAATTTCTACAGTAGCAAACTGCAAAAGTGCGCCACCACTTCCCATTAAACTGATGTAATTGTGAGTTCTTCTATGGTTGTCCGCAATTGTCCAGCCAGATTCTGCCGAAATTAACCCACAAAAAAAGATTTCGTTAATTTGATATTTTTCACATAAATCATAAATGGTGCCTGCGTTTTTCTCAAAAAAACCTGATGTATCTGCTCGTACACCTGCTATCAAAGCAATAAAATCATCTCTTGAAACATTGCACCTTACAGTCAAATCCATGTTTTTTGAAATCTTAATTTCATCTACGGAATTATACATTGCACGCTCACGCGCTTTGGCATATCTGGAAACTACTTCTTCGCTTGCCACTTCGCGTCTTGGTGTATAAGCTGCGATGATTGTTTCAGAATCTATTGTGTTCGCTATTTCGACTGGCTCCTCTGCCGTAGTCATTTCCGCCATTTTTTTATTAATGGTTTCTTTATGAAATATTCCCATTACAATTCCAATTAAAAATATCAAAAAAGTCAGTATAATCAATATTCTTATGTTTTTACTACTTCTCTTGTTTTCCATTTTTTTCTCCTTTTTGTAATGCAAAATGATTATATCATGAAAAAAAAGTGTTGTCAAATGAGAAAAATTTATTTGAAAAATCAAGTTTTTTGTGATATAAAATAAGATAAGTGAGGTAATTTATGGAAGAAATTATGGATAAATTAGAAAATTTTAATAAGGAAAGAGACTGGGACCAATTTCATTCTCCAGAAAATTTAGCTAAATCAATTTGCATTGAGGCTGGCGAGTTGCTAGAGTGTTTCCAGTGGGACAATAAAAATTATATTCGTCAGGAAGTCCTCGAAGAATTGGCTGATGTTTTTACTTACTGTTTCCAAATGGCAATGAAACTAGAAGTTAGTCCAAAACAAATTATTTTAGATAAATTAGAAAAAACAAAGAAAAAATATCCTGTCGAGAAATCAAAAGGAAGTAGTAAAAAATATAATAAATTATAAAAATATTAGGAATTTTTTCGATTCCCTTGACATATAATGAAATATACGTTATAATAAATTAGCATTTGAAAATAACAATTTATTCGGCGCTATAGCCAAGTGGTAAGGCACGAGTCTGCAAAACTCTGATCCCCGGTTCAAATCCGGGTGGCGCCTCCAAAAACTAGCAAAAACAATGAAATTTATTAAGTTTCATTGTTTTTTATTATACCTTTCCCTTCAAGCTGAAAACATTCTTCATAAAGTAACTCTACAGTTTAGAAACATCTTCATTCTCATACATTTTCTCTATTTTCAAGCTCTTTAAACTAACTATCTATACAATTTTCGTCTTTTACATAATATTTTGTACCCAGCATCTCATCTGGCAAATATTGTTGCTCACACCAATGCCCCGGAAAATCATGTGGATACTTATATCCTTCCTCATAGCCAAAATGCTGCATCCCGCTCGCCGCAGCATTTCGTATGTGCATCGGAATTCGACCTGTCTCTTTATTTTGCACATCTTCCAAAGCTCGATTAATTCCCAAATACGTCGCATTTGATTTTTTAGAAATCGCAACATACGTCGCCGCTTCCGCTAAAATTAACTTCGCCTCTGGCATCCCAACCATTCTGACAGCTTCCATCGCAGAAGTTGCCACCACCAACGCATTGGGGTTCGCCATTCCGACATCTTCCGCACTACAAATTACAATTCTTCTCGCCAAAAAAACGGGATCTTCTCCTGCATTTAAAGCACGCGCCAAATAGAAAATCGCCGCATCTGGATCGCTTCCGCGCATCGATTTTATCATAGCACTAATATTGTCATAATGGCTATCTCCTTTTTTGTCAAACATCGCTTTTTTCGTGTTCATGCTTTGGCTCGCAATTTCATCTGTAATCTCAACTTCTCCTTGGCTATTCATTTTCGTCGTAAGAACCGCAACTTCTAGCCCATTTAAAGCCGTTCTAACATCTCCATTTGAAATTTCTGCAATCGTATCAATGGTATCTTCCGAAATCTTAATATTATATTCTCCCAAGCCATCTTTTCTGGTCAGTGAATTTTTTAAAATCTGTACAATATTCTCTTTTTTCAGCGGCTCCAGTTTAATAACCATCGAACGCGAAATCAAAGCCTTATTCACTTCAAAATAAGGATTTTCAGTCGTCGCGCCAATTAAAATAATCGTGCCATCTTCCACATAAGGAAGGAGCGCGTCTTGCTGCAATTTATTAAAACGATGAATTTCATCAATAAACAAAATGCATTTCCCACTTGGATTCAAAAGTGGATTATCTGCCTCTTCCACCGCATTTTTAATGTCTGAAACACCAGAAGTTACAGCATTAATTTTCATAAATTTGTATTTAGTTGTTTCACTAATCACTTTGGCAAGCGAAGTTTTCCCACAACCTGGAGGCCCCCACAAAATAATGCTTGACAATCTGTCTGCTTGAATCGTTCGATAAAGCAATTTATCCTTCCCCACAATATGTTCTTGCCCCACAAATTCCTCTAACATTTTAGGGCGCATACGATACGCCAAAGGCTCTTTTAAGTTCATCTGCTCCTCCTCTATTTTGACAAAAATTTCAATCCGTTTCGGATGATATCTTCAATCGTCATTGACTGATAGTCAAACTTTTGCAACGCTTTTTCAATCTCCTTTTTGTGGTATCCTAAAATCTGCAAAGCCGCAATTGCCTCTTCCAAACTATCATTCACATCTATGACACTTTCTACTTCTTCTGTTTCCGAAGTCTCTTGCTCTGTTTTCAACTTGTCTTTCAATTCTAACACAATGCGTTGCGCTGACTTTTTCCCAATCCCCGGAACCTTCGTCAATCTTGTAATATCATTTTTAACAATGCACATAATAAATTCTGATGGCGTTATGTTAGAAAGCATGGCAATTGCTGATTTTGCCCCAACGCCACTGACTGAAATCAGCAATTCAAATAGCTTTAATTCCTCTCCTGTCAAAAAGCCATACAAACTAATGTCATCTTCTCTGACATGATAATGGGTATAGATTTTTACACTATCGCCAAGTTCGCCAATTTTCAAAATGGCGTTCTTCGACATAAAAATTTTATAACCAATTCCTGCTGTTTCGACTATCACATAATTGCTCATTTTCTCCTCTAAAATCCCTTTGACATATGCAAACATATTTTCTCCTTTCTTTCTCGTTATTTTATCACAAAATAAAAAAAAAGCAAGTCTTTTTTGAAAAAAAATCTAGGTCATGCGACCTAGACTTTCTGGTACCGTATTTCAAAGACTTTGACTGTTACATCTCCGCCCTTAGCAATAACACGAAGCATCATAGAATTTTCCAAGGTATTTACAAATGAAAAATCTATCTTTGAATCAAAGGAAACTGTTGCCTCTCGGTCTCCCAACTCCTCATGAATATAAGAGCTTGGCAAAGAGTGCTTTTGTGCACGCGTTTCAAGCCCTGCGGCTATCACAGCAGAATTAATCGCGCTCGACACTTGGCAAACACCGCCCCCCAGTCCCAAAGAAACTCTCCTACCATAAATCACGGGTGCTTCCAAAAAACCTTTTTCTGGTGTCGTGTCTCCTACTATTTCTAACCATGAAAACCATTCACCTGGACCAAGCACTAAACCATTGATAATTTCCGCAGCAATTCGCATATTTTCATTTCGATTTGCTCCAGAATGTGGATTGCGAATTGTATGCTCCGCCAACAAAACTTTTTCTCTTTTGAGATTGACTTTCTTTTTCTTTGCAACTTTCCGCTTTGGCTTTACCGGCTCTGTCGGCTTATTTTCCACCACATGCTCCTCTTGCGTATAACCTGCAAAAAGTTTCTGTCTCAAAAAGAAAAAAGCCGTAGCAAATAAGAGGCAAGCAATTACAATTTTTTTCAGCCTTTTCTTAGGCTTCCTAAATTCTTGTTTCTCTTGCCGCCTTCTGCATCTTTCCTGCTGTTTCATCTCTCGTTTCCATTCTTTTCTCGTCCGCATATTACAATACCTCCCTAAATTTTTAGTTAACTATATTATACCACATTTTGGATTTTCTGTCAACTTGACCGTATGGTCAGTTTTGGTGTTTTACTGTATCATTTTTTCAAATTCCTGCTCAAATTGATTTAAAAATTCTACAATTATTTCTTCTCTATCAAAATTTTTGCCAAATTCAATTTTAAGGGAAGTTGCAATTTCGCCCAAATCCTCTGCAAATTCCTCTTGATTGACATTTAGCCCAATCCCGATATAAATTTTTTGCACATTTTCCGCTTTGCTCACACTTTCCGTCAAAATTCCGCCCACTTTTTTACCACGATAATAAATATCATTTGGCATTTTGATGCTAAGTTCCATTTCGTATAAATCCTTTAAAACATGTATCATACATTCTGCAATACGGACCGTTAAATTTTGAATTTTCTGCAAATTACAATTGGGCAAAAGCACAAATGACATCGCAATATTTTTGCCTGCTCCAGTAAACCAAACTCGTTCATGGGTCCCAACGCCAGAATTTTGCTGTTCTGCTACAATAATTGTCCCATTTTCTGGATTTTGTAAATCCTTCAATTCTTTTTGGGTAGAACCAATTGTTTCAAAATAAAGCAATTTTCGCCCCAAATATTTCGTTTTTAGATTTTTTAGTTCCTTCTTTTCCATGGTTTTATTCTTCCATTCTTGTCACAATTTTCAAGATTTCTGACACGCTCCAAGCCTGCGCACACGTGCCTCCCGGTTTGGCTGTGCCGTCCGAATTATAGACTTCCGAAATACTCCCAAAACATTCTGGCGCATATAATTCTTTTTTAAATGTCACATAAATTTTTTCTACCAACTTCTCTTTTTCGATAATGTATTTTTCTTTTTCAATTCTATCTTTTTCACAATCAATGATATTCTCCAATGCATCTGCATATAAACCAAGTAGCCACACCCAACTAATTCCTTGATGATAACTTTTGTCGCGCTTCACACAATCTCCCAAATATTCTGCAATATACGCTTCTTCGTCTTGTGCCAAAGTTCTAAGCCCACATTTCGTCAATAATTTTTTCTTAGCCGTTTCCCAAATTGTTTTGCCTACAAGCGAAGCAGGATGAATAATTGGATACGTTGTCGAAATAGCAAATAGTTGATTGGGACGTATTTTATCATCTCCTAAAACATCATATAATGACTTCTTCTCCCCACAATAAAATTTCTCTTCAAATACTTTTTGATGCGTTTTTGCGATCTTTTTATAAGTATCTGCTAATTCTTTTTCGCCAAATTTCTTCGCCAAATATTCCATTGTTTTCAAAGCATTATACCAAAGGCTATTGATTTCCACAACTTTTCCATTTCTTGGGGTTACCACAAAATCCCCAACTTTGGCATCCATCCACGTATTTTGAATATGAGGCGTGCCAGATGACAAAAGTCCGTCACTATCCACATAAATATGGTTGCCGTCTAACTCAATTCCATTTTGATAATTTTCAATGATATTTTTTAATTTTTCGTATAAATTTTCTTTGACAAAATTGTAATCTCGTGTGTATTTCATAAATTTATTTACCTGTTCAAACAATAAAAGGGCAGCATCTGCACTGTTATAAAGCGGCGTATTATCACTTTCCGCATAGCCATTTGGAACAAGCCCTAGGCAAATGTCTTTTGTCAGCATTAGCAGCACTTCTTTTGCCACATCAAATCTTCTTGTAATGAGCAACAAACCTTCAAAACTAATGGCTGTATCTCGTCCCCAGTCCAAAAACCAAGGAAAACCTGCCAAAATCGAATGTAGCTTTTCTTCTGGTCGGAAAACGACAAAATTGTCACTTGCTATGACTAAATCTCTCAAAAATTCGTTTTTGTCTTTTTCCAACTTTGTCAATTCTGTTTTTTTATTTTTGATCAATTTTGTCTGTTTAACAATTTCCTCTAATCTTTGGATTTCTCGTTCAAAAACTTCATCAGCTTGAATATTTTCAATATCGCTTTCCAAAGAAACAATGACTGTGATTTCTTTTTTCTCTTTTGGCTCAATCACAATCTCGTAGCGCCCAGGCACACACAAATCCTCTTCTGCAAAAAAACCTCTTTCTTCCTCTTTTAAATAATACATATTACGAAAAACGTCATTTTGATGTTCGATATAATTTCCTTCTTGGCAACACATATAAATCGGAATATTTTTGTCAATTTGAATTTGCACTTTGGCATTTTCAAATTTTTGCTCTACCTCAAAAGTGTGACCTGTTGTCATATCGTGAAAATCTCGGAAGTTCATAATGGGCGCAATTGTCATCTTCACATTTTGTGCCTGATTATTTTTTACTGAATACTTCACAACAATTGTATTTTTTCCATACACAAAAGAAATTTTCTTTTGTATCTTTACCTCCCCAACTTTATAAGTAAACTCTGGTAAAGGATTTTTCTCAAAACTCTCTAAATACTTATAACCTTCTGCTAAATAATTGCGACAAACATTGGTAAACAAATCATATTTTTTGCCTTCCATCTCAATGCTCTCATCCAATTTTGACAAAATCAAATGTCGCCTAGCTGGCGGTTTCAAAGGTGCCACTAACAAACCATGATAACGTCTTGTATTTGCCCCAAGTACTGTACTGGAAGCAAATCCACCAATTCCATTTGTGATTAACCATTCTTTTTCTAAGGCATTTTTCAATTCCAATTGTTTTTTCGTTAATTTCATTTGTACAATCTCCTGTTATTCTTTTTTCTTCGTCCTTCTAGCAGTTGGCTTTTTCTCCTCTGCTTCCTCTTTCTTCTTAGTTGTTCTTGGTTTTCTTACTGTTTTTGTTTCCTGAGAGGTTTCATCTGTCTCTTTTTTTACTCTTGGTTTCCTTGTTGTTTTGGTCGCTTTAGGCTCCATTTCTTCTTTTTTCTTTGCTTGCTTTTTTTCATTTTCCTTTTCTAATTTTTCAATTTCTTTTGCAATGGCTCTGTTTTCTTTAATCTTAGCATCTGTATTTTGAATCGATTCCACTCTTTCTTTGTATTTTTCGCTAAACTTACTTTTCTTATTTGGCTTTTTACTTTTTACACTTTTCGTTGCTTTTTTGACAATTTCTTTATGCATTTTATCTTCTTTTTGATTTTTCTTAATCTCCTTTTTCTCCTCCTTCAAAATCGAATTCAAAAGTAAAAACTCAGTTCCATTTTGCTCATCTTTAAATTTCAATTCATCACAAATCAGTCCAACAACAGTAGCTGCAATAATCGCTGAATTATGTCTAATTTTATCTTCCTTAATGCAAGACATATCTTTTTGAATAATTTTCACACCCAAAGTAGCTGCCTTTGTAATATCCGTTTCCACTAACTCACTGCCTTTTTTGTTATACCTTCTGACATATTCTGGAACCACTTCTCCTGTATCCACCAAGCAATAATCAAAAACACCTTTTCCAACATGCGCTTGCATTGCCTCAATGTGTTGCGCAAGCGTATAATCATCCGTTTGCCCAAATTCTGTCATAATATTGGAAATATAAATCTTGACAGCTTTGCTTTCTTTAATTGCTTTAGAAACCCTTTTTACTAGCAAATTTGGCAATACATTGGTATATAAACTTCCCGGACCAATGATAATCGCTTCTGCCTCTTGAATGGCTTCAACCACGCCAGGCGCAGGTTTGCAATTGGATGGATTAATAAAAATTCGATTAATCACTTCCACTTTTTGGGAAACAATTTCTGGAATTTTATCTTTGCGCTCAATCACAGTTCCATCTGTCAATTCCGCACAAATATTGATTTCGTCCAACGTTACTGGTAAAACTCGTCCATTGATATTAAGCACTTCTGTGCTTTTTTGAATGGCCTCTGAAATGTTGCTATACAACTCATTCATGGCTGTCAAATAAATATCCCCAAAATTTAAGCCACGCAATCTTTCATTTGTAAAATTCAAATTCATCAAATCACGCATCAACTCTTGCTTTTCTGACATCGCAATCATACTACCTTTGATATCATCCAATGGCAAAGCATCTAGCGCCATTCTAGATTCTGTTGGAATTTGTCCATAATCTGACATGGTGACAATTGCTGTAATATTATTGGTATATTTTTTCAAGCCGTCTACCACAATATTCAAGCCTTCTCCGCCACCTATGACAACGATTTTAGGACCTTCATCATAAACTTTTTTATTGAAAATCAATGATTTGATATTGACTTTGGCTTTTTTGCCTTTCATCGAATCTGTGTCATTTGCTTCAATCAAAATCTCCAAATTTCTTTTTTGAATAAAAATAATGCCAACAACCACAAATACAAATCCTAAAACAAATATCGCAATAATTTTTCCAAGCTCTCCAAAAGCCATTTCCTCTGTTACTAGGACTTTTGTAAATCCATAACATACCAGTGCAATTCCCACAATAATCAAAAACATCCAACGTTTTACTTTTGCACTTGATTTAAACCATTCCAAAAAAGTTTTCATTTTTACACCTTCCTATTCTTCCCCAATTACTATAATTTCTAGCTCAACATCCACATCGAATTTTTGCTTCACATTTTTTCTAATGATATCAATCAGTTCCAAAACATCCTTTGCTGTTGCATTTCCTTTATTCACAATAAATCCAGAATGCTTGCTTGACACTTCGGCATCCCCAACAGCATAACCTTTTAAACCACATTCATCAATTAATTTCGCAATCAAAACATCGCCATTTCTTTTGAAAATACTTCCCGCATTCGGAAACTCCAATGGTTGCTTTTGCATTCTTACCTTCTTATATTCTTGCATTTTGTTTTGAATTTCTTGCTTTTCTCCCCACTTAAGTTTCAAAGTTGTCTCCAGCAAAATGAGTTGATTGGTTGCAAAAGCACTTTTGCGATAAGAAAATTCATGTGCTGCCAAATCTAATTTTTGAATATTCCCCTCTAAATCCATACATTTTGAGCACACCACAACATCCTTCATTTCACTTCCATAAGCACCTGCATTCATACGAATTGCGCCACCTAACGTTCCTGGAATACCAGCCATTGCTTCCAAACCAGACAAACCATTTTCAGCAGCTATCAAAGCCAATTGGCTCAGTGGCATCCCACAACCACAAGTTACCATTGCACCATTTTCTTTTTTATCCACTGTGTAATTCTTCCCATCTAACTTGATAACAAATCCTCGAATTCCACCTTCACGCACCAATAAATTCGTCCCATTTCCCACAATTTGAAATGGCACATTTTCCTGTTTTGCAAGATTTAAAATTGCTTTTAGTTGCTCCACTTTTTTGACATCCAAAAAATAATCTGCCATACCACCAATTCTAAAAGAAGTATGCTTTTTCATCGGTTCATCTACATAAATATCTTTTTTATCCATTATTTTTTCTAACTTTTCAGTCATGTCACACATATGGCAAAACCCCTATACATTTTATTCATTCCAATCACTAAAAGTGTCATCTTTTTCCAAAGCATCTGTCATTTTTTGGTTTGTCTGTGGCAAATATAATAACTGCGATTTACTATCTTTTTTCTGTGTTTCATTATAAACTTCTCCAGTGGCATAATTCACAACATAAGTTGCTTCTGCCTCCTGAATTCCAATTTCTTTCAGCTGAGTTGGCATCAAGCGATAATAATAATCTTCTTGATAAACTGGTGCATAACTGTCTGCCTTACTAAAAAATGCTTCTGACTCTTCTGTTACCTTAACCGTATTTTTATTCGGCAAATCAATTTCTGAAAAATTCATAATTCGATTTCCAACCCAAAAAGAAACGTTCCCTTCTCCCATTGAAATTCCTGTTTTGCCAACTGAACTAGCTTTCCAATATTGTTCTGTAACCGCCTGCCTTACCATTCCTAATTCTGTTTCCAATTTGCTATCTTTCACTTTGTCAACACTCGAAAAACTCATATTCAATCCAACGCCAGCCAAAATCAATAACAAAACCACTGCCACAACCAATATAACAATCGTAACACCTTGATTATTTTTTATCATTTGATTTCTCCATTCTTAAAAATATAGGATTATTTTATCATTTTTACGAAGTTTTTACAAGGCTTTTTTTCAAATTCTCCTAATTTTCTTTCATCACACAATCAATAATATTTGCCAAATATTTCATACTGCCATTGCATTGTTCTATCGTGTTTCCCGTCGCGCCTACTTCAATAATCGCTGCCCCATTTGTCACATGTTGATTGTATCTCGAATTTCTCAAAATAATTGGTTTAAACAATCCCGGATACATCTCGTTCGCCTTCTCCTGCACTTTAATCGCCAACTTCAAATTACGATTCCAATTGCTATGTTCCAAACCACCGCCATCTGTTCCAATCACAAACATAATTTGTGCCACTTGCTCCTCGCCAATTTTCACACAAGGCGCATAATTGCTATTACTTCCAAGCGCATCGCGGTGCACATCAAACACACAATCCACCGTATTATATGTCGAAAGCAAATTTTTGACAGTCGCTAGTGACCTTGTGTACGAACCCGTGTAAGCTGGATAATCATGATAAGTGCTATCATGAATAACCGTATATCCCTTGCCAGCCAAGCAATTTGCGAGTTCTGTCCCTACTCTTGCTACCGAATAATTCAAATCTGTTGTTCGATAATTTCCAGTCGCCAAATACCTTGAATTGTCCGTCTGCGTATAGCTTTCGCAAGTATGCGTATGATACAAAATAATATTTTTCTTGTCTGAATAACTTATATCTGGTGTTACCATTGCCTCTGTCAAAGCATATTTGGACTCATTTTTAATCTTCACTGAGTGGTAAGTGTCTGTGTAAACATCTTTTTTATTATTTGCTTCCATTACTGCTGTCGCTACTTGAGGATTTTCCTGTGGAACCTTCTCCACATTTTCTTGCACCGCTATGTCCTGAACAACTTCCTGTGGCTCTTCTTTAGGAACTTCATTTGGGGGCACTTGATTTTCTATATTCTCAAACTCCAATACTTCTTCTTGATTTTCTTTTTCCATGATTTCCTCTTCAGCTCCCGAAAAAACAGCAAGCTCCGCCACTAATATTTTTTTCAGTTCGCTTTTTTCGGAAGGTTCCTCCTGAAAACTTTGGGCAATATTCAAATTTTGACTCATCATTTCCAATTTATTTTGCAAAATAATACTTTCCAAATCAAACTTTTTCACTGCATGATACATCAACTTTGAAACCTTAATTACCATTGCTAAAATAAGCAAAATCGCAATTACTTTCATGATGCCTTTAACCAATCCTTTTAAATTAATCACTGCTAATCTAACCATAAAAAAACTCCACCTAAAATATACCTTTAACATTATACTTTAGAAGATTTTTTTTATGACAAAATAATCTAATAATTCGCCGCCCGTTTTCTTAACATCGCATTTTTAGCCCTGTAAGGTTTAGCTTACATAGCATTTTGTAGCACGCATAGAAAGCCAGCTTGATGCTTTTCCCCTGCCAACAAAACCTTACATGTCATTTTATGTCGCGCACGTAAAGTTAACATCCCCTTGATTTACTAAAATTTTCTCTAACACTTTTGCAACTCCATTCTCATCATTCGTAGCTGTAATAAAATCTGCAACTTCCTTGACATCTTCTGTTGCATTTCCCATTGCCACGCCAAAACCCGCTATTTTTATCATAGAAATATCATTAATTTTATCTCCAATCGCAACTGTATCTTTCAAATCAATTCTCAAGAATTGACACAAACCTGACATGGCATTTCCTTTCGAAACAGTCGGATTATTCACATGAATGGCGTACATAACTTTTCCATTCACTTCCCAAATAAATTGATTAATCACACAAAAACATGTCTTCTCTTGTATGTATTTTTTCAAATTTTCCACTTGTTCCAAATTCTCTGAACACATCGAAATTTGAATGACTTTATTCTTCCTCAAAAACTCATCAATTTCTTCGGTCAATTCCACTTCATAATCTTCCAAATATTCTGCTTTATTGACCGCTCTTGACAACCCAAAATCAAATTTAATAACCACATTTTCCTGCTGCGCTATTTTATATAATTCTGCACAAATTTTAGGCTCCATTTCTGACTGATAAATTGCCTCTTTTTTCTCACAATCGTAAATATCTGCCCCATTGCTATTAATGATATAGCGGCTCGAAATATTCTGAAATTTGCTGGATGCCATGCGCGACCTTCCGGAAATCATAAAAATCTGAACTCCATTTTTCTTTGCCTTTTCAATTGCTTTTTGGGTCTCTTCTGTCATTTTTTTATCACTATTTAATAAGGTTTTATCAATATCAATAAAAACTGCTTTTACCATATTTCCTCCGCTTATTTACTCAAAATTTCTTCTGCTAATTCTTCCATTTTGGCTCTAGAATTTTCGTTCAATTTAGAACGAATTGTGACTATATTTTCACACAAATTTATATTTTTCATAGTAGCCAAAATATCCTTCATACACTTTCCAGCAAGTGGCGCCCAAGTTCCATTTTCCAGCAATCCTACACTACGATTTTGATAATTTTTTTCTGCCAATTGACGCAAAAAATATTCCATTGGTGGAAACAATTTTGCATCATAAGTGGCTGATGCTAAAATCATTTTATCATAGCGAAAAGCATTTGCAATTGCTTCATGAAAATCATCTCTTGCTAAGTCAAAAATTGCCACTTTTTCGGCACCTTTTTTCTGCAACATTTCTGCCAATTCTTTTGCAGCATTTGCTGTATTTCCATGAATAGATGCATAACAAATTAGTACACCTTTTTCCTCTGATTCATAACTGCTCCAAGTAGCATATTTTCCAATATAATATTCCAAATTTTCCTTCAAAATTGGACCATGTAATGGGCAAATTTTTTTTACTTCTAATGTCTCCAATTTCTTTAGCAACATTTGAACTTGTACACCATATTTCCCGCACAATATTGATGTAATATCTGCGTGCTTCATCCTCCCAATTTTCGTTTGTGTCTAGACTTCCAAATTTGCCAAACGCATCTGCTGAAAATAAAATTTTTTCTGATTTTTCATAGGCTACCATAACTTCTGGCCAATGTACCATTGGTGCCATAAAAAATTGCAAAGTATGTTTCCCAAGGCAAATCTCGTCTCCTTCTTTTACCACAATTTTGCGATTTTCTAAGTCTGAAATTTCAAAAAATTGTGGCAAAAAAGCAAACGTTTTATCATTCCCTATTAGCTTCATTTCTGGATATTTTTTTGCCAAAAATTCTACGTTGTAAGCATGGTCTGGCTCCAAGTGAGAAATCACCAAATAGTCTGGACTTTTTCCTTCTAAAGTATTCTCTAAATTCTGCAACCATTCTTCTGTTTTTCGTGTATCAATTGTATCCATGACAACTGTTTTTTCGTCTTTTATTAAGTAGGAATTATAGGAAATTCCGTTTGGTACTTTGTATTGACTTTCAAACAAATCAATGTCCTTATCGTCTGCTCCAATATAAAAAATATTTTCTGTAATTTGGTTATTTTTCATGATTATTTCTCCTTTTTTATCAACTCATTTTTATAAAAATATCGTATCATATTATCCTAAAAAAATCAATTATTTCTCCAGATTTTGCATTTTTCTTCTAATGCTTTAAAATCGCAACAACGTCTTGACACTTTTGACATTGGATTATTTACTTTTTCATAATATAATTTGTAAGCATTTCCTTTGATTTTTTCAATTTTTTTATTCATTATACTAAGCTCTAAACTTAATAATGCTATATATAATTCTTTCTCTTTTTCATTTCTAAAAGTTCTATATTGATCTATTTCTTCATATCTTAAATAAGTAATATTTTTCTCTAGAACAGGTATCATATTATTTAAATTTAAAACACCCAAAATTTTATTTTTGTGTATTAATTTTACAAAATCTATTCCTTCTTTCATCTTATAATGTTTATCCTTTACAGAAGAAATTGGAACATAATAATTGAATTTGTTAATTGATAATAAAATTCCAATATACGGTTTTACATTTAAATCATAATCTATATTTTCCACTTTATCATCAAAGCATTTCAAATAATCCACATATTCTTTATTTATAATATACCATTTTAATTTACTTGATTTCATAATTTCTCTCCTTTCATTAGAAAATAAAAATAGATGGTAGAGTTGTTTGTTTCCCCCACCATCTATTTCTTTTAAGACTATTTTTTATTGGAATAGTAAAACCGCTTTATATACTTATTTTTAAATGGAATAATAAAACCACTTTATATTTCTGTTTTTAACTGGAACAGTAAAACCACTTTTAATGTAACATTATTTCGTTACTATTATATATATTATACTATATTTACTTCAAAATTGCAAGAATTTTTTTATTATCTCTCCAAATTTTGCACAATTCCTTCTGCAATCGCTTTCGCATATTGGTCTGCATTTTTGTCCCATAATTCATTGTCTTTTTTGTTGCTAATAAACCCCAATTCGATGAGACAACTTGGCATTTTTGTATTTTTATTGACAAAATAATCTCCCTCGCTATTTTCACTTGTTCCAGTCTTCACTCCACGATTGGTTTGAATACCAACTTGGTCAATTTTTTCCAAAATCGAACTGGCTAATTTCGAGCTTTTTTCATTTTCTTCATTCGAAATCCAAACCTCAACACCATCGCCGCTTTCTGCGCTATTTCTATGAATAGAAACAAACAAATCTGCCATTACCCAATTTGCCTTTTTGCACCTGTCTTGCAAGGTAACAAATTCATCTTCATCTCTCGTCATTACCACTCTTACGCCTTGCTTTTCTAACTCCTGTTTTACTTTTAAAGCCATTTCTAAAGTGTCATTTTTTTCATATCGTTTTCCACTACTTGATATACTGCCGCACATCTTTTCCACCATGCCCCGCATCAATGCAAACTAGTGGTTTCTGAAATCGAATACCAACCACAATTCCCAATATAATCACAATCATTGCTAGCAAAATCATTTTCCCTTTGCTTTTCTTACGTTTCTTTTCTCTCATATATTACCTCTATTTTACTAAGTTAAAACAAATCTCAACTTTAAATAAATCTCCATCAATTTTTATACTCAATTCTCCATTTTGAATTTCAGCCAAACTTTTGGAAATCGAAAGTCCAAGCCCACTTCCTTCCATGGTTCTTGATTTGTCGCCACGCACAAAACGCTGCATTAACTCCTCTTCCGAAATATTGAGCGTGTCTTTGGAAATGTTCTTGATAGCAATATATACTTTTTCGCCTTTTTGGGCAATATCCATATAAACTCTTGAGTTTTCCATGCTATATTTGGAAACATTGCTAAATATATTTTCCACAATTCTGTACATATAACGATTATCCGCTTGAATCAAAATTTCTTCGTTTTCAAATTTGGTAATAATTTGCAAATTAGTTGTGTTAAATTTATCCTCAAACTCGCCAATTGCTTGTTTCATCAATTGCACAATATTGATTTTCTCCATATTTAGTTTCACGTTTCCTGAAGATGCTTTAGAGGCTTCAATTAAATCTTCTGTCAACTTTTTTAGACGCTGCGATTTATTGTCTAAAACACCAATATATTCCTTGGCTTTGTCGTTTTCGATTTCCTCTTTTTTGAGCAAATCAACATAATTAATAATGGATGTTAACGGTGTTTTGATGTCATGCGAAACATTCGTAATTAGCTCTGCTTTCATCCTCTCGCTTTTTAGTTGCTCTTGAATAGCATTTTCAAATCCATTAGAAATATCGTTAATATACAGAATGGATTTTTGAAATTCTGGCGTAAAATCTTCTGTTAGCAAATCTTCTGGATGAATGCCTTCATACATTTCTTTCAAATGCAATTCCATTTTGGCAAAATCACGAATTCTTTGTGCTATTTTAGAAAACAAATAAATCGCTAAACCACCTGCAAGAAGGAAGCCAAAACCTTGCATCATTGCCATTAAAATAAGCGAAATAATAGCATAGCCAATGATAGCTAATATTAACTTTTTTACTAAATCCATACCAGCTGTTGATTTGTCAAACCAAATTCCAAAAGCATTTTTTATTTTTTGACAAATCTTTACAAACCACATAATGCACATATACAACAATGTTGATTTTATTAGCATTCTGGCTTTGATTCTTTTGACTGTTGTATGAAAAAGCACAGCACACACAATATATGCCACAAAGTAAACAGAAATTAACATTGTCATGAACATATTCGTATGCTTTGGAATATTCATCATGCCTATACACATTGCCAAAACAAACATCGCAACTGTCCATATAATCTCGTATGGAATTTTGTCAAAATCATTGATATCAATTTCGCCTTCTTTTTTGGTACGCCCAATCACAATTACTAAGTAAAAAAACATTAACAAAAGCAGTACCATTCCAATAGGTAAAATAAAATGAATTTGATTTCCCAAAGTTTCATAATTTTCCATCCACTCACGAACCAAAACTATATCTGTGTTATACACAAATTCTTCTTTATAAGAACTGTAAATCGCAAAATCTTGAATTGTTGTACTGATGTATTGACGTGCTGGAACTTGGCTTTCCTCTATGCCAACTTCATTTTCCTCTTCATAATAACGATAGGCTGTTTCCTTGCCCTCTTTTGTGTAATAGGTATTTTCAAAATCCTCAAAATATTTCAAACCTTTATTGGAAATAATTTCCGAATCTGCTTCGATATTTCCTGCCAAAATATTCATTTTTTTTGCATTTTCCTGAGATGCAATATAATTTTTTATTTTTTCGATTGTATTAGTCTCCATGGTTAATTCCACATTGGTAAGCGCCTTATTTTGGTAACAAATCAAAATATAATTGTCTTTAAATTTACTATCTATATAATAATTAGAATCCTCCTCGTTCATATAAGAAATCTGTACTTCCCCATCATAGCTGATGGGAAAAGCCTCATTATGGTAAATTAATTGATTGGTATAACTAGACAAAGTTGACATATAATTCGCCACAAAATTATTGGTTTGAAAATACTGAGACTGATTCAAATAGAAATTTTCGTCATTTTGAAAAAACTTTGCCAAAACAGACATGCTCATCACAGCTACAATGACTGGAACCAATACATATACAATCATCATCAAAATTTTATTTTTTTTCATTTACAAATCCTCCTTTAAACTTTTTCAATTTTATATCCAATTCCCCAAATGACTTTCAAATATTGGGGATTTTTAGAGTCAATCTCGATTTTTTCGCGGATATGGCGAATGTGAACCGCAATCACATTTTCGTTTCCATACAAAAATTCCTCATTCCAAACGTTTTGATAAATCTGTTCAATGGAATATACTTTTCCTTCGTTTTTCATCAAGAATCGCAAAATGTTATATTCCGTGGGTGTGAGCTTGATTTCATTTCCATCCACTGTGACTTTTTTCAAATTGTCATCCAAAATTAATTCGCCCGTTCGGAAAATATTTTCAGTAGTCTCAACACTTCCAAGTTTTGTGTATCTTCTAATGCAAGAATTTACTCTAGCAATGAGTTCCTGAGAATTAAATGGTTTGGTAACATAATCATCTGCCCCTAAATTCAAACCCTCAATTTTATCTTCATCTTCCGATTTTGCTGACAGCATTATCACTGGCAATGACTTTTCTTTCCTAATTTGAACCAAAGTTTCTATGCCATCTAATTTGGGCATCATAATATCCAAAATTAGCAAATGCACTGTATTTTTTTCCAAAATCTCCAAAGCCTGCTTTCCGTTATATGCCTTCAAAATAGTGTAGCCTTCCTTGCCAAGATAAATTTCAATTGCCTGAACAATTTCCTTATCATCATCACAAACTAAAATATTGTACATTTTCTCGCCCCTTTTTATTTCTTGTTTACTCTATTATACCATGAAATGACGTAAGAAAAAATAAAGATTTTCTTAAGATTGCATTTTTTCAAAAACAATAAAACCCAGAAAAACTTCTGGATTTTATTTTAATCTTTCGCCAAAACCACGACTAAAATTTCTGCCACCCCCGCCTCTTTCAAAACTCGGCTACACTCTTGAGACGTCGCACCAGTCGTATAAATATCATCTAGCAAAATAATTTTCTTGCCTTCTACTTCAATATCCTTTTTCACAAAAAATGCGTGCTGAATATTACTTTGTCTTGCCTTTCCGCCTAATTTACTTTGTGTCACTGTATTGACCACTTTTAATAAAACATCATTTTTAGTAGGAATTTGCAAAATTTTAGAAAGCTCATTTGTGACCAATTCTGTTTGATTATAGCCCCTTTTTTGCATTTTTTTCTGATGCATTGGAACTGGAATGATGAGATCATATTGTTGCAAAAGTTTTCGGTTTTCCACATTTTTAGCAATCATCTGTGCAAAAAAATGATTCAAATATGCTTGATTTGAAAATTTATAACGCAAAATTAATTTTCGCACCAAACTTTCATATTGAAAAATATACAATAATTTCTCATATTTTTTATGCTCTATTTCCACAACACAAGATTTTTCCAATCTCTCTACTCGTTTTTGGCAATTGGGGCACAGCCAATTTTTATCCACTTTTCCACAAACACTACACACTGGTGGAAATAAAAAATTAAGGACAAATTCAAGCATGTCAAATAAACACCTCCTTGATTTTGCCCCCAGCAATCCCTATAAGATTTCACAATTTATGCTTTTTGCGCTATTTTTGCAATCTCTGCAAATGCCTTTGGATCAGATACCGCAATCTCTGCTAACATTTTTCTGTTGACTACAACATTGGCTTTTTTCAAACCTGCAATCAATTTGCTATAGGTTAAGCCATTCATTCTCGCAGCAGCATTAATACGTGTAATCCACAATTTTCTAAAATTAGATTTTCTGTCTTTTCTTCCCACATAAGCATACATTCCAGATTTCATCACAGCTTGTTTTGCCATTCTATATCTGTAATGCTTTGCTCCAAAATAACCTTTTGCTTGTTTTAAAACTTTTTTATGTCTTGCTCTTGTTGTTCTAGCTGTTTTTACTCTTGCCATTTTCTATCCCATTCCTTTCTTTTATTTCCCCATATTAATTACCATAAGGTAATAATTTTTTTATTCCAGCCTCTACAGATTTATGTGCAATTCCATTTTGAACTCTAGCTGTTAACTTTGTTCTTTTGGTTTTGGTCGCCAAACGATGTCTTCTGTTGGCTTTTGTTCTCTTTACTTTGTTGGTAGCAGTATATTTGTATCTTTTGCTAGCCGCCTTATTTGTTTTTAATTTTGGCATAATTTTAGTCTCCTCCCTCTATCCAATTATTTATTTTTTGTTAATATAACAAACATTGTTTTACCTTCTAAAAGTGGCTTTTTTTCAGGAGTAGCCATATCAGATAAATCTTCTACAAATTTATTTAAGACATTTTCTCCTACTTTCATATTATTCAGCTCTCTTCCTCTAAATCGCAAAGAAAGTTTTACTTTATTGCCTGCTTCTAGAAATTTTCTTGCATTTTTACTTTTAAACTCAAAATCATGATCACCAATATTAGTTGAAACCCTGATTTCTTTCATTTCAGCAACCTTCTGATTTTTTCTTGCTTCTTTTTCTCTTTTTGCCTGCTCAAATTTATATTTACCATAGTTCATAATTTTACAAACTTGTGGTTTCGCATTTGGAGCCACTAAAACTAAATCTAGGTCTTCACTTTCTGCCATTTCTAAAGCTGCTTCAAATGACATCACACCTTTTTTTTCGCCGTCACTTGTAATTACTTGAACTTCTTTTGCTTTTATCTGTCTGTTAATTGGTAATTCTTGTTTTATGATAAAACACCTCCAAAAATAAAAAATGACTTTCAGAAAAAGCCAAATCCACCACAAAAATAACAATCGATTATTGATATTTTAACCTTAAATTCTTTTTTGAACTAAGGTGAGAAGTGGATACCTCTTCTTGAACATAAATATTTTAGCACAACTATATCTGTTTGTCAAGCAGTTTGCAAAAATATTTATGAATATTCTCATAATTTGCAAATTTTTACTTTTCTAAAAAAGACAATAAAAAAGTATATAAACCCTTATCTTGCGTTTATATACTTCTCATTTTTGGTGCCGTAACTAGACACATATAAGCAAAATATTACTCCCTTGTATGGGACATTTTAGCCGATTTATTTAAATTTAGTTTAACATACCCCACTTAATTTTGCAATACTTAAATTAAAAAATTTACAAAAATCGAAGATACTGTTTTCTTTATTATATTTTTTGAAAAAAGTAAAGTGCATAAGTTTGGTACATTTTAACTTACACACTTTATTTTACACTATCAAATTATATTTTTATGAATATATGTTCATAACTTTTTTATATAAATCTATGCTTTTTTCATAATCCTCTTCATTTAATAAATGATATGGTTCATTATTCAATGTAATAACATTTTCAATATTAAACTCTGGATACATATCTTTTTTAAATTCAATTGTAGATATAATTATTTGAGAATCTGTATCTACATTGTTCAATATATATTTAAACATTTTAGAGATGTTTTCGTTATCTAATTCCGCATTATTTGGACTATCAAAAACAATTGGAAAGTTTATTGCATTAGCATTAAACTTATTTTTTACTTTTAGAAGTGATAAATACCAAGCTATTGTCGAAATTGGACGAGTACTTCCTGTAATATCAAATGAATTATCAATCTTTTTCAAATTATTTGAATTTATTTCTTGTAATTCTAAATCTTCTTTACTTTTGCTCATTAAAGAAAAATATTCTTCATCTATATCCTTTTTTAATTTATTATATTCTTTAATTTTTTTATGAATTTCTTTTAGTTCTTTATCTAGTTCAAAATTTTTTTGGTTAATATCATACAAATCATTATTTAGTTTATTTCGCATTTCTATATACCCCTTGTGTTTTAATACATCTTGGATATCTGAATTTAATGTTTGAATCTTCTTATTATAATTATCTAATTCATTAATATATTCTTTATATTTCTCTTCTTGTATTTTAATGTTTCTTTTCAATTCACTCATTTGTGTCATCATTGATTGACTTATAAATAAATAATCATCATTTTTATCATAATATTTATAGCTAAATTCAAATGGCTCAATATGTGAATGACAATATGGACATTTTTCGTTATCATATTGTTTAAAGTTATTATCATTATCTTTTATATCTTTTTTTAATTCACCTAATAATGTTTCTAGTTCTAATTTACCATTCTCAAATTTGATAATCTTATTTTTAGTATCACTTAAATTCTTCACAA
Organism: uncultured Clostridium sp.; assembly: GCA_948467875.1. Lineage (GTDB taxonomy): Bacteria > Bacillota > Clostridia > TANB77 > CAG-508 > Scatovivens. The sequence goes on from CAOKFZ010000004.1 coordinate 46,041, forward strand.
TAGTTTCATATTCATTTTTTGTTAATGAAACTTCTTTTTCTAAAGATTCCATATTTAAAGCATAATCATTTCCAGTAAGCTCTGCATTTAATTTTTTTAACAATATTTCCATTGTTTTAATTTCAGTTTGATTGCTACTTATTAAATCACTAATTTCTTTTTGCTTTTTATCTAATTCATAATACTCTTGGTTAAAAACACCAAAATGTGATAATAAAGCATATTTCTTATAATGTGCATATTGTCCTAAATTTTTAAATGATGAAAAAGTAGTACAATTTAATCCAATTTGATCAACATAATTTAGTAAATACATATATGCTGGTGGTGTTATTTCTAATTGATTATTTCGATTTGGTAATTCAATATAAAAATTAAATATTTCCTTTAATTTTTCTGAGAGTTCCGTTCGATGATTAGTTTCAATAATCTCTTCAAATTTAGAATTTACCACTTTAAAATAATTATCTGCCCTAAGAAAATATAACTGTTCTTCATCTATACTTATATCAAGAATTGTAGTTTTATTTTGAAAGTCCCAACTAGATTCATAAAAGCAATCAGCACCTAAAGTACTATAAATGCTCTTCATTATTATAGATTTTCCCCTTTTATTTCCATTTTCTTTGCATGAAGTAATAAAATTTATTCCATCTTTTAATTTTGCGTGAAATGCTTTTCTTTCTTTTAAAGAAAAAATATATATATTATTTACTATTAATTTCATAATTAAAATTCTCCTTTACTTTTTCAAATGAGTAAATTACAAGAGTGTATATATCACTTTTAGTTAAATAAATTGGAAATTTGATACTTGAGTGGCTTTCTTTAAAATTCTTTGCATATTCGTCTAAAGAGATTTCTAATCCTTTTTCCATATCTTTATTAATAATGTTACAAATATCTTCAACAATATTTAACACTTTTTGATCTTTTCCACTAATTAAATTTTTTAATGATTTTGTACAACTCAATTGAAAAAGTGAATTACTTTTGGTGTTTTCTATTATTTGTTTATAACAATTTTCATATATTTCACTATTTTTTTCATAATGATAACCAATCATTTTCTCAAAATCTTTTTTGCTTATTCCTTTGTTATAATATAATTCATTAAAATTACATTTTTTCTCGTATTTAGCTTTAGAAATAGCTGTTGCTTTAATAGAATTAAACAAAACTGTAGGTTTGTTCATGTAACAATTTTTCTCTTTTTCATAAAATTTATTTAACTTTCCTATTAAAGTAGCTTCAAAATCATCAACACCAACATTGCGATATAAATAATAGATATTTTCTAAATTAATTTCTTTTTCATGTGTTTCATCTTTAAGATGCTGTATAATTTTTCCCTTTACATTTTCATCAATATTATCTAATAAAATTGCTTCATTAGGTTTAGAAACAAATTTATTATTTATAAGTGGCGCATTTGAAACAAGAAGCACTGATATATTTGAAGAAAAATCATTGTTTGAGATTTTATACATTTTTCCAATAATTGAATCTTTGTCTTTTTCCTTTTTTGTCAAAAAATTAATGTTATTAGGTTTTCCAGTATTATTTGTTTTTAACTGATAAAACTTTAAAATATCATTGTCATTACAATGTAATTCTATATCACATACATAGTCAAAAACAACAGTGTAATCATTTAGTATGTGATAATTGTCTATTAATAGCTCTATACCATACAATATTTCAAAATCGAATCTGTTCTTTGTTCTAGCACCTGACAAATCAAAAGGCAAATTTTCATACATATCCTTTATTTTCATACATCTTTCCTCCAAAATGCTTCTTCTTTACATTTATTATTCTATTTATATGCTGTATGTAAGCCAATTTGTTCTTTTGTATTTCTATTTATTTATCTATTAGAGTCCAACTTTCTATTTACTTTATTTGAAAATTTTATTTATAATGCCATTCTTCATATCATTGATATTATAAACATTATCCATTCTATCAAAAGTTTCTCTTAAGTTATTTCTAGCTGAAATCCATCCCATTCCATCTGTAAACCATACAAATTCAAATCCAACGACTTTTTCAGCCTCTTCTGCAATCATTTTATAACTTCTAGCTGTTTCATTAAGTTTTGAGCCCCCTGAAGCATAGAAATTTGTTTCAATTCCATAAATGCATTTATCTGTTTTAACAACATAATCAAATCTTTTTGTTGCTTGATTTTGATTACTTATAAATGACATGTCCAATTTCCATCTGTTTTCAATATCCTGTAAATACATTTCTTTAAAATATGTTTCATTTTTCTTAAATCCTGCTTTTTGAATAAATCTTTCTACAACATCTTCCATTAAATGTCCACCACGATTTTTTCTAGCATTGGAATTTAATCCTGACTCAACTCCTAAAACATAATCATATAAATTATTTACTAAATGATTTTGAATTAAATCAAACAATCCTGTTTCTCTCATAAACACTTTATATTGTTCTACATCATAATTCATTTTCTTGAAATTATATTCAAATTTATTTCCATCATCATCTAAAACAATAATTTCATATTGTCTTACTGCTAATAATGTAGGAATACATTTTAGGACTTCAGGATATTTATTTACTAATTCTTCAAATTCTTTTTCTATATTTTTGCTTCCAATTAAAGAATTCAACATATTTAGTTCAATTTTATGTTCTTCAGCATTTCTATATATTGTTTCAAAATCTATGTAATATTTATAATTAGCTATACTATCTGTAAAAGTTAATAGCCATTGAGCAAAATCTCTTTTCATAGTTAGTCCTCCTTTATTTCTTTATATCTTCTTATAGATAAATCCAAATATTCTTTGGAATTATCAATTCCTATGTATTTCCTATTTAATTTATTTGCTGCAATTCCTGTTGTACTACTGCCACAAAAAGGGTCTAAAATTAAATCTTCTTCATTAGTTGATGCTAAAATTATTCTTTCAAGCAATTCCAGAGGTTTTTGAGTGGGATGTTTTCCTTGTTTCTTTTCAAAGGGTTTTGTTAAACTTGTTGTCCAAACATCTTTCATCTGCTTATTATCGTTTAGTTTTTTCATTAAATCATAATTAAATGTATATTTTACTTTTGATAAATCCTTTCTTGCCCAAAGTATCGTTTCAGTAGAATGGGTAAAAGTTTTACAAGCTAAATTAGGAGGTGGATTTGTCTTTTGCCAAATTATATTGTTAATTATTTTAAACCCTTCCTCTTCTAAAGCCATTCCTATTGAATAAATATTGTGCAATGTTCCGCTTATCCAAATAGTACCATTATCTTTTAAAACTCTATAACATTCTTTTATCCATTTCTTATTAAACTCGTATTTTTCTTTTATTGATAAAGTTTTATCCCACTTTCCTTTATTTACACTTACCATTTTTCCACCACTGCAAGTAATTCCGTTTCCTGATAAAAAATATGGGGGATCTGCAAAAATCATATCAAAACATTTTTCATCAAATTGCTTTAAAGTTTCAAATGTATCATTCTCAATTAATTTGAAACTGCCATCTTCAAAATAGAATTTTCCTGAATACATTCTTCATTCTCCTTATAGTTTGTTATAAGCAATTCTGAAATTTCTCCTCTGCCTTTACTGTTAGCATTTATCATTCTTTTTGCTGATACTTCATTTATATTAAAGCCTTTGTATATTTCTTCAAAAAAGTTATCATCTTTATTTGTATTTTTAGGATTAGAATTACTTAACATTAATTTGGCATTTTTTGCACTCAAATCTCTATAATAATTTGCAAGTTCTTTTTGGTTGTCATCATTAAAATCTTCCTTTGTATAAGACGTAAAACCTGACGTAACTGATAGTGGTCTATATGGGGGATCAAAATACACAAATGTATTACTATCTATATACTTGCAACTTGCTGTGTAATCTCCATATTGAAATGTTACATCTTTTATCAGGCTAGATAAATTCCTTAAATTTTTGAAATCACAAATTGTAGGATTTTTATATTTACCACAAGGCACATTAAACTCGCCAGCTTTGTTTACCCTATATAATCCATTAAAACATGTTCTATTTAAGAATATAAACTCTGATGCTCTCTTAATATTTATCTTCTCATCTAATTTATATGAATTATACTCTTTTCTGACATCATAAAAATAAGTTTGTCTATCATCCATTTCTAGTTTTAAATATTCTTTTTCCTTTTTATCTAGTTCTTGAATTAAACTTTCAACATCATTTTTTATTACATTATAACAATTTATTAAATCTTTATTTATATCAAAAGCATAAGCCTCTTTAACATCATATTTTTGCAATATATCTATTAAAACAGCTCCACCGCCGACAAATGGTTCAACATATTTATTTATTATTCCATTATTCAATTCAAATGGGTAAAAGTTTGTTAGTTGTGATAGTAAACTGCCTTTTCCACCTGCCCATTTTACAAAAGGTCTTACTATTTCCATTTTTTCCTCCAAATTCTTTATTAAAATATATCACATTTTTTTTTTTTCTTCAATGGAATATTATATTTTTTCACAAACTCCTTTAACTTCTTATCAAATTTTTCATACATTTTAGCTTTATCATACATAAGATTAGCCCAACTACTTCTCGATAAACATATTCCAAGTCTTAGTTTATCTTTTATCTCCATTTCTTTTATCATATTTATTACCTTTTCTACTTTATCATTTTCCATTCATTTTTCTCCTTAAAAATTTATTTTTTCATACAACTTTTCTACTTCTATTTTAACAAGGGGTTTTGGGGACTTAGTCCCCACACAAGCGAATTTTGCGGGAGTAAAAATTCAATGCTTGCTAGTCCCCAAAAAGTTCTTCTAACTCCCATAAAAACCAGTTTTTTGGGCTATTTTCTTGCGGGTTGTTACTACTTTTTTGTGCTAAAATTCACCTTTTCTCTAGCTGGTATTTTGACACGTTTTGGGACAAAATTTAATCAGTTTTAGGGTAGTTTTTTGATTATTTTATGCCTTTTTTGCTACTAAACCAACTCTAACTTTTGGCTCTTTATTTTCTATAAAATTTTCTTCATTTACTGCAACTATTCTAATAAGTTTTTTGTTAGTCAACTCGCACTCATAGTCTTGTCCATTTTTGTTATTCATTTCATAGTAATAAGTATCAAATTCTTTGTTCATTCTTTGCAAATAATCTTCTAATTGCTCTTGATTTATATTAACACTCATTCGTATTTCTTGTTCTTCTCCGTTTACTTCAATAGGAGCAAAAACATCGAAAATTCCTAGATTGAAAAACTTAATTAACTGCTCGATAAATCCGTGCCTAAAATTGATTTTATCAATACTAAATTTTCCATCGCTTCCTTTTATCAAAACCGCTGACTCAATAAACTTGCTAATAAATTCTTGTTTTTCTTCTTTTGATTTACTGTCCCATTCGTTTTCCAGCACTTCTCTAAACTTGTAACTTCTAATTAATTTTTCCCTTTCAATATCTCTTTCAGCCAACAATTCTTGTGGATTATATGTAATATTTTGCGTATTTACCAAGTCTAATTTTTGATTTTCTAAATCACTTAATTTTTCATCAATTAACTTGTAATCCTCTGAAAAATCATCTAATTCAACAATTCCACTCATATATGCTTTTTTAATTCTATCTTTTTGTTTTTTAAGCCTGTCAATCTCTTTGTTTATGCTACTTACATCAACATCTTTCGACTGTGTCAAAACTGGCATAAAATATTTTTTTACAGCCATATCATACTCAACCAAATCCAAGATGTAATCCTTTAAGCAATACTCAATATTATCTTCTCTGTAATAAGTTTTGCATTTTGCGCAATGATAATAAACATAATTTCTCTTTTTCCCTCCAGAACCTTTGCAAGTCATTACTGCACCACACGTTGGGCAAATCAGTTTTTGAAAGAAAATGTAAACTCTATTTCTACAATATGCCCTTTGATTGATTTCTTTTTGTCTTTGAACTTCTTCCCACATTGCCCTTGTAATGATTGGCTCGACTACATTCATATAGATTTCTGGCTCTTTTCCTTGTGCTTTGGCAACTCTTTTATATCTTTCATAATCTCCAATATAAATTCTATTGTTTATAATTTTTTCAATAACCGAATCCGTCCATTTTTTCTTTTCTGGGTACAAAACTTTTTCCTGATTAAACAAGTTAGCAATTTGCTGATAGCTTTTTCCCTCTAAATATAATTCAAATATTCTCTCAATTACTTTACTGGTAGAAAGATCTATTTTCATCACTTTGTCTTTATCTCTATAATATCCTAAGGGACAATTTCCCGGTATATGACCTGCTTTAATTGCACCACCTAAACCAAACTTTGTTCTTTCTGAGACGATTTCGATTTCTAATTGAGATAGCACTGTCAACATTCTAACAAAAAATCTACCATTTGCAGTCGATGTATTTACATCATCACGGTCGCAAATCAAATAGCAATGATATTTTTCAAGAGTACTAATCAAAACCTCTAAATCGCGAACTGAACGTGTTACCCTATCCAATTTATAGGCAACAATATAATTGATAAATCCTGCTTTCATATCTTCTAGCATCTTCTGAAATGCTGGTCTATGCTTCATATCTTTTGCAGAAATTCCGTGCGTCTTTATATATTTTAAATATCTCAAATCCTTTATAATTGCATAGTTGTCTCAATTTTTCCTCTTGCTCACCTAAGCTAAATCCGTTCTCTTGCTTGGTCTTCCGTACTAACACGAATATAAATTCCTGCAACTTTCTTTTCTTCTTGAACTACCGGTTCTTCCATAAAATCTCCTCCTACTTTTCCTTGCTAATCATTGATAATTTCTCGTAATTTTGAAATTGGATACTGATTACCCAAATTGTTTATGTAGAAATACTCGTGTTCATTGAAAAATAAATACAATTTATCTTTTATAACAACTGTGTGTGGCTCTACATAAGCAATATTGGTATGTTTCAATATTCTTAAATTACCATTCTTTATCTTTGGTTCGCAATTACAAAAAGCACAAGCCCATTCAATTTTAGAACGTAATTCTTTGCTCATCAACATTCTCTTTTTCGTTACTTGTATCATATCACAAAAACCTCCTTTTTTCAATATTCTCAGGCTTTTTTACATAAAAAATAAGCCGACATAAATCGACTTATTTCTACAAGTGATATAATACACTTTTTTTGTTTTCTTCAAACTCGCTTATATCAATACTTATAAAGAGTTCGACGAAAACTCGCTTTGGTGCACTAGGAGGGATTCGAACCCCCGACCTTCCGGTTCGTAGCCGAACACTCTATCCAACTAAGCTACTAGTGCATCTTAATGATTATAACTAAAATTTTGAAAAAAGTCAATTGTTTTCTAAAAATTTTTTCATTATTTTTGATATAATTCTTTCAAAATGGCAATTTCCTTTGCATAACCATCTAGCTCATTGGGAGTTTCTAAGAAAAATGGCAAATCTTTTAGCTCTGGATGATTGATTATTTTTTCAAAAGTTTGCGTCCCCAAAGTACCTTCTCCAATTTTTTGATGTCTGTCTTTATGCGCTCCCATTGGATTCATACTATCATTCAAATGAACTGCTTTTAAATTTTCTAAACCAATAATCTTGTCAAACTCTTCCAAAACACCATCCAAATCTTCAACAATATTATAGCCAGCGTCAGAAACATGACATGTATCCAAACACACGCCCAATTTTTCCTTCAGCTTCACACCATCCATAATTTGTCTAATTTCCTCAAATCTGCTACCTATCTCGCTGCCCTTTCCAGCCATCGTCTCTAGCAAAACAGTTGTCGTCTGCTCTGGTTTTAAAACTGTATTTAGTGCCTCTATAATATACTGAATTCCAGCTTCCACGCCCTGTCCGACATGACTTCCCGGATGAAAATTATACAAATTATGTGGTGTATATTCCATTCTTTCCAAATCATCTTTCATGGTATTGACTGCAAATTTGCGAATGTCTGGCTTATCAGAACAACAATTGAGCGTATAAGGCGCATGTGCCAAAATCACATCAATTCCATATTCTTTAGAAACTTTATGAAATTCCACAACATCGCCCTCGTCAATTGCTTTAGCTGTTCCACCTCTTGGATTTCTCGTAAAAAACTGAAACGTATTCGCTCCAATCGAATGCGCTACTTCCGCCATATTTTTATAACCTTTGCCACTTGACAAATGACACCCTATTTTAAACATCAAAATTCACCTCATCAAACTCATCATCCACATAACTTGTTGTCGTCTCAAGCATTGCTGAATGAATTGCCTCTGCCCCATACAAATCAATCACTGTTTGCAAATCATTTGAAAATTCTTTTAGCATAACCATTTTAATACTCACATCTCTTGCCTGATAATATTCATCAATAATCGCTTTCAAACGAATAATAAATCCTAATTCAGGTTTCATTAATTCTTGATTTTTGCTGGCACGATTGACCAACATTTCCTTAATTAGCACAATGTCCTCATTGCTCGCACACATAATTCTCTGGAACATTTTATATGGATCGTAATAATTCAAAATCGCTTTCTCCATGCATTCTTGGTCAAAACGGTCATAAAACACTTCCATACGCATTGGAATACATTTGAAAATGTCGTCCGCTTTTTCTTCATACATTTTTTGCTCCAATTTGCAATTTAGTTTATTAAAATATTGCAAAATTTCGTCCATATCTTCGCCAACATCAATTCCGATTCTAGTCAATTCTTCATCAATATTGTCACAATATTCCGAAGTATCTACCACTTTATCCATGCCCTCAATAAAAATTTCTTTCAAATTTGTCATGTCATACGCAATCAAGCTACGTTTGCTAAAATAACTAAAGTACGCAAACAACTTGACAACTTCAATCAATTTCAAATTACCTTCTTTAATATCATTCACAACTTCTTCAATCACATTTGGAAATTGGTCATCTGAAATTTTCCAATATTCTTCTGTCAAAAGTCGCTTATAACCTGGCAATTTCTCAGTATCAATGGTTTTGATAATATTTTCCATATCGTCTTTGAAAAGTCGCATATCAAAAATTCTAGTTCTGACGTACACTTCAATAAATTTGAAAAATCTGTAGTCTGATTTAAAATTGAAGTAATAATTGTTATCAAATTCTTTGATATAATACTGTCTATTGTCCATCAAAACCCTCGAAGAAACCAAAATCGCCTTATACTCTTCATTACTCCCAATATTGATGAATTTATCCTTCGTAATTTTACCTGATTTAATTTCAAAAGAAACGGCAATCGTGAAAATCAGCATAGTTTGCAAAACGCGTAAATTCGTATTCGGATAAGCCTTGTTCACATTGTCAAAAACCTTCTGAAAATCGTTTAGCGCGTGCTTCAAAATTCTCAAATTTCGTGTACCAGACTTCATGAAAGTATTGGTAATCAAATTCGTATGTTGGCGCAAAAATGTAATTAAATCTTTATTATTTTCATAACGCATCAAAATTCCATTAATAATATAATTGAACTTTGGCGCATACTCAAACGTCTCGCCAATCAGCTTTTCCTTAATTCTCTCGTAATCATTTGCCTTGTCAAAAACATATTCAATTTTGTCCGCAATTTTCTCAACCATCGGCTTGTCCGTTTGCAACAAATTGCCTTCTTTATCCAAAAGATAAGTAGCAATAAACGTCTTCATCTCCAAATTTGAACTTTTTAATTTGGTAGAAAGTTCTTTTTCGTTACAAATAATAATAGTTTTAATGTGGTCATGCTCCACAAAATTATTGATATAACCCAAAATATCAATAACGTCCACATTAGCTCTTTCCAAATCATCAAAACACAAAATTTTGTTATTGGTAGCAAAAAATTCGCCATAATCAATTTTTTCGCCATTTTTCGTGACACCAAAAAAATTGGCCATATCCAAACCTGTTTTGGCATATTCTGGAATGGTCGTTTGACCATGTGTATCCATGTATTTTTTCAAATTTTTATCCATTAATTGTGTTGTTTCAATAAAAATTTTCTTGCTAATATCCTCCAAATTTGAAATTCCATAAAGGGACATATAAATCGTCGTATATTTGCGCCCATTTAGCTGCAAAGACTCAATTTTATTGCGGATTTTATTATTCCAAAAATGCGTTTTTCCGCTTCCCCATTCACCATTAATCATAATCGCATAATCTGTATAATCTGCTCTTACATAATCCAAAATGCTTTCTATTAATTCTTCCATTCGTTCTCCTTTTTTTCCCTTGTATTCTATGTATTATTTTTTCTTTTTTTACATCTTTTATTTGTATTTTATAACATATTTTTTTTATTTTCAAGATAATTTATAAATAAAAATAAAAAACAAAAGCACAAATTTGCTTTTGCCTAAAAAAATTATTTACAAAAAATATGTTTTCCGATTGTTAGAACCTGTGGTCTGCTCCAAATCCATGCAGACGTTGCCGTATTAGGATTAAAATAATAAATACATCCAGAAGTTGGATCCCAGCCATTAATCGCATCTTGTGCCGCCTTTTTGCTGTTATCATCAAAACCAAGATTAATTTGCCCATCTGCAACACATGTATAAGCACCAGACTGATAAATCACACCAGAAATCGAATTAGGAAATCTAGAATCCGAAACACGGTTCATCACACTTGCCGCAACAGCAACCATCCCAACATAGGGTTCTCCTCTCGCCTCTCCATACACCAAATGGCTTAGCAAATTCAAATCATTATTGTTACTCGAACTTCCACTTCCTTGCGAACCTCCTGAATTAATCCCAAGTGCCTGCAAAGTCTGAGTTCCTGCCACTCCATCCGCTGTCAATCCATTACTCGATTGAAATTTTTTCACTGCTTCATAAGTTCCCGAACCATAAATTCCATCCACACTTCCATTATAATATCCCCAATCTTTTAATTTGGTTTGAATTTGCTTGACTTCTTCCCCACTCGAACCATATTGCGAAAGCGCATAGGCAACTGGAAACTTTGACACAATAAGATACAAACTTACCACACACGCTAAAATTCCTAATATAATATATTTTTTCTTCATTTTTTCTCCTCCACCTTTTCTCCTATTTTTTCCAACTCCCAAAAACTTATACATTTTTTGCCATAAAAAATAAATAAAAAAATAGATTTTTTTGTAAAATTTTGTTGCTATTTTTTTTTTTTATCTGTATAATAGAAATAGAAAATTTAAAAGGAGTAAATAAATGGACTTTACGAAAGATATTAAATTTGATTGTAGCCCAACTGTCAGCCAAGATGTAACCATTACTTATCATGGTTTTTTGAGTCACTCCGAAAAGGCAACTATTGTTTATGGCTTTGGTGAAAATTGGGAAAATACAACCGAAACAAATATGTCGAAAATAGACGATAGTTTTGTTGCCAAAATCAAAATGCTTGATTTTGATACTTTTAACTTTTGTTTTCGAAACGAAAATGAGCAATGGGACAATAACAGCAATTGTAATTACATTTCTCCTATTTTGCCAGCTATTTGTGAAGAAAAAATAGTGCTACCCAAATTCGACATTGACCGTTTAATTGATGAAATTTTACAACCATTGATTTTACCAGAAGCAATGGAACAGAACACTCCTTTACAAATTTCAAGTGAACCAATTGATTTAGGAGAAGAAATTGGCAATATTTTATCTCAAATTGAAGACACATCTTCTTGCGAGACATTAAAAGAATATTCTACCTTAGAAGAAATTCTTTCTTGTGAAATTATTTCACAAGAGCCAATCGAAGCATTAGAAAAAGAAAAAAATACCTTATCAAGAGAAGACTATGCCTTCGCTTTATACGTCAATGATTACTTCAAAAATATTTTTGAAAAAATAGATGCTGAATTTGCAGAAAAAACAGAAAACGTTGAAGCAACAACTTCTGAAAAATCAGAAACCTTAGAAACCTCGCTTGTTCCTATACAAGAACATTATTTTACAGTAAGTCCTCGCAAATTAGGAAAATTTTATACTTTCCGAAAACGAATTAAACTTGCTTTCTATAAAGCTTTAGTAAAAATTCCACAATTGATTTTCGGAAAACAAGAAGATAAAAATTTTTAAAAAATCCCCTTGGTTAAGGGGACTTTTATTTTTCGCGAGTTTTACATGCCAATTTTTTTCATAAACTGTTTTCCTTTTTTTACCATTTTTTTCTTGCTGTTATCAATTCCTTCTGAATACGCCATCATGGCTCCTGCTGTAATCAAACTTCCTATCATTAAACCTTTTGTAAATTTCATTTTTCTTCCCTCCTTATGATTTATTATCTTCCTTTTTCTCCAATCTATACTGTCTAAAAAATGCCAAAATTTGAAGTCCTGCAATCAAAATTAAGAAATAACCAAAATATTTTTTCAAATTTTGGTTATCCACTTTAAAGGACAATAGACTTCCGACAAATTGCTCCTATTACCCCAAAAAACATAATTGGTTTAGCCACTTTATAATCAATCGTTTTGCGTTTTACATTCATAAAAATTGCCACAATCGATGTTGGAATAAAAAACACCAAATTAACACCTTGCACCTTATGTTGCTCAATTGAAGTAAATAAATTAAGTAACAAAATCAAAATAGTACCACCACCCATTCCAAGTGAAGCAATCACTCCAGAAATCAGTCCAAAAAGAATTTCTTTCATATCATCTTAACCCCTGCATAAATTAAAAATATAATAAACGAAATTTGCAAAAACTTTTTTCCAGAGCGAAACAAAATTTTAGAACCTACATAACTCCCTAGAATTCCTCCAACAGCGCATTTTAGTGATATTCCCCAATCAATATAATTTTGCCTCAAATAAAAAGCTCCACTTGTCAAAACCAATACAAATATGCAAAAAATCGTAGTAGCTCTTGCTTTGACTTCTTCCATTTTCAAAATAGAACTCATATATGGTACAAGTAGCAAACCTCCTCCAGCACTAAAAAATCCACTTACCATTCCAGCCAAAAAACCAATTAACATGTTTTTCCAAAAATTTTTATTTTTCATATCTTTAGCATTAACAAAAAAACACTTTTTATACAAAAATTATTATTCCACATAAAGCACCATACGGAAACCAACCGCACAACTCACAGCTGTATCAGCAGGACGATCACCGTGACGAAATGTAGCATAACGTATGGAACCATCAGCTCCAGATGCTCCACGAGAAATTGCGTATGCCTCACTATGTTGTGTTATCTCTGTCGTCCATTCAAAAACATTACCTGCTACATCATAAATGTTCTTTTGTGCCGTATTTCTATTATTTTCATTTACAAACACGCCTGTTGGAAAAAACCAACGATTTGTACTATCATCTTTTTTTTGCACATTATTTTCCGTAAACCAATCATTTCTGATATCTGATGTATGTGTCAATGACGAATATACTTTACTCTTTACATGTCCATAATTTCCCCAACTGCTACAATCTGTATCACATATGTCCCAACCAATAAATTTACACATGGCATCCCATCCGAGTTCCTGTTATTAAGCCACTTTGGAATGCAACTGTTCCATTTCCTGCCGTTCCACTTTTCCATCCATTTGCCCTTTCTAATGACTTGCTTTGTGTAATCGTTCTGACTGGTTCATTTCCCGCCTTGACTGTAATTGGCTTACTTGCCCAATATGCATTTGCATCTGCTCCTTTTTCTTGCGACTCACATATTATTCCTGCTATCCATTGGTCTTGCCCTCGCTCTACACTTTCTACTCCAGCTTCATATCTTCCTACCCAAAATCCTCCTGCTTTTTTCACAATTTCATATTCTGGTTGTTGCGCTATTGCCGAATTTTCAACTGTCATCCCCAAAATATTCGTCATTCCTAACTTATCTCCTTTTACTGCGTTTGTAATGTCTCCTATTTCCAATGCTGTTTCCTCCGCTGCGTTTTCTGCAGTCAAAGAATAATTATTCATCCCCAATTTCTTTGCATACGCTTCATCATTAGCTACTGGTATCCACACGAACTCATTTCCCTCACTATCTTTGATAACATAACCTGTGTCAACTGTGCCCTCAAGGTGTGCAAATCCTGTTGGTATATGCTTTTCAGGATGCGCCGCATGCCAAGCCTGTCCATATTCCCAAACTGCATAAAGCGTAATATTTCCACTTACTGTAAAACTTCCTGAACTTGTAAACTCAGGCACTGTGGCATTTGCTGTTCTTGCCCAACCTAAAAATGTGCATCCTGTTTGGGTTGGATTTTTTGAAAAATCTACTGTTACTATTTCGCCATTTTCATGCCTACTGCTTGAAGGTCCGCCTTGCCCACCGTTTGGATTATACGAAACTGTGTATTTCGTCACAATTTGACTTCCATTAAATTCGCCATCAATGCTTACGCTTCCGTCTGGATTTAATGTTCCAATTTGCATTCCATCATAGCTCAAATTGCCGCTATTATCTGTTGTAATCACTGCTCCGCTGGGAAGCTCTACACCTTTTTCCAATTCTGCCTTCACATAATCATTTACATTTGCAAAATTATTATCTGTCATATAATAATCCATTTGCAATTCTGCGATTTTAAGTTCAATTTCTTCTTTGATTTTTACCATATTGTTCAAATCAACTGCTTTTTGTGCTCGTCCTAAAATTCCATTGCTGCCTGCCACCAAATTGATTGACACACCTGCCAAGATTAGCAATACAATAATGGTCACAACAAGTGCCACTAAAGTAATTCCTTTATCACTTTTACTATTATTTTTCATCTGTTTCCTCCTTTATTTTCAAAATTATCTGCCCTAATTGATTTTCAACAACTAATTAATTGTATTAAGGTAATTTTACTCCATACGGAGTATTTTGTCAACCCCATTTGGGTAATTTATATATAATGTTTTTGAGGTGAATAAAATGGAATTAAGATTAAGAGAACTACGAGAAGACAATGATTTAACACAAGAAAACTGTGCTAAAATTGCCTATATTTCAAAAAACTCATACATTCGTTATGAAAATGGAGAAAGAGTAGCCCCCATTGACACCATCGAAAAATTTGCACTGTTCTACAACACCTCCATTGACTACATTACTGGTTTAACAGATGAAAAAAAGCCTTACCCAAGAGGCAAAAAAATTTATTTTCATGCAAAAAGAAAAAACTAAAATACAAAAATAGCTACCAAAAATTCCTATTTTAAGTAGCTATTTTTTTCTATTTTTCTAATAAATAACCTTGTATTCTGAAATATTCGATTTCCCCATCCTCTAAGTACTCGAAACGAATATCTTCTATATAAACATCTATTGTTTCACTAAAATTTACTAAATTATTTTCATCAAAATATTTTCTTGCCTCTTCCTGATTAACTTCATTTTTCTTCATAATTTCTTTCATAAAATTGCTAAAATCAAGTTTACCTTTCTCCTGTTTTACACTCGCTGCATTTCTACTATACTCTTCTATTTTTTGTATTTTACGATAATTGCTAATATCCAAATCTAACTCTTTACTATTTGAAAAGTAATGTGTAATATTATAATCATTTTGTTCATTCTTTCGATACGAACTAATTTCCGCAATTACTTCCTCTGATAAATAATTTGGAATATATTGGTCGCCATTTGTCTCTTGCTCTAAATAATGATAAGCGCTTTTTACTTTTGCTTTTTCACTGTCATTCAAATGTGCAAAATCTGTACTTTCTGGCAACAATTTTTCAATCATTTTTTTCTGACTTAAATTAGATACATTTTCATAACCAACTGGAGTTAAAACAACAATGAACACAAGAATGGCTGCACCAATTAATGTAAAACTTAGTTTTTCTTTATTTTTATAAAAAGTAAGTCCCAAACAAATTACTTGAAATACAATAAAAGCGCATGAAGTATAGCGCATTGGCGTCACACCAAATTCTCCAATTCTAACTAAAATTGCATACATTTCTAGAAAAATAAATGGTACATATAACACAGGCAATAATTTTGCTATTTTCCCAATCCATTTTTTCTCTTCGCCATAGCAACTTGCCATATTCCACACTGGAAACGCTACCACAAAAATCCCTGCCAATATTCTGAAAATGACATTTTTAGGCACATCTCTTAGAACTAGAATTTTAGCAATATACAAATACACAATTGCCATCGCTATGCTTACTAATAAAAGCAAAACATAATTTACCAAACCCTTAATAAATGCATTGATTTCTTTTTGATTAATCGCACTAACTGTATATAAAATCGAAGGCACATAAAATAACCCATACAATAATATTAAAATTCTCAAAAGTCCAATATTTCCTCTACCATTTAGCAACAACACATTAAAAATCTCAAAAATCAAAACAAAGCCAATATTCAAAATTACATAAATAATCGTCATACTCAGCAAGTCTCTAAATACGCCAATTAAATACCTCTCAAAAGTCAATTTACTTTTTTTAATGATTTGATAAACACTGATTAAAATTAAAATTGCAATATAAGTTATTAAAATTTTCGCACACATATTTGCTACACTTGATGTCAAATCCATACATGTCAGTCGCACGAAAATTCCACTTATGATTCCAGTGGTCACATAACTGGTCATTTTGATTGGCTTCGTTTCAAAAAAACTTTCTGTAAAAAAAGTTCCGATTGCCCAAATCACGCAAAATATTTCCATTTTCTCAAGAATTTCTCTTGTATTTTTCGAAAAGTTTTGGTCAAGTATCACAGTAAACAATATTGTCAAAAATAAAATGATTGACATCGTCACAGGAAATTTTTTGAGCAAATCTCTTAATTCTTGTGATAATTTGGATAATAATTTTTTATTTGATTCATAAAACCCCTCCTAAATATTTCTATTGTAACATATCAAATAATATTTTACAATCTCTTTAAAATATTATCTATATCAAAAAATATAATTCTTTTCATTCCCCTATTGTATAATGTTAAGACTTTATTTGCTTTACTTATTATTTCTTTTTGTAATTTATTTGACACCTTAATAATAACATTATTTTATATATATTGATTCTCAATATACTTTTCTGTTACAGGAAACATATTTTGAATAAGAAATGTACTATATGTATTAGCAACATATCCAAAAACAATCGTATCAATCGATGGCTTTTTTCCTAACTTTACTTGCTTTTGAATTTTATTATCATATATTTTCTTATATTTCTCAATTTTAGTACTAATTGGTATAAACCAAATTATTTTACTATTTTCTTTGCTTCTAAAACAATAATAACAAGGTCTTTTTATTCCATTTTCATTATTTTGCATTAATTCTTTATCATTTACAACATCAAAAAATTCGTCCTTTATAAAATAAAAAGTTCCTATATCTATTCTCATATCAATCTCCTTAATAAAATATTAAAGTCTTACCCTTTAGGTAAGCCAATTTAATCACTCTCTCACTTTTTAGTCGCTCAAGAGAGGAAGCGACAAATACATGTACTCATTCTCTCATTTAATAACTCGCCAAAGAAGCGGCGACAAAATCATTTATTTATATAAACAAAGTTGCCTTTTTTTATTATATTCATAATAACATATAATATGTTATTTGTCAAGCTTTTACTTTCATTTCAAAAATTTCATCCATTTTCACGTTCCCTATCCTCAATATTGATTTGACCATCAATCTGTTCTTCAGTCTCCTCATTATCTCCAATCAAACGCTGTTTAAAAAATTCTTTATATCCCATTGCAATAATAACAATAATAATCAGCGCAAATGACAATGCTTTCCAGATACCACTTTCCATTAAAATAATCGCAAACATCCCAAAAGTCGCACTCAAACCATACAAAATTAAAACCGCTTGTTTTTGCGTAAAACCCTTTTGTAACATTTTATGATGCAAATGTCCTGCATCTGGTTCAATAATTGCTTTTAGTGATTTGCCATGAATTAACCTTCTAAAAATCGCAAAAACCGTGTCAAACAAAGGCAATGCCAACACAATCAGTGGCGCTACAATTACAATCGCTGTATAAGTTTTGGCAATTCCCAAAATCGAAATAACGGACAAACAATATCCCAAAAAATTAGAACCTGTATCTCCAATAAAAGTTTTGGCTGGATTAAAATTGTATGGCAAAAAGCCAACCAACGAACCACACAATGCCGTAATCAAGATAATCGAAATAATCGGCGAACCATTTAGCGAAAAAATCATCAAAAGCGATACACATGAAATAATGGAAATTCCTGTCGATAATCCGTCCAATCCATCAATTAAATTAAGCGCATTTGTAATTCCGATAATCCAACAAACCGTTAAAATTTCATAAAATAATTCACTATCACTATCAATTTTAATAAATGGAATATCGATTGAATCAATGATAATTCCAGATTTTACTACAACAATGCCCGCTACAATTTGTGCCATTAATTTAACAATTGCCTTCGTCCCTTTTACATCATCATAAAAACAAACTACACCTATGATTAATCCGCCCATCGCAAATCCCAACAATTTTGTATGATAATCGTCATTTGACAAATCAATATTTCCTTCCATTGTCATCACAATTAACAAATACACAATCGATATAATAAATCCTGCAATAACAGCCAAACCACCCAATCTTGGCATTGTGATTTTATTGATACGCCTTTCATCTTCTGGATAATCCACAGCCCCCAGCTTTTTCGCCAATCGAATTGTCTGTGGTGTCATCATAAAAGCTGTCATAAAAGCAATCATAAAAGCAATTGCTATATCTCCCCACATTTTAACAACCTTTCCTTTCTCAGGTATCAATTTACTAAACTATTTCATATTTTTGTTTTCAATATCTGTAATCATCTGCACTCTTTCTTTATGTCTATCTCCCATAAATTCAGTACCAAGCCAAGCTCTTAAAATAACCACCGCTTCTGATATATTAATAAATCTTCCTGGCAAAGCAATAATATTCGCATCATTATGCGCCTTTAGTAACTTCGCAACTTCTTCATTCCAACAAGAAGCACAACGAATTCCTTTAAATTTATTCGCAAAAATGCTCATACCAAATCCTGTACCACAAATCAAAATTCCTTTTTCACAATCCTTACTTTGAACTGCTCTGGCAACTTGTTCCCCATACAATGGATAATCCGTTCTCTCCTCTGAATACGTTCCAAAATCCTTAAACTCAATTTCCTGTTCTTCCAAATATTTTTTAATTTCTTCTTTTAATTTATATCCTCCATGATCACAACCAATTGCTATCATCTTTTATCCTCCTTTATTTTCTCAGAAAAATTCCTAAATTTTCCTACATAAATATTATATATCATACAAACATTTACAAAATATTACCTTTTTGTGAATTCTGTGTGAATTTTCCACCACCCAAAACGACATCTCCTTGATAAAAAACAGCTGATTGCCCTGGCGTAATCGCTCTTTGCGGTTCTTCAAAAATAACTCTTATGTAATTTTTCTCTTGTACAATTTTCGCCCTTGCCGCTTTGGTAGAATATCTTGTCTTTACATCTACTTCCATTGGCTCTAAAATTTCATCTACTAACAACAAATTAAACTCTTCCACCAAAGCCTCTTTCGTATATAATTCCTGTTCTTCACCAACAATGACTTCATTTTTTTCACGATTAAAACCCAACACAAAAAGTGGCGTCTGATGCGCAATTCCCAAGCCTTTGCGTTGCCCAATTGTATAATAATACAATCCCTTATGTTGTCCCAAAACTTCGCCATTAGCATTTACAATATTTCCCTCTTGAGGTTTCATTTCAGAATGACTTTCTAGAAATTTTTTATAATTGCCATCTGGAACAAAGCAAATGTCCTCACTATCTGGCTTATTGGCAACCTTCAAATTTCTCTTTCGCGCCATTTGACGAATTTCCTCTTTGCTTTCAAAGTCTGCAAGCGGAAACAACATATGCTCTACCAACTCTTTTGGCATACTCCACAAAACATAACTCTGGTCTTTTTTTTCATTATTCGACTTTTTCAAAACCCACTTTTGATATTCAGTGCTAAATTCCGTTTTCGCATAATGTCCTGTCGCCATAAAATCGCACCCAAGTTCCTGCGCCTTTTCCCACATCAACCCAAACTTCATATATTTATTACACTCAATACACGGATTTGGCGTTTTGCAACTTGCATAAACTTCTATAAAATTGTCAATCACATATCTTTCAAATTCCTTTTTACAATCATAAATAAAATGCGGAATTCCAATTTGGTTGCACACATTTTTCGCATCCAAATAAGTCTCTGTATTACAACAACTGCTTCCTGCAAACAATTCTAATGTGCAACCAATCACTTCATAGCCTTGTTCTTGCAAAAGCAAAGCCGCCACGGAGCTATCCACGCCTCCACTCATTCCTAATAAAACTTTTTTATTTTTCATTTTTACTCAAAATATCCTCCATGGTATGCCATGCCAAAAGCGCGCATTTCACACGTGCTGGCATATTTGACACATTTTTAAACGCAATCGCATCTTCCAATTTCCTCAAATCCTCTTCATTTGTTATTTCTCTTTTTATCATCCCAATAAAAGTTCCAACAATTTCCTTCGCTTCTTCTATCGTTTTCCCTTTTAAAGTATCAATCATAATCGAGGTAGAACTCAACGAAATCGCGCAACCATGACCCGAAAAAGCCATATCTTCAATCACATTTCCATTCAATTTTAATTCCAATGTAATTTCGTCTCCACAATTTGGATTATGCCCCTTTTCCTGAAAATCGCTATTTTCCAGTTTCTTCTTATTATCAGAATTCATGCTATGCTCCATAATCAAATCATTATAAATATCTTCTAACTCGTCCATATTTCCTCCAAATTAATTTTTCATATACTTCTCAAACATCGCATACGCCTTTTTCAAAGCCGCCACCAACTTGTCTACATCTTCCTTATCATTATAAAAATAAAAACTAGCACGGCATGTCGAATCAATCCCCAAAAATCGCATCAATGGTTGCGCACAATGATTTCCGTGAACGCACGCATACACCTTGACCATCTAAAATACTCGCCACATCATGAGGATGAACATTTTTTATATTAAAAGAAATCACGCCTGAGTGATTTTCCTCATTTGGCGTCAAATACAATGTTAAAAATTCTAGTTTTGCCAATTCTTCTCTTGCATACGAAATCACTTCATTTTCGACTTTCTGTATTTTAGCATACCCAATTTCTTCAATATAATCAATCGCAGCCGCCAAGCCAACCACACCTTCGACATTTTGCGTTCCTGCCTCAAATTTATTCGGAAGTGGCGCAAACGTTGTATTTTGCTCATACACATATTCAATCATATCGCCCCCCATCAAAAATGGACTCATTTGATTTAATAATTTACGTTTGCCATACAAAACGCCAATCCCAAGTGGAGCCAGCATTTTATGTCCAGAAAACACCAGAAAATCTGCACCTAAATCTTGCACATTAATTTTCATATGCGGAATACTTTGCGAAGCATCCACAATCACAATTGCCCCTTTTTTATGCGCTTGTTTGATAATTTTCTTGGCAGGATTGATCGTTCCCAAAACATTCGAAACATGTGTAATGGCAACTATTTTGGTTTGGTCCGTTATTTTATTTTCAATCTCTTCATCAGAAATTTCAAAATCGTGATTCAAATACATATAATTCAATTTCGCACCTGTTACTTTAGAAACTTTTTGCCAAGGCACCAAATTGGAATGATGCTCCATAATCGAAATTACGATTTCGTCACCCGATTTCAAATTTTCCATGCCATATGAATACGCAATCAAATTCAAGGCCTCGGTTGCATTTTTGGTAAAAATAATTTCGTCGCTAGATTTTGCATGAATAAATTGCGCAATTTTTTTTCGTGCACTTTCGTAAACCTCGGTTGCTTCCATACTTAAAGTATACGCACCTCGATGCGGATTTGCATTTTGTGTTTCATAAAATTTTTCAACTTTTTTAATCACCTGCACAGGCTTTTGCGTCGTCGCCCCACTATCTAAATACACCATTTCTCGATTCTGCAAAATCGGAAAGTCTCTTTTCAAATCGTTCATTTTTCCTCCTTTTATGTATTATTAGTCTCTTTCTAATCATCATGCACTAAATCTTTTTCACCTGATACCACAATTGCACAATTCCTTCTTTTTCTTTTTTTACATCACATAGTTCTAATTCTTTTTCAAAATAATCACCTTCAAACAAATTAATTCCTTTATTTAAAATATATGGATTATAATTAATAATTATATTGTCTACCATATCATTTTTTAAAAACAAAGTATTTATATGAGCTCCTCCAGAAATCAATATTTTATCAAGACTTTTTTCAGCACAAATTTGCTTAAAATGTTCTAAAGAATTGCAATACATAACATTTGAATAACTAGACTTTACTGCTTCCTTTGAAAAAACAATGACTGTAATATCCTTTAAGTCATTGATATAATTATCTCCCCAAGAAACAACATTTTTAAACGTCGTATTGCCCCAAACCAAGCAATCATATTCTTTTAAAAACTCTAACATAATTTGGTAATTTCGATTTGACAAAAAATCTTCATTTCCATTTTCAGTTGCAATTAAACCATTCGCCGAACACGCCATTTCAATTGTAATTCTCATTTTCTTCTCCTTTGACTATTGTTAAAATTCATAACCTTCTAATTAAAATTTTTCCACTTTTAATCCAACTTCTCATCCATTTTTTGCAAAATAAATTCTCTGATTCCTTCATTTTTTATTTTTGCCAAAATTTTATTGAATTTTGCTCGGACCATTAATTTCATAGTTTCTTTTTCGTTAAAACCTCGGCTCATCATATAAAACAATTCTTTTTCATCAATCTTGCCAGCAGAACTACTATGATTTCCTTCCACTTCTTCCTCGGAACACAAAAGCATTGGGAGCGAAATTGAATTTGCTGTATCCGAAAGTAATATACAAGCTTCATTTTCGCTGCCTTTTGCTTTTTTACAACCTTTTTTGAAATCAATTGTCCCTTTAAAATGCTTCTTAGCACAGTCTTTCAAAGCCCCTTGCACTTCCATGTCAACTTTTGATTTCTCTCCACTTAATTCCGTTATATAATTCAAATCAAACATTTGCTTTTCTTTACCTAAATAAATCGCATCAATCCTATGTTCTGACAACTTTCCTGCTAAATTAGAATACAAATTAGTTACACTATTTTTCCCACCAAAGTCCACTATACAAAACTGTACTTTTGCATTTTCCTCCAACATATTTTCAATCGCCATAAAATGAGTAGAATCTGTATTCAACAAGTTGATTAAAACAACTTTTATGTTTGCATTTTTCAGCGCTGTTACTCGCAAAATTCCATTGTGATAACAGGTCAAATTCTTTTTTGATTGATACATTAAAACAATCGTTGCCTTTGCATTTTCACTTGCCATAATTTCAATATCGTCAACTAAATTCAAATTTTTCTCCTCCAAGAAAAACTCAATTTTTTCCTCTTTTTCTACGGCGCCCGTAATGTTAACATGCACTTTTTGGTTTGCTTGTTCACGAACTTGATTGGTTAAACCTTCACTTAAACCAAACTTCAATTCAATGGGACCACAATTTTCATCTACTTTTATCTGTGCACTCTGTCCCGTTTTCTTAACATTCGCAAAACTCGCAATATTATCAGGAATTAGAGCATTTTCCAATTTTATGTTATTAATATTAAAATTTCTCACCGTCCTAACAGGCGTTTCGTTTAATTTCGTTATTTTCATTTATCCAATTGCTCCTTCTAATTCCAAATTAATCAAATTGTTCATTTCTACTGCATATTCTACTGGTAGTTCTTTTGAAATAGGATACGCAAAACCTCTGACTATCAAGCCTAGTGCATCTTCTTCCGACAGCCCTCGGCTCATCAAATAAAAAATTGTTTTATCGCTAATTTTTCCAATTTTTGCCTCATGCGAAAATTCCACTTCGTCTGTTTGAATATCGTTTACTGGAATCGTATCCGAAACAGATATGTCATCCAACATCAGTGATTCGCAAGAAACCGAAGATTTGGAATGTTTCGCATTTTCGCCAATACGCACCAATGAACGATACGTGCATTTTCCGCCATTCTTTGAAATCGATTTCGCATTTACCACGCTTGACGTATTTTCGCTATTATGAATTACTTTAAATCCATTGTCCAAATTCTGCCCTTTTCCTGCAAACGAAATTCCTGTAAATTCTGTTTTGCCGCCCTCTCCATTCAAAATACTCATTGGGTACAACATCGAAATTTTAGAACCAAACGAACCAGACACCCAATCCATTTTGGCATTTTTCCCAACAATTGCCTTTTTTGTGTTCAAATTTAGCATATTTTTGGACCAATTTTCAATGGTCGAATAACGCAAATAAGCGTTGTCTTTCACATATAGTTCCACACAACCAGCATGCAGATTGACTTTGTTATATTTGGGCGCCGAACAACCTTCAATAAAATGTAAACTTGCACCCTCATCAACAATAATCAAAGTATGTTCAAATTGCCCCGATTCTGGCGAATTCAAGCGAAAATATGATTGCAGCGGAATGTCAACCTTAACACCTTTTGGCACATACACAAACGAACCACCTGACCACACAGCCCCATGCAAAGCCACAAATTTGTGGTCATAAACTGGTACACATTTCATAAAATGACTTTTAACCAAATCCGGATATTCTTTGATAGCCGTTTCCATATCTGTGTACACAACGCCCTGCTCTAGCAATTCCTTTTTCATGCTATGATACACAACTTCGGAATCGTACTGCGCACCAACTCCTGCCAACGACGTTTTCTCCGCTTCTGGAATGCCGAGTTTGTCAAACGTATTCTTAATGTCTTCCGGCACATCCTCCCACGAATTTTGGAGATGCGATTTGGGGCGCACATATGTTGCAATTTCGCTCATGTCTAACTCACTTAAATCTGGTCCCCAAGTTGGAAGTTCCAATTCATTGTAAACTTGCAATGCTTTTAAGCGAAATGCTCGCATCCAATCTGGGTCATTTTTCTGATTGGAGATTTCCTCAATAATTTCTTTGGTCAAACCTTTTTTGATTTTAAAATCATATTCATCTTTATTTTTGAAATCATATCGATTTTGATTGATTTCTTTAATTTCAGTTTTACTCATGATTTTTTCCTTTCTATTGTAAGAATAACGCTCCTAGCTTCTTGACTTTTATGTTAATTTATAATATAATATTAGTATTAAATATTTAGAAAAGAGAGGTGCTTTTATGAACAAACAATTAGGTTACAGTATAGCTAGTGGTATGATTTTCTTTGGAATATGCACCATTTTCGCAAACAATATGCGGCCTTGGGCAATTCTAATGAGTTTAGGAATCTTTTTCCTGACCTTCTCAGTTTTAGGAACATCAATGTCATATTTTTCACTTGGCATTGGTACTCATTTCTTTTTGTTTGGAATATTTATTCTATTTTCGAAAAATATATCTCTCCAAGCAATTATATTGTACATTGGAATGTTCCTGCTCACTGCAATAACTCAAAATTTAACTATTTGGAAAGTTTCTGCTATGATTGGACTTGGAATTAATATGTGGACCAGTTCAAACCCTAGTTTACAAGTATTTAGTATGCTTCTTACCAGCATATTATTTCATTTTCTTCTCTATCTTCAAGACACAGACACATAAGGAGGGATTTTATGAACATTTGGGACTACTTTTTAGAACTTGATAAACTTCAACTTGAAAAACTGGAAACTCTTAAGCCTTACTTTCCTTTTTTATTAATGTTATTTGCATTAGGCATGATTTTGGATTTCTTCAAAAATAAACGCAAGTAATTTCAAAATCCAATCTACCGCCAGCCGAGCACTTCGGCTGGTGGCTTATTTTTTATACCTATTATCCTCACTTTAATTTCAGTTTTACTCATGATTTTTCCTTTCTATTGTAAGAATAACGCTCCTAGCTTCTTGACTTTTATGTTGATTTATGGTATAATAGATGAATTAAATGACAGAAGGAAGGTGTATACCGTTGGATACTAGAAAGACATTGGCAGAAGTAGAACGCCTAATGGAGTTGCGGCACCAAAAAATAGTAAAAATTCGCAACTTTGCACTCGTCACACTGTCAATCTTGCTATTGTTTTTTATTGCAACCAATCTTCCATTATAGTCCTCTTGGGCTAGGCGGTGTAACAGCCGCCTTTTTTATGCTTTAAATTTCCCATACCCATTTTCTTCGATTTCCTTTGCCAAATCCTGCGTTCCTGTTTTGACAATTTGCCCATTTACCAAAACATGCACAAAATCCACTTTCAAACTGTGCAAAATTTTCGTATTATGTGTGATAATCAAAACCGCATTTTCCTCTGTTTTGAACATCTCAATTCCTTTGGAAACCGTTTTAATCGCATCCACATCCAAACCAGAATCCGTCTCGTCCAAAATCGCCAATTTCGGATTTAACACAAGCATTTGCAAAATCTCATTTTTCTTTTTTTCGCCACCAGAAAAACCTACATTTAGACTTCTTTCCATATTTTTAGAATTCATATTTAATTCGTCCATCTTATTTTTCAATTCTTCTTTAAATTCAAAGATTTTCACTGGCTTTCCTGTCATTTTATTTTTGGCATATTTCAAAAAATTGGTAACCGAAACCCCTGGAATTTCCTCTGGTAATTGAAAAGACATGAAAATCCCTTTTCGTGCAATTTCGTCAGTTTTTAATGGATTGATATTTTCGTTTTCAAAAGTAATGGTTCCTGCTGTTTTTGTGTACATTGGATTATTCAAAATAGCATTTGCAGTGGTAGTTTTCCCAGAACCATTTGGCCCCATAATAACATGAATTTCGCCTTTTTTGATTTCCAAATTAATTCCTTTTAGGATTTCTTTTTCCTCTGCATTGACATGCAAATCCTTAATTTCTAATAAATTCTCCCCCATGATTTTCCCTTTCTGTTCTCTACAATTTTACATTTGTTCTGCGTTTGCAAGAACGACATTTTTCCTTGTTCACATCATAATCACAATTTAAATCACTTAAATCTAGCACATGATGCACATATTTTGCTAATTGGTTAATGGTATCGTCTGTCATATTGGATTTCATCTTTTCAGCCTCTTGTCTAGCTGCTTCTTCCTCCAAATTGAGAACTTCTTTCAAAAACAAAAAAACAATATCATATGCTTCTAAAATTTTTTTGGCTAAATTTTCCCCAGCTTCTGTCAATTCAATGGTTCCATATGTCTCATAATGCAACAATTCATGATTTTTCAAGTTGCGAACTGCTTTGTTAACACTTGCTTTTGTACAATTCATTTTTTCTGCAATATCTGTTACGCGCACTCGTCCATTTTGTTTTTTCAACACATACATGTTTTTTAAATATTCTTCTAATGATTGTGAAATCATACTTTTCTCCTAAATAGTTAATCACGGTTAACATTATATAATGTTGTCTTTTGTTTGTCAAGGCTAACATTTAATTTTATTTCTATTTTTTGCATTTTTTCAAATTTTATAACAAAAATGAACTATCAAAGATTCTTTAATAGTTCGTTTTTCACTAAAATCTAATTAAAATCGTTTTCTACATTTGGCTCATGAATGTGTAAATCAATGTATGAGCATATTGCAAAACCGCTATGACTGCTATGAAAGTTGCTAATCGACTTCTGACTTTGATTTGCGATTTGTCTGTTTCTTTTTCAAATTCCTGCCAAATTAAAATA
Organism: uncultured Clostridium sp.; assembly: GCA_948467875.1. Lineage (GTDB taxonomy): Bacteria > Bacillota > Clostridia > TANB77 > CAG-508 > Scatovivens. Next base: position 73,713 of record CAOKFZ010000004.1, read on the forward strand.
CTGATAATGATGAGTGCAAATTCAAAAAAGAGAAATGTTCTGTCCGCTGACGAAAATACTGTTGGCGAAAAACCTAGCGCCACTCTAGACATCACGCCCAAAACATAAATCACAATAGCGCAATTACTTTTCAAGTTTTTGAAAATCAGCAAAATATTGAGTAACATACTGCCCAGCACTAAAAACGCTAAAATCAGTGGCAAAAAATGGATGAAATCTAAGTAATTTCCTGGGGTTAACATAGCTGTTTCTTTCATCAGCATTTCATAAAAGACGCCAAAATAAGGAAATACTCTGCAAACGATATCTTTGAAAATGCCAAAAATCAAACTCGTAACCAAGGGAATTAGGCTAATAGCGCGGTATAAATTTTGCTTGTATTGTTTGAAAATATAAACACAGCAAACAAGTGAAAACACAAAATAAACAAGATTTGTGCCAACTAATAAATGGTTGACCGTTGCTGTTAAACCTAAGGAAACTTTGTCAAGAAAACCCAAAGACGCAAATTCCATATAATAAGTCGCGATTTCTTCTGTTTTTCTGGCATAATTTCCGCGGGCAAGTCGCAATAAATAGCAAACTGAAAAGTGCAAAAATGCATTGCACAACCAAAAATGGATGCACTTTTTTATTTTTTAAAATATGATAAATCGTAAAAATAGTATAAGCGCAAAACGCGAGCATACAACACTGCTCCTGATTGCAAGCAAAAACCAAAGCTGCTGAATAAATCGGATACATAAATTTTGCGATTTTTTCTTGGCGTTGTATTTTTGCAATAGGAATCATACTAAAAAGCAGCATAGCAAGCGGCCAAGTGTAATTCATGGAACCTGCTCCCCAGTCGCAAGACGCGATTTTATCTAGCGGATAAATGAAAATAAAGCAAATCGCCATCCAATTCAATATTTTATTCTCTTCTTTGACAAATAGTTTTAAAATCGAATACCCTAAAATCGTCATCATGATTGTGTTTAAAATTGCCCAAATAACGCCCGTTTTGGGCAAAATTAGACAAATTAAAGTTTCGATGAAAACTCTTGAAGTCCATGTTTGATAGCGCATACCAACGAAATCCCAAACCGACATTTCTTTCATTTGCTGGATAAAAAATTCAGAGTCGTATTTATTTGGCGTAATCCAAATACTGATGAAAAATTCTAATATAAAAAAAATTAGTAAACATTTTCTTTGGTTCGTTTTCAAAAAGTTCTTTATTTTGGTCATTTTTCTCTCCTTATAAATTGACTTCTACTCCTGTATCTACCAGCAAATCTTCTCCGTCATTTTGATATAAAATGTATAAATCATAACCTGCATTGGGCAATCCAAGCACAATACTTTCCGTTTTTAAGCCACTTTTTAAGCATTCATGTCCATCCACAAATTGATTTTCTTCTACCAATTCCATACCAGTTTTAAGCAAATACATTTTCTCATTTTCTCGATTTTTTAGGATAAAACTGCTTTTAAAAGTTTCTATGGATTGTCCTTCCTTATACGCCCAGCCCAAAATTTCCAATCTTAAACTTCCTCGGTACAAATTCAAAATGCCATTTTTGATAGTATGTTCTGTGTCTATTTTTGTATTCTTGTCCAAATGATACACACGAGGAAGTGCAAAAGACATCAATGTTACTAATACATAAATAACACTAATTGCAATTCCAACAATCATGATTCTTTTGTAAACTTTTCCGTCGATTTTAACATCTAACCAGTTAATTTTAATCACTCCTTTTAGCACATTCTAACATATTTCATTATTCTTTATCTGTAAATAAAATGCAAAAATTCTGTATATCCAATTGATATTTTTTAAATAATTCCCTAATCCACCAAAATATCATATGTCTACTATATCCTGTTTCAATAAATAAAATAGGTGCAATTTCTGTTTGCCATTGATTTACTCTTTCTCTAGAAAATATTATTTTCGTTCCATTTTCAAATTTAAAATTCTGCTTGGCTAATTCATCCAGTATGCCTGAATTGCTTGAATATAAAATTTTTATCATTTCTACATATATTTTCTTAAAATAATTCGCTCTATATTTCACTCCATCGTATTTGAAACCATATAATTTATATGCTTGATTATTGACATATTCGCCGCCATCATCTTCTTCATTGTCGATATAAAATTCATAGTATTTCTCAAATTCTAAAGTCGTATCTATATTTTCTGGATATGAATAATGACTTATAATTTTTCCAGATAATCGTTTGGCTCTCGTTATAATTTCATCTTCTTCCCATTTATTAATAGTTTCATCTAGTAATTCTTCATTTAAAATTTTTACTTTACTTTTTCCTGCGCAAAAATATTCCTTAAATTTTTTCTTTTTTTCAATAAATGAATGATTACTATACTCAGAGTTATAGCCTGTTATGGATAAATTTCCCAATGTATGAACATATTTATCATATATTTCTTGATACCTTGCCTCACCCAAATCTTTCTTCCACTGATTACTTAACGTTTCCGGTAAAATGTGTTCAATCGTCATATCTGACATATCCACTGGTTCTTCATTATCATTTTCTATAAAATCAAAGAAATATCTTAATATTTTTGACTTTTTATACATATTATTATAAATAAGACTGTCCTCAAAAGTTTTATCACTTGGCATTCTATCATTCGTTTTTAGCGTACATAAGTATGATTCTAAGGCTTTGTAATACATCTTTTGATTTACTTTATTAATCCCAAATACTCTATTATATAAACCAGCATAAAACCTTCTTAAACTTGAAGATGGTACTTCTGCCACTGCTCTTCTTAACGCATAATTTCCAAATAAAAACAATATTTTATTGAATTCTTCTTCCTTTGATTTAATCGCTTCCACTTCATCATCAGCAACATCATTTCTATATAATTTTTGGACTTCCTGAAAATCATCACAAACTTGTAGTAAAAATGGATAAATTGTACTATGTTTTAATAATCCAAATAAAGCGCATAACTGATTAGATTTTTCGCCAAATAATTTAGAATTATTGCATACAATTAATTTATAGTATTCTCCAAATTTTACAATTTCTTCAAAAACATATTCTTGATTATTCACTTTTCTGTAATATAATTTAAAATTATCATATACTTTCGTTTCTTGTATGTATCTCGCATCTTTCATGACTAAAAAATCATAGAAAAACTTTTCGATATTATCTTTTCCCACATCATTTTGCAATTTAACCCAATATTTTTTATAATATTCCTTTTGCTTTCCTGCATCTTTAATTCCCATTAATAAAAAATTTCTGATTAAATCCGAAGTTTCCAAATACATTCCAGTTGAATTGATACTTTCAAAAATTAGCTGCGGATCGTCATTTTTATCAATAATAATTTCTACCACTTCTAAATTCGTTATACCTTCAAAAATTTCATCAATTGATACTTGCTCCAACTCTACTGATGTTTTTATTCTATCTATAAAATTATGATAATTAATCGCAACATTGGATGATTGGTCTAAATCACTTAAATTTCCCATCAAAACCTTTTCTAATTCTTGATTATCGCTATCTACAGATTTTAATTTCAGTTTATATCTTTCTTCACAATTATCATTATACAAAGAATGATAAATTCTGTTCTTTATCCTTTTATCTTTCTCATCGTCTGCGATATCATATAAAGCTTTTAGCAACAATATAACTGTTGTTACCCTCTGCTGTCCATCAATTATTGGACAAAAAGAAAAATTATTTTCTGTTTTCTCAAAATAAACTAAACTTCCCAAATAATGATTTCTTCCCTTTTTTATACTATCCATGATATCATCATATAATTGATTGCATTGCTGCTTTTGCCAAGAATACAATCTTTGGTAAACAGGTATCGTATATTGTCTATAAGTTTGTTCTATTATTTTTGTATATAATCTTCTATTATTTGCTTCCATTCAATCCTCCACCCTTTTCCACATATTATTCTCATTAGAGAATTTTTGAAATTACTACATTTTTGCTTTAAGAACCTGAACTGCTTCCAATATCGTCATGGTATTCTGTTCACCTGTTGATAAATTTTTCAGCGAAACTGTTCCATTTTTGACTTCGTCTTCTCCCAAGATTGCCATATACGGAATGTTAAGTTTGTCAGCATATTTGAATTTGGCTTTCATTTTTTTATTATTCATATAAACTTCTGTAGGAATGCCTTCTTTTCTAAAAGCGCTTGCTACTGGTAAACAAGCCGAAATATCATCTGACATTGAAACCACTAGCACATCAGAAATAGAAGTTTTGTCAACTTTCACTAAATTTAATTCATTCAGTTGATAAAACAACCTTGTCAACCCAATCGAAATTCCAACTCCTGGCAATGGCTTATCTGTATAAAAATCTGCCAAATTGTCGTATCTTCCACCAGAACAAACACTCCCAATCTGTTTATAATCATTCAAAAATGTTTCATATACGGTCCCTGTATAATAATCCAAACCTCTTGCAATCGTCAAATCAAGCTTAAAATGACTTTCTGGAACACCAAAAAGTTTGATATTTTTAATCACTTCTTTTAGCTCAGACAAACCATTTTCAAATACAGGGTTGGCAATATTTAATTTTTCTAGCGCTTGAATTTTCTCATCATTACTTCCATTGATGGAAATAAAATTCAAAATCTGGTCTATTGACTTTTTATCAACGCCAAGTTCAGAAAATTCTTTTTTGACACAATCCATTCCAATTTTTTCAAGTTTATCAATAATTCTCATAACCTCTGTTGACACTTCTGCCAATTGCAAAAATTCAAAAAATCCATTCAAAATTTTTCTATTATTCATGCAAATTGTAAAATTATCAAATCCCAACTCTTTAAATGTCGTATAAATAACACTTGGAATTTCGGCATCATTTAAAAGGGGCAATTCTCCATCTCCAATAATATCGATATCAGCTTGATAAAACTCTCGAAATCTACCTCTTTGCGGTCTTTCGCCTCGGTAGACTTTGCCAATCTGGTACCTTCTAAATGGAAATTGCAAAATCCCATAATTCTGTGCTACATATTTTGCTAGTGGAACTGTAAGGTCAAACCTCATCGCTAAATCAGTTTCCCCTTTTGTAAAACGATAAATCTGTTTTTCCGTTTCTCCTCCAGCCTTTGCCAATAAAACTTCAGACAACTCTAAAACAGGTGTATCCATTGGCAAAAAACCAAATCTCTCATAAGATTTCTGAATTTTTTCTTTCATTTGATTTAATACTACTTGTTCTGTTGGTTGTAATTCCATAAACCCCGGCAATGTTCTAGGTTCTACCTTATTTTGTGTTTTCATATCGTCTTCCTCCTTTTAAAAATCCCTATAAGGGAAACCTTATAGGGAAACTTTACATCTGGTTGCGGGAGTAAGACTCGAACTTACGACCTTTGGGTTATGAGCCCAACGAGCTGCCAACTGCTCCACCCCGCGATATAGAATAGAAAGCTCAAATATCTTTCTATTTAAAACTAGAATTTATTATAACACATTTTTTCAAAATTGTCAACTGTTTTCTAATCCATTTTAAGCATTTTTTGAAGATCAACAAACATTTATACTATATTATATGTTATTTTTCATAAAATATTACACTTTATCTCTATTTTTCTCAATTTTATAAATCCACACGTTTTTCTTTTCTTCTATAATTCCCTGAAATCAATTTTGGAATGGAAATAATAATTTTATAAATCGCCAATCGTATTTTCTTAGAAATCAAATAGGACTTCCTCAAATGACGCGGACGAGCAATTGGTGGCTCTTCCATCGCCATCAAAGAAGTATCTGGATGTTCTATTGGAAAAACATAATTTTGTCCATGATTATTATCCCATTCGTCCCTTTCATTTTTTAAACAAAAATTAAATGTATTACTATCCAATAAATCCACTTCTATTTGAAAACCTAAATCCGTTTTTTTCATTTCTGCTTCTGTCAAATTTTCCCAATCATTTCCAAAACCATAGTGAATTTTCACTTTCTCCGAATTATTTTGAAAAAGGCTTCCTGTATAAGATATTTTAACAAGCGAATTAGATGTCAATTTATCTGTATTAAAAAAGATATTTTTTACAAGTTCCATAAAACTCTCCTCTTATGTAGTAATAAAATTTTATCATTTTTATTATATTATGAACCAAAAATTTTTTCAAGTCAATTTCACAAAAAATTTCAATCTTAGACATAAATTTTTCCAATAATTGAAAATTCGTCAGAATCCCCTATCACGGTGTCTTTATACATGCTATTATTTGGTTTCAAAATAAAATGATCCTTTTTATAAATTAATTTGCGAATCACAAATTTATCATTTACCTTAAAAAGCCCTATTTCCTTATGATTAACAATCGCATTCAGCTCTACAAAAGCATACGAATGCTCCTTAATCATTGGCTCCATTGAATTATCTGGCGCCTTAAACGCTAATGACGCATTAGCAAAATTGGCAGGACAATCAATCAAATCAAAATCCGTAAAAGCTGGAATTTGGCTGTAAGATACGTAATTGATGTAATTTCGTTCTATTTGCGGTTCCTTTAATTCCTTGTCAAACGTATAATAAAGCATCTCAAAAGGCACACCTAAAGCCAACGTTATTGTTTTTAATGTTTTGGTGCTTGGGTTCCTTTCCCCTTTTTCAATATGCGATAAATGTCCTACATCAATTCCGTGTAAGTCTTGCTAATTCTGTTTTTGAAATTCCTTTTTCTTTTCGAATACGTTCTATCAATCTCCCTAACATTTTCTACCTCACTTTTTGTCGAATAAACTGTTTTTATTATATCTATAATTTTCTAACTTGTCTAGTAGAAATCGAAAAAAAATTAAGCCACAAAATATTGCTAAAAAATCCCAGTTATGATAATATAAAATATATTATTTTAAGGAGGAAGCAGCCAAATGTCTACGAATGAACCAAAAGCTGATACCAAAACAAAAAATAAAAAATTGTGGAAAATAATTGTCATAACAATTATATTTATCATTCTTTTACTTTTTTCAACTATCTTTTCACTACTGAATTTAAGCAAACAAACCATTGCCAAGGGAGTTTCCATCAAAGGAATTGATGTTTCTAATTTAACGATTGAAGAAGCAACTAATAAAATTAATGAAGCTGTTAATATCGAATTAATGCAACCCATCCATCTAAACTATGACGAAGATTATACAACTGATTTTGATATTCATCAAATCGACTATTCTTATGATGTAACAAATAGTGTTACAGAAGCTTATAATATTGGTAAGAACAATAATATCATTATCAATAATTACACTCTACTTGCTACCGCTTTTTTAGGAAAAAATATCGAAGTAACAAGCCATTATAATGAAAATTCCCTAAATAATATCCTAGACGATATCGCTTCTAAAATTCCTGGTTTAGTTGTGCAAGCAAGTTATTATATAGAGGGAAATGAGCTTTTTATTGACAAAGGTCAACCTGGAATCGCTCTCAAAAAAGAAACTCTAAAAAACGATATTTTGCAACATATTCAAAATCGTAATGCCACAGAAATCATCTCTCAAAATAAGGAAGATATTATCGAAATGCAAGTCGACACTCTAAACCCAGAACCAATTAATTTAGACAAAATTTATGCAGAGGTTCATTCTGAACCACAAGATGCTTATTACATCGAACAACCTTTTCAAATTTTTAAAGAAAAAGACGGAGTTGATTTTGCTATTTCTATGGAAGAAGCAAAATTAGTTATTGCTGATGAGACAAAAACAGAATACACCATTCCCTTAAAATTAACACCAGCTGCTAAAACCATTGATGATATTGGAACTGAGGCATTCCCTTATGAAATTGCTTTCTTTTCAACCAAATACGATGCTAGCAACAAAAATCGAAGTGGTAATTTAAAAATAGCAGCTGACAAAATTAATGGTGTTGTTCTTATGCCAGGCGAAGAATTTTCCTTCAACGAAGTCGTTGGAAAAAGGACCATTGAAGACGGTTACACCAATGCTAAAATCTATGAAAACGGAAAAGTAGTGGATGGTTTAGCAGGCGGTATTTGCCAAATCTCCTCTACCCTTTACAACGCTGTCTTACTTGCCAATTTAGAAATTACGCAAAGACGTAACCATTCCTATACCACCAGTTATGTGCCAGCTGGTCGTGATGCAACTGTTGTTTATGGCGTACAGGACTTTAAATTTAAAAATTCAAGAACTTATCCTATTAAATTTGAAGCAAATGTGGCAAATGGAATCGTTGAATTTAGAATTCATGGCATTAAAGAAGAAATTGAATATGCGATTAAAATTATCCCCGTTACCACGCAAACCATTCCTTATGAAACACAATATGTGCCAGATCCTACCCTTGCTCCAGGTCAACAAGTCGTAACCCAAGCTGGTCATAGTGGCTACAAAGTAACTACCTATCTTGAAAAAAGATTAGCAGGAACTGTCATTTCTAAAGAAATCCTATCCAATGATAGTTATAATGCCATGCCAACCATTGTCCATATGGGACAATAATAAAATTATGGATATTTTTTATGGAAACTATTTACAGAATTACTTTTTTGTGGTATAATGATAATAAGGTATAATAGAAATGGAGGATTTATAATGAAAAAATGTATGGAAAATAAGAAAAAAGATAATAGATTTTTGTTAAAAATCATTATTTGTCTTGCTCTGTTATTCATCATATTTTTATTCAATAATGCTTCTTCTATATCTTTTGCAAAAGAAGAAGCAGAATTCTGTTATTTGTCAGATATTCCTTATGTAGCAGAGCAATCATCAGTAGGGTGGAGAGAAATTTCTCTAGATCAAACTCCTGATAATACTGCACTTTCTGTAAAAGTAGAAGGAGCAAATTATACTTTTGAGAAAGGTATTTTTGCCCATGCTACCTCTACGGTCGTTTATGACTTAACAGATTATGCAGAATATGACTTCTTTACAGCTTATCTTGGATTAAATACAACATCAACTCGAGGAGATGGTGTTACTTTTGATGTTTTCACATCATCTGATGGAACCAATTGGGAATCTCAACTAGAAAATGGACCAATAGATAAACAACCAGGACAAAGTGCGACTTTTATAAAAATAGATATCAGAAATGCAAAATATTTAAAATTATATGCAGATGATAAAACATCTAATGCAAGTGACCATTCTGTCTACGCAGATGCAAAATTAGTAAAAGAAAGTTATGATGACAGCAATGGAATTAAAACCGTAGCAGAATATGACCAAATTCTAAAAAATTATGAAGGTCAAGAAATTACAGGAGACTATGAATTAACATTATTGCAAAGAGAGCTTGTTAAAAAAGCAGGTCCATATGCTTTGAAACGTTTTACAAATGAAAGTGAAGCAAATAGACAAATGTTTTCATGGTTGATGAATAATGTAGAGAATCTTCGTCTTTATATTATGGGTGGTAGCCCTGAGGGAGGAAGTTATTATAATTCATTAACACAACTTTCTAGACTTTATGATGAATATAGTAGTGATTTTACAAACAACGAATGTTTAAATAATACATGGTATCCAGATATGACTTATGGAGATTTATACAAAAAAATGGCAATGTCAATTGCTCTAACACATTCACAAAGAGTTGGTTTGTGGATGCAATCAGGTGTTGTAGAAAATCAATCCGATGCTCTTAGACGTTATGCGATATTCAAATATATGCATAAAAATGGAAATTTTAGAGCAACTGACAATTTAGACATCACACCATGGTTTGAAGCATTGCAAGTGGAAGAAATGCGTTTTGTTATGAATAACGCTATCGATGACGAGGAAATTCTGTGGTTAAATGCATATGTTCAAACTAAATTAGATCAATATAAAACGACAAATTACTTAACACCTCATCCTTATATGGCTTATGTATGGCCAGATTATGGCAATAATCTTTATTATACCGAAGAAAACAGAGAATATTTTAACGAATTATTTGCTATAAATGGTACTGGATTATTTGATTTAAATTATACAATACCAGGTGGTAAAACAAATCCAACTTATAATTTATCCGTAACAAGAGGAACTACAGATAATAAGATATACAAAGTATGGATGAATTTCAGAAATAAATTTGGAACAGGTGCAGTTTGTGGTGGTATCTCAAAAAGTGGTTCTAATATTCGTACAACACATGGTATACCAGCAGCTGTTATTGGTCAACCGGGACACGCAGCACTGTTATATTACACAAAAGATGCACAAGGAAGAGGTTATTGGAATATCGATAATGATGTAAGTGGTTGGACTTTATCCGAAAAAGGCGAAAGATTATTAATGGGCTGGGGAAATGCAAATACTAATTATGCGAGAGGTTCTTATCAAGTAGTCTATATGGCACTTGCCCAAGAAGCTTTAAATGATTATACAAATTTTGAAAAATGTGAAAAAATGATTATGCTTGCTGATAGTTATGCAAATGATTTAGCAAAACAAGAAGAAATTTATCGAAAAGCATTAAAAATACAACCAATTAATTTGGATGCTTGGCTTGGATTAATTAATGTATATAATGCAAATGAAAGCAAAACAGAAAATGAATATTTTGATTTAGCTAAAGAATTAGCAGAAAATTTAAAATATTTCCCACTACCAATGCAACAGTTAACAAATTTAATAAAACCTCATTTAACAACTATCGAAAATCAATATCGTTTTACACTTTTACAAACTAGAATTTTAACAGAAGGAAGTAGGACACCTAATAATACAGCAGATAACTATTATGTTTATCAACCAAGTCTTACCAGATTAGAAGCAAATTACTTATTAGGAAAATTAGATAAAACCATTGCAACTTTCTCATTTGATGGAGATGACGCAAATAAAATTGTATTATCTAGTCGTTTTGATGGAAATGGAGTTCGTTGGGATTATAGTTTAGACGGAAAACAAACTTGGAATGAAGTTTCATTTACAGCAGAAGAAGAACACAAATTACAGTTAACACCTCAGCAAATTGCAAGTATCACATCAGAAAACGATATTTATGTTCATATTGTTGGTGTGAATTATGATGAGGAAAACTTATATAAAATCGATATTCAAGAATCAATCGGATTGCCAGCGACTTTATATGCCAATGATTTAGAAAATAAATTAATGGCAGCAAGTCCTGCTATGCAATGGAAATACCGAGAAGAAGATAACTGGACTTTTTATCGTGATGAAGAACCAAATTTAACAGGTGACAAATCAGTTATTGTCAGAATGGGAGCAACTGGCGTACATTTAGCTAGCACAACAAGTTCAAGTTTTACATTTACACAAGATAATTTACCACAAAACAGACAATATGTTCCAATTTCGCATTTGTCAATTCATGGCGTTTCGACTGAAGCAACAAACCAACAAGGTGCTGCAACATTTGCAATAGATGGAAATGCTAATACAAGATATCATTCTGCTTGGAATGGCAGTGATACAGAACGTTATATGACAATTAAATTAGATGAGCCAGTTTATTTATCAGCCGTTGAATTTATTCCTGCTGGCGGTGGAAATGGTAAAATTTACGATGGTACAATTTATGGAAGTATGGATGGCGAAAATTGGGAAATTTTATCAAGACAAACGAATTTAAGCTATACCAATCAAGCAAATACTGTTGAAGAAGCAATTGCCAACACAAAAGCTTTTGAAATGGATAACCCAACAAAAGTACAATATGTAAAAATTGTTGCTGATCGAACAAATGGAAATTGGTTTGCAGCTAGAATGTTTAATTTTTACGAGGATAAAACGGTAAAAACATCTGTAAAATTCTCATTTGATGGAGAAAATGCAGGAAAAATTATATTAGAAGACGAATTTGAAAATGCAAATTGGAGTTATAGCATTGATGGAGGAACAACTTGGAACTCTGCACATGGAAAAGAGCATCCATTAACTGCTCAAGAAATAGACCAAATTAATGAAAGTGATAAAATTAGAGTTCGTTTTGAAGGAGATGTGGCAGAATATATTATCCATATCAAAACTGGAGAAGTTCCTCAAATTACGCCATATGTGAATGACTTAGAAAATCGATTAATTGGATTGAATAATGTAGATACATTAGAATGGAAATTGTCAGGTGAAAATGAGTGGAAGTCTTATGCTGAACAAGAACCTGTTGTAACAGGAGATAATACACTTTTGGTTAGAACAAAAGGAACAGGAATTTATACACCAAGTGAAAGTTTAGAATATGAATTTACAGAGGATAATCAACCAGATACAGCAAAATATATTCCAATTTCACATTTGTCAATTCATGGTTTTTCAACACAATCTATCGATTCTAGTAGACCTTTCTATGCACCAAATACAATTGATGGAAATAGGAATACTATTTGGCATACAGATTTTAGATATAGTGTTTTAGAGCAAGAGGGAAATCCATTTATTACAATAAAATTGGATGAACCAAAATATATTTCTACTTTAGAATTTGTTCAGAAAAAATATAAGGTTAATGATCCAGATTCTATTAAAAATGGAATTGTATATGTAAGTATGGATGGCGAAAATTGGACTGAGGCAGGAAGAATAGAAAATTGTGAGCAAAATGAAGAATTCAAGCAAATTGAATTTGATGCGAGTATGCAAGCGCAATATGTAAAATTTGAGATGGAAACTTATCATATGTTTGCCTCAGCAGCTATGATAAATTTATATGAAGATACAACCAAAAATGAAAATCCTGATGTGCCAGTTGACCCAGTTGTTCCAGAAGGAATTACGTCTGATGTTTATACCATCGAAGAAGGATTTATCTCAAGAATTAAACCTGAAACAACTGTCAATCACTTTAAACAAAATGTAGAAACCGAGCAATCAATGGTATTTTTAGACAAAGACGGAAATGAATTAAATGAAAATGATGTGCTAGCAACTGGTATGACTTTGAAAGTAGGTACTTTAGAATTCACGTTAATTATAACTGGCGATATCAATGATGATGGAAGAATTGGTCTTGTTGATTTTGCAAAATTAAAATTGCATTATATTGAAAAAGAGTTGCTAACAGGAAATGCACTAAAAGCTGCGGATATTGACGGAAACGGAGCAGTTTCCATCAATGATTTGGCACAAATCAAATTAGTGTTAATTGGTTCAATGGAAATAAAATAAGTCTATAAAAATAAACCACGACTAAACTTTCGTGGTTTATTTTGTATTGTCTTTTTTAAAATAATTCCAAAAAAGCCGCAAGCTTTTCTTCCCCATATAAGGCAAGATAAATAATCAAGCAAATTTCTGTAATCAAAATTGTCGGAAATCCAATCACAAATCGCATTTTTTTTGTTTTATGGCGAAATGTATACATGCCAGCAAGTGTACCGATTCCGCCACCTAAAAATGTAATCATAAAAAGTGTCTTTTCTGGCACTCTCCATCTCCCCCATTTGGCTTGATGTTTATCATACCACATAATTAAAAATCCGAATAAATTAATGACAGCAAAATAAATCATAATATATTTGATTGGTATTCCAAAAAACATTTTCCTCTCTCCTTTTATATTGTTCGTTTATTCGAACATCATCAATTGTTTTCATGTATTGTTCCAAACTACGAATGATGTTATCTCCCTCGCGCGCTTATCGCGCGGACACAAACTAGATACAAAACAACCAACTCGGCAAACCTTGCCTCCCTGGCTGAAGGGCGGGATTCAAAAGGGCAGCGCCCTTTGCAGGGATTCCTAAGGGATAGTATCCCTTAGGGCCCCAGTGGCAACGTATTATACAAATAGCGACATTTGATTGCTTTGTGTCATTCCTTTCAAACAACCAAATTTCTGCAATAACTCTGTAATCGCTTTTCCCACTTTAGAACGTGCCTGCATATCGTCAATACATTCAAACGGCTCTTCTTGTGCCGCCTCAAAAATGCTCTCTGCTGCCACATCTCCCAAACCTGCAATGCTATTTAGTGGTGGACGTATCGCGCCATCCTCCACACGAAATCTCGTACTATGCGATTTATACAAATCTACTTCCAAAAACGAAAAGCCTCTCTCGTACATCTCAATCACAATTTCCAAATCTTCGTGCATTTTCAAATCTTTATCAGTCGCCTCATTTCCCATCATTTCAATTTCGCGCATTTTATTTTTCGCCTTTTCCTTGCCATAAATCATAAATTCGCTGTCAAAAGCCTTTGCTCTAATTGAAAAATACGCTGCATAATAAGCAAGTGGGTCATGCACTTTGTAATACGCAATACGAAAAGCATTTGTCACATAGGCTGCCGCATGCGCCTTTGGGAACATATACTTAATTTTCTTGCATGAATTAATATACCATTCTGGCACATCGTGCTCACGCATAATCTGTTGATATTCTTCCCATTTTGGCTCTTTTCCACCAGCAATTTTTCCTTTACGCACAGACTCCATAATCTTAAATGCTGTATTTGGTGGCAAACCTTTATCCATTAAATAAATCATGATATCATCTCTGGTACAAATCGCTTCACTCAAAGTCGCTGTTCCCGATTTAATTAAATCTTGCGCATTTCCTAACCAAACATCAGTACCATGAGACAAACCTGACAGACGGATTAATTCCTCAAACGTGGTTGGTTTTGTCTCCAAAAGCATGCCTCGGCTAAAACCTGTACCAAATTCAGGAACGCCATAAGTTCCCACTTCTGATTTAATTTGCTCTGGCGTTACCCCTAAAGCATCTGTCGAACTGAAAATCGACATCGTTTGTTTATCATCAAGTGGAATTTTTGTGGGGTCTGTGCCTGTCAAGTCCTGCAACATCCTTATCATGGTCGGATCGTCATGTCCAAGAATATCAAGTTTTAATAAGTTTTGGTCAATCGAATGATAATCAAAATGGGTGGTAATCATATCAGAATCGGTTTTATCAGCTGGATGTTGCACAGGGCAAAACTCATAAATTTCGCGCCCTTTTGGCACAACAATAATGCCTCCTGGATGCTGACCAGTCGTTCTTTTAACATCCAAACATCCTTGCGAAATTCTGGCAATTTCTGCCTTTGGAAGCGGCACATGACGTTCTTCATAATATTTTCGTACATAACCAAATGCCGTTTTATCCTGCACACCAGAAACGGTTCCTGCCTTAAATGTCGTGCCTTTTCCGAAAATTACTTCTGTGTACTTGTGCGCTTTTGCTTGATATTCTCCCGAGAAATTCAAGTCAATATCAGGCTCTTTGTCTCCATTAAAACCAAGGAACGTTTCAAATGGAATATCCATGCCATCTTTGTCAAGTCGATGTCCGCATTTGGGGCAATCTTTGTCAGGCAAATCAAACCCATTTTTGACGCCATAATCCGAAAAATCAGAATATTTGCAATTGGGACAACGATAATGGGCTTTCAGCGAATTTACCTCTGTAATACCTGTCATATTGGCTACAAACGATGACCCAACAGAACCTCTCGAACCTACAATATAGCCATCTTCATTGGATTTCCAAACCAGCTTTTGCGCAATAATATACATTACCGAAAATCCATTTTTGATAATCGAATCCAGTTCTTTGTCAAGTCTTGTTTGTACAATTTCTGGAAGTGGATCGCCATACAACTCATGTGCTTTTTGGTAAGCAATATTGCGGATTTCTTCTTCACAACCTGGAATGTGTGGCGGACATTTTTCAGGCGAAATGGGGCTAATCGTTTCACACATATCAGAAATTAAATTTGTATTTTTTACCACAATTTCATATGCTTTTTCGTAACCCAAATAGTCAAATTCTTTCATCATTTCTTCCGTGGTTCGCAAATATAATGGTGCTTGCATGTCAGCATCATCGTAGCCGCTGCCCTGCTTGCAAAATACGACGATAAATTTCGTCTTGTGGGTCCAGAAAATGCACATCACAAGTTGCCACAACTGGCTTATTCAGCTTTTCCCCTAACTCAACAATTTTACGATTAATATCTTTCAAAGCTTCTTTATTTGGTACCATTTCGTTTCGCACCAAATATTCATTATTGCCAAGTGGCTGAATTTCCAAATAATCATAATACTCTGCAATCGCTTCAATTTCCTCATCTGGCTTGCCATCTCGAACCGCTATGTAGAGTTCCCCTGCCTCGCATGCACTACCAATAATCAAGCCTTCGCGGTGCTTGTCTAACACGCTTTTCAAAATACGTGGTTTTTTATAAAAATAATCCAAATGTGAATATGAAATCAGCTTATATAAATTTTTCAAGCCAACATAATTTTGCGCCAAAATAATCATATGATTGGTTGCTAAAGATTTAAAATCAGCCTTGAATTTTGTATCAAAATCGCCTATTTTTTTGGCACCTTTTTCTTTGCCAATTTCAATCATTTTGTTAAAAACGCCAACTAATGTTTTGACATCATCTAAGGCACGATGCGCCACTTCTACAACAATCCCTAATTTGTCCGCCAAAATTCCCAACTTGAATTTCTTGAAATGAGGAAACATACTTCTTGCAAGTGGCAGAGTATCAATATATGTATACTTAAATTCATACCCATATTTTTGAAAATTATGCTTCAAAAACGCCATATCAAACTTGGCATTATGTGCAACCAAAACATCATCTCCCATAAATTCAATCATTTTCGGAATAACTTTGTCAATGGTTTCCGCGTCTTTTACCATGTCATTTGTAATATGTGTTACTTCCACAACTCTTTGCGGAATGGGCTTTTCTGGATTGACAAAACATTCAAATTGGTCAATTACTTCTCCATTTTTAATTTTCATCATACCAACTTCTGTGATTTTCTCCGTAATTGGTGAAAATCCTGTTGTTTCCAAATCTAGCACACAATATTCTGTATCAACTAATTGTCCCTTATCTCTTTTGACAGAACGCTCATTGTCTCTTACAAAATATGCCTCCACACCATACAAAACTTTCAAATCTGCACCCGTGCTTTTCAAAAATTTATGTGCTTCTGGAAAAGATTGCACAACGCCATGGTCTGTAATTGCGATTGATTTCCAGCCCCAATCAATAGCGCGTTTTAGCAAATCCGTACAGGATGTTACAGCATCCATTTGGCTCATTTTGGTGTGCATATGAAGCTCCACCCTTTTCTCGTTTGCATTGTCTGTCCTTTTTTGCTTTTTGCGTCCTGCAGTTTCAATAATGGTATTTGCCACAACGCCAATTTCTTTATCATATGGATTGTATTTGGCATTTCCGTCAATTTTTAAACCTTTTGCAGATTTAATGCGCATTTCGATTTTCTTGGCTTCTTCCACTTTGAAAAACGCCTTGCAAGTCATGGTGCTGGTTCCATCATACAAGTCAAAATCAAAAATCATTTTTTCTTTGTTATTGCGCAATTCTTTCAATTCACCAATTCGCACAATTTCGCCGTCAAGACAAACGCGCTCTGTATCAACCGAAATATCGGCAATTTTGATTGGGTCACTTTTGATGTTCATGCTTCTGCCAAAAATTAATGGAGTGACTTCTTCTGGTTCATCTACATTCACAATACTTGCTTCTGCGTGCATTTGTGCTTCCATTTCCTTTTCTTGTGATTGCAAATCTGCCCTCTCTTGTTCTGCCTCTTCCTGCAATTTTTGAGCAAATTCCTGCTCTTGCTGTTTCAAATGTTCCTCAAATTTTTCGATGTATTCTTCATCCAAATCATCTTGAAACATGACTTTATAATTTTCGTTATATAAATTAAGCAAAAGATGCTCTAAGCCCTTATCAAACTTTTTTGTCAATAAAAAATCAGCACCTTTCATTGCCAATTTTACACTTAATTCTTTTCCCTTGATTTCAACATGACTTTGATTTAAAATTGCTCGACTAAATGGCTCTTTTTTAGCAATATAACTAACAATGCTTTTCCACTCTTTTTCCACATTTTGCTCAATCTCGACATCTTGATATTTAATATCTACGCGCGCTTGCACAACGCCAAAACGTTTAATAGCATATTTTTCAAAACTTTCAATATCTGACAAACCAATTGGCTGATTAGAAATCACATTCATTTGCAATTTGTTAGTCTTTTTATACAAATTGATATTTTCGATTTCACTATCAATTAAATTATTTTCTACTACATAATCTGCAAAAACATCTCTCACATATTTTGGCATCTTGTGTTTTACATCCTTTCTCTAGTTTATATATTTCAATATTTCTCGAAATTCTTGATATCCATATTTTTCATTAAAATGCCCCGCATTTTGAACAAGCACTTTTTCTGCTTTTATGTAAGTTGCAAAATCCTCTGCTTCTTGTTTTGGAACATAAGGGTCATTGTCAGAATAGATGCAAGTTCTGTCTAAACAGAGTTCTTGCAAATTTTTTAACATTTGATTATCCGTATAAAACGAATCATATAAAGAATTATCTTCTTCAAACTTAATATTGTTAAAACCTGCAACTGTCATTAGCTTTTTGATTTTTATGTGATTCTCTATTAAGAATTTGGCAATAAAAATTCCGCCTAGGCTATGTGTAATAACATTCGTATCTTCTGTAATATAGCCAATTTCTAAATACGCTTTTAAAATTTTTCCCCAACTTTCATAATCTTGCTGATAAGGCGAAGGAAAATTCGGCACAATACAATTTAATTTTCTTTTTCCTAATTCTTTTTTTAGCCATGGAAGCCAATTTTTATAGGGATTTCCATACGAACCATGAATTAAAAAATAATTATTCATTTTCTGCTCCTCATTTTCTATCTTGTACTATTGATAATATCTCGCATTTTTTCAAAATTTTCTTCGATTTCCGGAATGTCGCTAATCGTTAGTCCACTTAAGAAACCTTGTGTATAAAAACGAATATCGCCTATTTTGCACATTTTCTGAGAACGTGACTGAAAATATTGCATATCTTTAATGTCATTATAAGCAACCATAACTTCACGATTGACAAATAAATATTTTGCCTCATATTTTAATTTTGTCTCGTAAAACGCTGTTTTGGTTCCCATTGCTCGTTTTTTATTAAAAAACATCCACGCACCAAACACAATTAAGCAAAGCAAAATTACCAAAATCGCAATCGGAACATGGTATGAACTCAAAGCCGCTAACATAATAATAATGAGCAACACAATTAGTTCGCCATTTTTTAAGACATTAAACTTCGGAGAATATTCGCGTTTGATTGTAAAAATTTCTCGCTCTTTGCCAAGTCTCAATTTTTCCTCTTTTTTATATTTGTCATAACAATTTTTGCAAATATCGCCCTCTTTTTTCAATTCTGCTCCACACATTCTACATCTCATATTTCGCCCTCTTCTCGTTTTTTGAATTAAAATAATTTTGCTATATCATTAAACGATATATACAAAGACAATAAAATCAAAAAAGTAAATCCAATTGATTGTATTTTTATTTCCCATTCCTCATCCATTTTTTTCTTCCTGATTGCTTCAATCAAAAGCAACAAAATTTTTCCACCATCTAATGCAGGAATTGGCAAAAGATTTGTCACTCCAAGTGACAGTGAAATCACAGCTAACAAATAGACAAATTCATACATTCCATTGGTGTGAACTACCATTTCAGAAATGCCAACTGGTCCTGTCATTTGATTTAACGCCACATTTCCAGAAAATAGCATCTGCAAACTATCGCCTATGGAACCTATAAATGCTACTGTTTCCCAACCTCCATAATACAAATTATTTGCCAAACTTTTTTCTGCCTGCGCCACTTCCACACCTAAAATATATCTTGTCATTTCGCCATATTGGATTCCAATTGGCGTAACATTCAATTCTATAGTTTCGTCATTTCTATCCACTAAAATTGTCAGCATTTCGCCTTTTGATTGAAGCAAAATATCATCAACATCGGATTTAATTCGCGTTTTCTCGCCATTGATTTCTAAAATTCTATCCCCAACTTGCAACACTGTATTTTCAGAAACGTATTCTGGAATTAAGTTTTGAACAACCGTAGAACGATTAACGCCAGAACCCGCCATAAGCAAAAAATAAACAAAAATACCAAAAATAATATTAACAATGGCACCTGCTGCTACAATTGCTATTCTGTGGGATACTTTTGCTTTGCTAAAAGAGCCTTGCTCATCGCTGCTTTCTACCTCTCCAAGCATGTCAACATAACCACCAAATGGAATGGCTCGGATAGAATATTTCGTTTCTCTCCCTTGTTTTGAAAATAATTTTGGTCCAAATCCTATTGAAAATTCTCTTACCTTTACTCTACACAATTTAGCCATAAAAAAATGACCGCCCTCATGAATGAAGACAAGAAAACCCAATAAAACAACGACTTTAATGATACCAATGATAATTTGCAAAATTTACCTCCCTATTTTTATAAAAACATTGTTAATAAAAAATATGCAAATGGCGCAATAAACATGACACTATCAATTCTGTCAAGCATGCCACCATGTCCTGGAAATAATTCACTAAAATCTTTTACATCAAAATATCTTTTGATAACTGATGCCGAAAAATCCCCCACTTGACCAATTATGCTTAAAATCGCAATTAAAATCGCAATTGTTCCATATGCTATTTCTGTCCCAAAATACGTATTCATTATAAAAGCACAAATTAGCGCTATCACAACACTTCCTATTACACCACCAACACAACCTTCGATGGTTTTATTTTGACTGACTTTGCTAAATTTGTGTTTTCCCCAATTTTTTCCTACAATATAAGCACTCGCATCTGTTCCCCAAGCCGCAATGAGCACAAACCAAATCAAAAATTTGCCTGAAACGTTGCCACCTACTCCATATAAAATTGGCAAAAATCCAAGAAAACCAAGGATATACATTATTCCCATAAAAGAAAAGGCTGCATCTTTAAAGGTCACTTTCATATTGGTTACAATGACTGTTAAAAATAGCAAAAATAGCAAAATCGGCACACCTAATGTGATAACAGTATTCAAAACATTTGAGGAAACAACGTGAATCAGTGCTATTGAAATTGCTGACAAATAGCCAATCCACGAAATAAATTTTGCCTCACGTTTAATACATGTTGAATATTCATACATAGCGATAACTGCAATGATTGCAATAACCGTATCTATTACATATACATTTCCTAATATAATGAGCAGAATTACCACTGGTAATCCCACCATTGCAGTTATTAATCTTTTTATATTCATATTATTTATTCATCCTTTGCTCTCTTTATTTCGTTTCTCTCAATTAGAATGCGAGTAAATTTTTCATGTTTTATTTTCCTAAATTTCTTTTTCTTTGCTGGTAATTTTCAATCGCATTATCTAGGTCCTTTTCTGAAAAGTCTGGCCAATATTTATCCAAAAATAAAATTTCAGAGTATGTAGATTGCCACATTAAAAATCCACTAAGTCGCATCTCGCCACTTGTTCTGACAATTAAATCTGGGTCAGGTTGCCCTGCTGTATACAAATGATTTGAAATCATTTCTTCTGTTATATCATCTGCATTTAATTTTCCATTTTTAACTTCTTCTGAAATTTCTTTGACTGCTTTTATCATTTCTGCCCTACCGCCATAATTAAGTGCAATATTAAAAATGATACCAGTATTCTTTTTCGTTCTCTCAATGGCAGACGCAATTCCCTTTTGCAAATCTTCTGACAACTGTGTCACGTCTCCCAAAACTCGAATGACAATATTTTCAGTATCTGCTTCTTTGGTAAAATCATTCAAATAATTTTGCAATAAATTCATCAAAGCATCTACTTCTTCCTGACTTCTTCGCCAATTTTCTGTTGAAAACGCATACACCGTCAAATGCTTTATCCCAATTTTATTCGCATATCTAACAATTTTTTTTAACGTCTCTGCCCCTTGCTTATGCCCCAATTTTATTGGCAACATTTTAGCCTTTGCCCATCTTCGATTGCCATCCATAATTAGCCCAATATGTTTTGGTAAATGATTATTATACATATTTTGCCTCCTTAAATATTCAAAATCTCTTTTTCTTTATTTTCCAAAATTTTATCAATCTCAGCCACATATTTATCTGTCAATTTTTGAATACTATCCTCTGACTTCGCTCTTTCGTCTTCTGTAATTTCGCCATTTTTCAAATCAGCCTTTACTTTTTCCATGCCATCTCTACGAATATTACGGATACTTACTTTGGTCTCTTCCGCCATTTTCTTAATCTCTTTTACCAATTCTTTTCTTCTTTCTTCTGTTAGTTCTGGAAAATTCAAACGAATGACTTTACCATCATTGTTTGGATTTAAGCCAATATCAGATGCCAAAATTGCCTTTTCAATCTCCTTTAAAGTACTCATATCCCAAGGTTGAATCACAATCATTCTTGCCTCTGGAACCGAAATTCCAGCCATTTGGCTAATTGGCGTTTGTACGCCATAATACTCCACAGACACTTTATTCAGTATCGCCGGATTGGCACGACCAGCACGCACCTCCGAAAAACTCTCTTGTAATTTATCCAATGTTTTTTGCATTTTAGTTTCTAATTCTTTCATATTTTTCTTCCTTTCTTATTTGACAATGGTTCCCACTTTTTCCCCTTGCAAAATCTTCACAATATTACTTGGATCACTAATCGCAAATACTTGCAATGGTATTTTGTTATCTTTGCACAATGAAGTCGCTGTTGCATCCATTAACTTCAAATCTTGGTTCAAAATTTCCATATAGGAAATTTCATCGTATTTCACAGCATTTGGGTCAACTTTTGGGTCTGCTGAATAAATCCCATCAATTGTTTTCGCAAACAAAATCACTTCTGAATCGGTTTCCGCAGCTCGAAGCGCAGCAGCCGTATCCGTTGAGAAAAACGGATTTCCTGTTCCACAAGCAAAAATAACCACTCTTCCTTTTGATAAATGTTTTGCCGCTTTTCGCTTAATATATGGCTCCGCAATTTGGCGCATCTCAATCGCTGTTTGCAAACGCGTAAAAATTCCTCTTGCTTCCAAAGCATCTTGCAGCGCCAAACCATTCATAGCCGTTGCCAACATGCCCATATAATCCGCTGTGGTTCGCTCCATTTTATGCCCATTTCTAGCACCTCTCCAAAAATTTCCGCCACCAACTACAATGGACATTTCTACTCCCATATCCAAAGCAATTTTGATTTGGTCGCAAATCGCCCCCACAACATCTGGAGCAATTCCATGCCCCACATCTCCTGACATCGCTTCTCCACTTAACTTTAGTAACACTCTTTTATAGGCTAACATATTTCTTCTCCTTTTATTATATTTAGTTTATGATATTGTATCACAAATTATAAATTTTTCCATAGTTTTTTGCAAATTTTTTTATTTTTCCAACAAAATTGTTACAGGCCCATCGTTCACAAGGCTTACCTGCATGTTCGCTCCAAAAATTCCCTTTTGCACTTTAACTTGATGCTCCTCTTCGCATTTTTTACAAAAAAATTCGTATAATTCATTGGCAAATTCTGGCTTGGCAGCCTCTGTAAAAGACGGACGGTTCCCGCTTTTGCAGTCTCCATATAACGTAAATTGCGAAACCAAAAGCAATTCTCCTGCTACATCCTTCAAACTTAAATTCATTTTCTCATTCTCGTCTTCAAAAACTCTCAAATGACATAATTTTTTCGCCAAATAATCCGCAATTTCGATAGTGTCTGTATGCGTAACACCAACCAAAACCAGAAAACCTTTTCCTATTTTTCCAACAACTTCGCCCTCCACTTCAACTTTTGCATTTTTTACCCTTTGCACTACTAATTTCATTTTTCCCACCTTTTATTTTTTTATCATAATACTATTTTATCCCTAAAAAGTCAATTGCTGATACACAAATAAAACAAGGCAAAAGCCTTGTTTTTAAGTATATTTTTACACTTCCATTATAATCGGCAAAATCATTGGATTTCTCTTGGTTGTTTTATAAATGTATTCTCGCAAAGAATCGCGAATAGCGCTCTTAATAGTGCTCCAATCTGTAATGCTATTGGCAACACATCTGTCAATTTCCTTACGGATGACAACTTTCACATCATCCATCAAATTCTCAGACTCGCGCACATACACAAATCCTCTCGAAATCAAATCTGGACCAGCCACCACTTCTCCAGTAGCCGAATCCATTGTCAAAACCACAATAATCAAACCATCTTGAGACAAATGTTGTCGGTCACGTAGCACAATATTTCCAACATCTCCAACACCTAAACCATCCACCATAACTTTACCAAATGGCACTGTTCCAGAAAGTCTTGCACGCTTGTCATCCATTTCCAAAATGCGCCCATTGGTCATTAAGAAAATATTTTTAGGATTCATTCCCATTAATTTCGCAGTCTCGCTATGAGCAATCAAATGTCGATATTCTCCATGCACTGGAATAAAATATTTTGGTTTCACAAGCGCAAGCATCAATTTTTGCTCCTCTTGGCAAGCATGTCCAGATACATGAACATCTGCAAGCGAGCTATACACAACCTCTGCACCGATTTTCATCAAATCGTCAATTACTTTCGCAACAAATTTTTCATTGCCTGGAATCGGCGTGGCTGAAATAATCACCAAATCATTGGCAGAAATATGCACTTTTTTATGTTCGCCAGTCGCCATTCTCGTAAGAGCCGACATCGGCTCTCCTTGGCTGCCTGTCGTGATAATCACAAGTTGCTCATCTGCGTAATTTCCAATCATATCAATATCAATAAATACATTTTTAGGCACGTCAATATAACCAAGTTGCATCGCTGTCTCAATCATGTTGACCATACTTCTGCCAGAAACCGCAATTTTTCTATCATTTGCAACCGCTGAATTAACAATTTGTTGAATACGGTAAACATTGGAAGCAAATGTTGCTACAACAATTCTTTTTTTACAATTGATAAATAACTTGTCAAACACCTCTCCAACTGTGCGCTCTGACATCGTATAGCCTTTTCGCTCCGAATTCGTACTATCTGACATAAGTGCCAAAACACCTTGATTTCCAAGTTCCGCCAAACGCCCAAAATCCATAGTGTCATCATTAATTGGCGTATAATCAATTTTAAAATCGCCTGTATGCACAATCACACCAACTGGCGTATGAATGGCAAGTGCCACCGCATCTGGAATACTATGACAACTTTTGATAAACTCTATTTTAAATTTGCCAAGCTCAACTGTGTCTCCTTGTTTGACTGTGTGCATTTTCGTTTGCTTGGTCAAACGATGTTCTTCTAACTTATTTTTAATTAGACCAACTGTCAATTTGGTGGCATAAATTGGGACATTGACTTGTTTCAAAAAATACGGAATTGAACCAATATGGTCCTCGTGCCCATGGGTTATAACCAAGCCTCGAATGCGGTCTTTGTTTTTGACCAAATACGTAAAATCTGGAATAACCAAATCAATTCCTAGCATGTCATCTTCTGGAAAAGAAACGCCACAATCTACCAAAATAATGTCATTTTCATATTCAAAAACCGTAATATTTTTGCCAACCTCTTGAAGTCCCCCAAGTGGAATAATTTTCAGCTTATTTTTCTTAAAAATTTCTCCTTCTTTTCGTGGCATATTTTCTCTTTTCATCATTGTTTCCCTAGGTTTTCTTGGCATTCTTGTATTTCTTTTAATGCCACTTCTAGGTTCCTTGTTTTCTTCTTTTTTCACAGTAGTTCTCGTACGACCTCTATTTTCTCTACTGCCTACAAATCCTTCTTTTCTTCTTTCCATTTTCTCTCTCCTTTTTCTTACGTATCAATTTATATAACACAACCTTAATTTATAAAATTTTCTTAACACTAAAAAATCTTTCCTTCTAAATAAAGAAAGTTTCTCCTATTTATTTTTCCGCACTTATTTTAACAAATCAAATTTCCAAACAGTATTAATTCCTCAAAATACCATTTTGCTAAAATTTATTTTTTATTTTTAACCGAACCCATAAATATTTTTTATAAATCTCATTTTTGTATCAATAAAATTGATAACTCATGTTAAGTATTATAATATATATTTGAAAAAAAGTCAAGAAATTTATCATAAAAAACAAAAATCCCATAATTTATTACTTTATTTTTAAGACTCTCTCATTTCTTTCGCCAATTTTCCAATCGCCTTTGTTTCTATTCGAGAAACATAACTTCTGGAAATTCCCATCATACTGGCAATTTCATGTTGCGTTTTCGGTTGATCGCCATTTAGTCCAAATCGCAATTCAATAATCGTTTTTTCTCTATCTTTCAAGATATTTTTAATTTTCTCATACAATTTTTTGATTTTAAATTTCAAATCCACTTCATCTTCAATATTGCGGTCATCATTTTCCAAAATTTCTTG
This sequence comes from uncultured Clostridium sp., assembly GCA_948467875.1. Lineage (GTDB taxonomy): Bacteria > Bacillota > Clostridia > TANB77 > CAG-508 > Scatovivens. The sequence continues at coordinate 99,952 of CAOKFZ010000004.1, forward strand.
AAGTGTGACAACATTATCATCTTTATCTTTGCCAATTGGCTCATTCAAATAAACCTCTGCTCCTAGCTTCTTGCTAGAACGCAAAAACATTAGAATTTCGTTCTCAATACAGCGCGCAACGTACGTAGCAAGCTTAAAATTCTTACTCAAATCAAAACTGCTAATTCCTTTAATCAATCCAATTGTCCCAATTGAAATCAAGTCATCTTGGTCAATATTCGTAGTTGAATATTTTTTAGCAACATGTGCCACCAATCTTAAATTATGTTCAATTAGCACATTTCTTGCTTCTTCCTCCCCATCTCGTAATCTCTCCAAATACATTTTCTCATCTTCTGGCGACAACGGCTCTGGAAACAGATTGCCACTTTGTATGTATCCAATCCCAATAATTGCCTGACTTAAAAAATTGATTAACATCATTTTTACCTCCACATTATAATTCATTATATGAAGGTAAAACGTTTTCGTGCCTGACCGCTTTTGTCTTATTTTAAAAACGATGATTGGGACAATTTTTACAAATCTCACGCCAATTTTCTTTGCCTTTAAATTTCTCAATCATAGAATTCTCATCCATAAACCCTGAAACCATCATAGCATTTTCTAAACAATCACTTTCTTCAATCATAAAATCCACAAGTGGACACTTTACGCCATTGGCACCACTCGTAGGGTTAATATCATGTTTCAACTCTAAGCCCATATTCATTTCCTTTCTATTTATTATTTATCATAATCTCTACTATATTCAATAGAAAAATACAATACAAATATTTTAAATAGCTGAAGCTACTAGAATAAAATATTGCCCACCAAATTTTGTGGGCAATATTCTTGCAATATCTTATCTAAATTATTTCATAACCTCATACACAGCAACAGAAACAGCTACCGTAGCACCAACCATAGGGTTATTACCCATACCAATCAATCCCATCATTTCAACATGGGCTGGAACAGATGAACTTCCTGCAAATTGTGCATCTGAGTGCATTCTTCCCATCGTATCTGTCATACCATAAGAAGATGGACCAGCTGCCATATTATCTGGATGAAGTGTTCTTCCTGTTCCTCCACCAGAAGCTACTGAGAAGTATTTTTTCCCTTGTTCGATGCATTCTTTCTTATATGTACCCGCCACTGGATGTTGAAATCTTGTTGGGTTTGTTGAATTTCCTGTGATAGAAACATCCACTTTCTCATGGTGCATAATTGCTACACCTTCTCTTACTTCATCTGCACCATAGCATTTTACTTTTGCTCTTGGTCCGTCTGAATATGGTGTTTCTTTTACAATTTTTAGTTTTCCTGTAAAGAAATCAAATTCAGTTTCCACATGAGTGAAACCATTAATTCTTGAAATCACTTGAGCCGCATCTTTTCCCAAACCATTTAAGATAACTCTTAATGGTTTTTGTCTTGCTTTGTTAGCATTGTTCGCAATACCAATAGCACCTTCTGCAGCAGCAAAACTTTCATGTCCTGCTAAAAAAGCAAAACAGTCTGTTTCCTCTGACAAAAGCATAGCTCCTAAATTTCCATGTCCTAAACCAACTTTTCTATCATCTGCCACAGAACCTGGGATACAAAAACTCTGCAAACCTTCTCCGATACATTTTGCCACTTCTGACGCTGTTTTTACGCCTCTTTTAATCGCAATTGCTGCCCCTACGGTATATGCCCAACAAGCATTTTCAAAACAAATTGGTTGAATGTTTCTTACCATTTCAGCCACATTTAACCCTTTATCTTCGCAAATTTTCTTTGCTTCTTCCAAAGAAGAAATCCCATTATCGTTTAAAACTTTATTGATTTGGTCAATTCTTCTTTCATAACTTTCAAATAAAGCCATTTTTTCTCTCCTTTCAATCATCTAACAATGATTTTAACTTTTTTATTATTTCATCAATCTCTCGATATGCCACAATATTTATTTTTTTATTTCCCATTATCATTGGCGTAATTTTTTCTTTTATCGTCTGATTATAAATTCCGATTATCTTCTTATTTTGTGCTTCTGCATAACCTAATTCATACCCAACTCCTAAAGAAGGATTTGTTAATTCTGCAAATATTACATCAGCTTGTTTTATTTTTTTAATATCATTTGTGTATATTTTTTCATCAGAAACTTCCCTTTCCTTTTCTATCAAATGAGGATCGCCTATTTCTTCTGTTAAAACCTCGCCATAATTTTTTAAAGCAAGAATCAGTCTTTGATAATCGTTTATTAATTCTCTTCCGCCATAAATAGATGCTGAAAAATAAATTTTCATATTCTACTCCTTACGTGGATCAATTTTCTTCACTGCTTCATCAAAACGTCCATATTGCCCAGAAGCCTTTTCAATTGCTTCCATTGGCTCAATTCCTTTTTTGATGTTTTCCATCATTTTTCCTAAATTCACATATTTATATCCAATAATCTCATCATTTTTATCCAAACCAATTTCCGTTATGTAACCTTCTGCTAATTCCAAATATCTTGGTCCTTTCACATTTGTTGAATAAATCGTTCCAACCTGACTTCTATGTCCTTTTCCTAAATCTTCCAAACCTGCTCCTACTGGAAGTCCTCCTTCTGAGAAAGCAGATTGACTTCTACCATAAACAATTTGCAAAAATAATTCCCTCATTGCTGTATTAATGGCATCACAAACTAAATCCGTATTTAAGGCTTCCAAAATTGTCTTCCCTACTAATATTTCACCAGCCATTGCTGCTGAATGTGTCATTCCGCTGCAGCCAATTGTTTCGACTAATGCTTCTTGTATGATTCCTTCTTTAATATTTAAAGTAAGCTTACAAGCGCCTTGTTGAGGTGCACACCATCCAATTCCATGTGTTAAGCCAGAAATATCTTTAATTTCTTTTGCTTTCACCCATTTTCCCTCTTCCGGAATTGGCGCTGGGTCGTGTTTAGCTCCTTTAGCTACCTTACACATATGTTCTACTTCTTCTGAATAAATCATATTTACCTCCTTATATTTTTGATTCGCCTAAATACTTTAGACAATATCATTCTATCACAAATTTTGGCAACTTTCAAGCAAATTTTGCGATTTTTCAAGATTACTTATTTTTCAAAAATCCTTGCAATTAATTTCCAAAATTGATATAATAAATTGGTTATTTATTTTTGCACAACGAAAGGAGATCTTATGGCAATTATTATTGCAATTGCATCATTCGTAACAATCAGCACATTTTATTTTTTTCATAAACGGAAAAACGTTGAAAAAACTTACGGCGTTGTTTTGAAAAAAGCTGGTAAAAATGTAGTTCATATCGGCTACCAAGGAGAGCGTTACTTAGTGTACGCCTCTGACCAGCGTTACGCTAGGTTAGAAATTGGATCACAAATCGCAATCAAACCAATATACACACCAGATGGTATGACCATTGTGCTTGATTAAACCAAAAACAGGAAATCTGCCTGCAGATTTCCTGTTTTTATTGCAAAATTCATATTTTTATGTTAAAATATTTCCATGAAATTAGAATATAAAAATACCAATAACCAATATAAAATCGTAAAAGATGTTTTAAAAAAGCACTTTTTAGTTTCAGAACGACTACTTCTAAAACTAAAACGTAATAACAAAATTTTCGTCAATCAGCAAATTGCTTTTCCTCATACGGTTTTAGTTTCAGATGATGAAATCATGGCTGATATTTCTTTTAACGAAACAAGTGAAAACATTGTCCCTATCAAAATGGATTTGGAAATTATTTTTGAAGACGAAACCATGCTCATTCTTAACAAACCTGCTGGACTTCCTGTACATCCATCTATATCACATTTTACAGACAGTTTATCCAATAGCGTGCAATATTATTTTATGCAAAACCATATTACAACCAAAATTCGTTCCGTAAATCGTCTCGATAAAGATACTTCTGGGCTTGTGATTTTTGCTAAAAATGAATATGTGCAAGAAAATTTAAGTCGCCAAATGCAACATCATACTTTTGAAAAAAATTATCAAGCCATATTAACTGGAAATTTATCACAAAAAAATGGAACTATTGATGCGCCAATTCGTCGCAAAGAAAGTAGTATTATTGAACGCGAAGTAAATCCAAATGGACAAAAAGCAATCACTCACTTTCAACTCATTCAAAATTTCGAAAATTATTGTTTCGTAGAATTTAAGTTGGAAACTGGAAGAACACACCAAATTCGTGTTCATTCCCAATATATTGGGCACCCTATTTTAGGAGATACTTTATATGGAAGCGTTTCAAGTTTAATTTCACGTCAAGCACTTCATGCCTATAAAATTGCATTTCTTCATCCTTTGACAAATCAAAAAATGCAATTTGAAATTTCACTGCCACATGATATGCTCTGTATTTTATAAAAAATTGAAAAAATCATTGACAATTTACAATTTTACAATTATAATATAAATATGTCTATTAAATAAAAATTTTAACCATTAAGCATTGACTTAAAAAAAATTGCAGGTAGCCCAAACTACCTGCATTTTTTATTTTTTTAACAAAGACTTTATCAATTTGAAAACAGTTTGAATTAAATTGCCAGACTTCTTCTCAAATCTTATTGCTATTTTTTTATGTTTTTCACTCTTTGTTACATTCTCTTCTGTATTTATGTCTATTTTAACCATTAGCATTTCCCTCCTTTCTCTTTTGTTAAGACATTTTTCACAGCATCACCTCCTTTGATAACAAACATTTGTCTTATCTTTTTAGTTTTATATTTTTAAAAATTAAAATTTTGGAAACCTTACTTTTGAATAAAAGCAAGTAAAAATTAAATCACTAGATTTTTATTAATATTACCATACTCTGTCATAATTTACAAGTGTTATTTTAAAAAACACATAAAAAATGGTAGTTTCTCTCATCTACCATTTCTTATTATTTATTCAATTACAAATTCACGTTATCACCGTTTTTTGACGTCTTCACATTCTTGACAAATCACCAATTTTATGATTTTAAATTTAAAATTCATTCCAAAAAACTGTTTCTTGCAACTCTTTTCTCTCCTCATGCTTTACACTTGGCAATGCATCTTCTGCTGGATAACCAAATGGCAACAAATTAACAATTTCAAAATTTTCTGGAACTTTTAAAATTTCTCTTGCTTTGTTCGTGTCAAATGAACCAACCCACGTAGAACCTAAACCCAATTCAGCAATTTGTAGCATCATATGTGTGGAAACAATGCTGCTATCCACAATTCCTTCATCATGCCCATCATACTTTCGTTTCCAAGATTCGTTTTTATCATAGCACACAAGCAAAATAACTGGTGCATCAAATGTAAATTTTGTACATTCTTTTAATGCTTCTATTTTTTCACTATCTGTTATTACCAAAATCCTCTGTGGTTGGAAATTGCAAGCAGTTGGTGCCAACCTTCCCGCCTCTAAAATTTTCTCAATTTTTTCTCTTTCCACTTCTTTTTTCGAAAATTTTCTACACGAATATCTTGCTTTCGTTAACTCTAAAAATTCCATCTTTCTTATCCCTTTCTTACAATTCAGGCAGTTTCCGCTTTATTCGCGCTTTTTATTTTTCTTTTTATTTTAATCGGCTCACGCTTTTTATTTTCATCTATTACGAGCTTCGGCTCATGGTTTAATTCCACTGTATCTTTTGTAATCATACATTTCGTAATATTCAAATTAGATGGAATATCATACATAACATCTCTCATAATTTCTTCAATAATCGAACGTAGTCCTCTTGCACCAGTATTTCTCTCAAGTGCTTTGTCAACAATTACTTCCAATGCCTCTGGTTCAAATTCCAGTTCAACACCATCTAATTCCACCAATTTTTTATATTGTTTTACAAGCGCATTTTTTGGCTTTGTTACAATATCAATCAGTGCCTCACGTGTCAAACCTTCCAAAGTAGCCGTAATTGGAAGACGTCCCACAAATTCTGGAATCAAGCCAAACTTCAATAAATCTTGTGGCAACAAACTTTTGAATATTTCTGTTTTATTAATATCTTTCTTGCTTTCAATATTGGCGCCAAATCCCATTGACTTTTTGCCAATTCTATCTTTTATGATATTTTCCAAACCTTCAAAAGCGCCACCACAAATAAACAATATATTAGTGGTATCAATTTGCAAAAATTCCTGATGTGGATGTTTTCGACCACCTTGTGGCGGAACTGCTGCAACCGTTCCTTCAATAATCTTAAGTAGCGCCTGCTGCACGCCTTCTCCACTTACATCCCTTGTAATCGACGGATTTTCAGACTTTCTTGTGATTTTATCAATCTCATCAATGTAAATAATTCCTTTTTGCGCTTTTTCTGTGTCAAAATTAGCTGCTTGCAATAATTTTAGCAAAATATTTTCCACATCTTCTCCCACATATCCTGCTTCTGTAAGAGTTGTTGCATCCGCAATCGCAAACGGCACATTTAAAATTTTAGCTAACGTTTGTGCCAACAATGTTTTCCCACAACCAGTTGGTCCAAGAAGCAAAATATTACTTTTTTGAACCTCAACATCATCCATAAATTCCAAATTATTAATTCTTTTGTAATGATTGTAAACAGCCACAGACAAGGTTTTTTTTGCCTCTTCTTGCCCAATGACATATTCATCTAAAATTTTTTTAATTTCAACTGGAGTTGGCATATCAATTGGTTCAATCACATCTTCATCATCATAAATTTCTTCTTCAATAATATCTTGACATAAATTAACACACTCATCACAAATAAACACACCACTTGGTCCAGCAATGATTTTTTTCACGACTTCTTGTGGTTTTCCACAAAAAGAACATTTTATATTTCTATCCTGATTTTTTGGCATTTTTTCAGTCCTTTCTAAAAATTAATTTCTCTTATCTAAAATACCATCAATTAATCCATAATCTAATGCTTGCTGAGCTGTCATATAATTATCTCTTTCCGTGTCATTTTGAATCGTTTCCAAACTTTGACCAGTTCTTTCACTTAACAATTTATTCAATTTTTCTCTGGTTCTTACCATATGGTCTGCATGAATTTTAATTTCTGTTGTTTGACCAGAAAGACCTCCACCACCAATCAATGGTTGATGAATTAAAATTTCAGCATTTGGCGTAGCAAACCTTTTTCCTTTTGCTCCTGATGCTAACAAAACGGCTCCCATACTTGCTGCCATTCCCACACAAATCGTAGAAACTGGACATTTAATATAATTAATAGTATCTACAATTGCCATTCCATCTGTAATAGAGCCTCCTGGGCTATTAATATATAACGAAATTTCTTTATCTGGATCCTCAGATTCCAAGAACAACAACTGTGCCACAACTAAGCTAGCTGATGCAGAATTGACATCTTCTGCCAAAAATATAATTCTATCTTTTAACAATCTTGAGAAAATATCGTAAGATCTTTCTCCTCTGCTTGTTTGCTCTATTACATAAGGTACTAAACTATTTTCTATCATTTTAAAAGTTCCTCCTAGTATTATTCAAAATATATTTATTACTATATAACATATTCATTAATTTTTCAAGTTCTTTTTTGAATAAATTTCAAGTTTTTACATCTAAAAAATGATAAAAAATTACATTATTTGACATTTTTCTTTATCTTTTCTTGAACTTCAAAATTTGTTACAGAATTGTAAAATTGCACCTCAAAAATCCATTTTAAGCCACTTTTTCTAAAAAATCGACTTCAAACTCAAATTTTATCTAAAACCTCCTAAAAAGTATTTTTATGGATTTTTTAGAGGTATTCTAGATTTTGTACGAGACTTTTTACTTTTTTAGTGACGCATTTTAAGCCTCAAAAAGGCCCCTGAAATCAAAAGTAGACATAACTATCGTCTAGAGACTAAAATGCCTTAAATCGAATTTTAGGCATTTTTCCAGCGATTTGGATTTTTGTAATATTTTTAAGCGGTCGATCAAAACGAATCCCTATGTCTTGTTTTTTATTAAAAATAAGAGAAACTTTATTTTCTCAAATTTCTCCTATTTTTACTCCTATTCAATTAAAATAAGTAAATCTATAAGCCGGGTTCTGTCGCGAATAGTCATTTATCTAGGATAGATATTGCTACCTACCTCAAGCCACTCATGCAAAATAGTTAGAGACTTTAAAGAGCTAAGTTTCTCTTTTTGCAAGGTGTTGCTCCGGATGGGGTTTACACTGACGCGCCATATCACTATAGCACCGGTGAGCTCTTACCTCACCTTTTCACCTTAACCAGTTTACCGTAAAAATTTTTTCACTTTTCTAAAATTTCCTCTCTTTGAGAAATCGAGTAAAATTTTTTATCAAAAATTTTTCCACGATAAATTAAAATAATTTTTACGATAAACTGGCTGTTATTTTCTGTTGCACTTTCCCTAAGGTCGCCCTCGCTTGACGTTATCAAGCATCCTGCTCTTTATGGAGCCCGGACTTTCCTCTCATGGTTCCTTTCGGAATTCATCAGCGACTATTCAATTTACTCAAAATTATTATACTACTTTTTTGTGAAAACGTCAAATGTTTATTTTAAAGTCCCTGCAATATTTTCACAAATCCTAATGTATAAGTCCTTGCGCTCAGTAGATAAAGTATCCAATATTTCAGAAAATGCATTATCCGCATTCTTATCATTAATACCTTTTACCAAAGTATCTAAATTCAAATCCAATACAGTGGCTAGATTTACCAAAACTTCCACACTACAAACACTTGTCCCTCGTTCAATTTCTCCTACATGAGATGGACTAATATCGATCATTTCTGCTACTTTTTCTTGTGTCAATTTTAGTTCATTTCTTTTATCACGAATACGTTTTCCCATTGCTTTAAAATCAATCTCATACATACGTTAATCCTCCTTATGTACATTCTACAATGTTCCTACGCATTAATTAAGCAGCCACAACAGTTTGATGTAGTGTGTAGCCGTTGTATGTATGATGATTTCTCTATTTTTCTAATCTTCTTTGGATTTCTTCGTTTTCTTTCAAATCTTCTCCCAAAAATTGATAACACGATTTATCCTGTGAAATCGCTGCAAGACCAACCTCCAAATCATTTTTCAATTCTTGACTCGCATATTTGACAATAATTCCCTTATTTTTGACAGCTTCTAGTACAATTTCTTTATCTTCTCGCATTTTTTGAGTGGCAAAATACAGAATTTGACCTGTTTGCTTTAAACCAGCCAGCAAAAGTTCCCTATCTGCCAACAAATTTTCTTTGGCATAGCAATATGTCCATCCCACTTTGCTAACAGAAGCATATACCACCTCTCGGTTTGCTTTTAACTCATCACTTGCAAACTCCAAAGCCTCTGGATTATTGTGAATTGCTTCTAACACGACTTCTTTATCATTCCTCAATTCGCTTGAGGCAAATTCCAACAAAGCCCCTTTTTGTGCCACGCATTTTAGCACATATTCCTTATCATTCGCACGTTTTTCAATCTCCACAACATCTTGTTCTTTTGGCACGCATTTTCACCTCTATTTTTTCAAATATTCTCCAATTTCCTCTGCAATATCACTCGATACTTTATTGGATTCATTGTTGAGTTTAACAGTATATAAAATATCTTTATTTTTATAAAACTCGATTAAGTTTTCTGAAATATTATGATAATTTTCTAATCTTTTTCTTACCGTTTGCTCATTGTCATCCTCACGAATAATTAGCTTTGTTCCGCAATTGTCACAAATATTTTCTACTTTCGGTTTGCGAAAATCCAAATTATAAATTTCTCTACAATCTGGATTTGGGCAAGTTCTTCTTTTGCTAATTCTGTCCACAATTTCATCATCTGACAAACTTAAATTAACTGCCACTTTGACTTTTCTTCCTTGTGATTGGAGCAAATTATCCAAACTTTCAGCCTGCACAACTGTACGTGGATAGCCATCCAAAATGCAACCATTTTGCGTGTCTGGCTCTGACAATCTTTTTTCCAGCAATTGAATCGTTAGTTCATCTGGGACAAGTTTTCCTTCTTGAACATAAGCTTTTACTTGGTCTCCAATTTCATCTGCATCATGAATATAACTTCTAAAAATTTCTCCACTTGAAATATGGGGAATTTTCAATTTTTGTGCCAACAAATTCCCGACAGTTCCTTTTCCTGTGCCTGGCGCACCTAACATAATAACAATCATAAAAATACTCCTTCTTTTATTATTGATTATTTTAGTTATATCATACATTTTTTATTTTGCCAATATTATTTTCAATGATTATTCTATTGATTTTTCAATCAATTTATATTATAATGAAAGAAAAAGACAAGGATTGAAAAATGGATTTAATACAAGAAACCAAATTTATGATGAAAAAATATCACATTACAGCTAACAAGAACTTCGGTCAAAATTTTTTGATTGACGAAAATATTGTCAATTCCATTACTCAAACAGCTGAGATTTCAAAAGACGATGTCATCTTTGAAATTGGTCCAGGGCTTGGCACATTAACTTCCAAACTTCTAGAAAAAGCAGGCAAAGTAATCTGCATTGAACTGGATAAAAAAATGCTAGATATTCTGCAAGACAGATTTTCACTTTATGATAATTTTGAACTAATCAATGAAGATATTTTAAAAATTAATTTAGCAAATTTAATTACAATAAATTTACAACATTTTAAACATGCAAAAGTGGTTGCCAACTTGCCCTACTATATTACCACTCCTATTATTATGAAATTATTAGAAAGTAAACTAAACTTAAGCTCCATTACTGTGATGGTCCAAAAAGAAGTTGCAGAGCGACTTACCGAAATTCCTGGTGGTAAAAATTCGGGCGCCATTACTTATAGCATTCATTATTACACCAATCCTAAATTAGTGCTCCATGTCCCAAATACTTCTTTTTTACCAAGTCCCAAAGTCGACTCTAGTGTCATTCATTTTGAATTATTAAACCAACCAAAAGTATCACCTCTCAACGAAGATTTGTTTTTTAAAATCATCAAATCAGCCTTTTTACAAAAGCGAAAAACACTGATTAACGCGCTTTTAAATCATCCTTTTGGCACACGTGAATACCTAGAAAATATGCTTACTTCGCTCAATATTGATTTAAAAATTCGTGGCGAAAGATTGACATTAGAACAATTTCAAGAAATTTCTGATTACATGACAAAAAATAATTAAAATGATAATAATAAAAGGTCTTCTTGCTGGAACTCAAGAAAACCTTTTGAACTAATTTATTGACTTTTATGCAGCTATTTTTTGGTTACAAAAATTTACTGCATTTTTAAACAATATTTCTGCATCTGACTTTAGAATATAGTTACCTTTTGGCATTTGTAACCATTCCCAAATATCATCGGCAGACCAGAAAACTCCTACTCCTAGATGCTTTTCAGCAATCCAGTCGTATTTATTTTCTGAAATTCCATGTTTTCTACAAATTGATTCCACTATCAATTTCAGAAAATATTCTTTCTCCACTGGCCAGTTCATATCTGGAATATGACAAAACCGTGGAATTGAAGCTGCCAATATTTTATCAACACCTTCTTTTGTTTCACAAAGAGTTTCAATTTTTTTTAACATTTCTAAAAACTCTTTGTATACCAAATGCTTCAACATTTTCCCTCCCTTCGGAAAGGAAGCATGTTCCAGAATGCCCCCTAGTTGATAATTATATTATACCATATTTACATAAATTTGTCAATATGATGCTCCTAAACTTAGGGCAACCACATAAAAAATGTCAAAACATTTTTTATTTAGATATATTCTATTTTCCCAATTTTCTTCGATTAATTTCATACAAAATTACTCCTGTTGCAACTGCTGCATTCAAACTTTCTGTCTTACCCATCATCGGAATTTTGATGTGCTCATTTGCTAATTTTCGTACTGCTTGAGACACGCCATTTGCCTCGTTTCCAATAATTACAGCTGATTTTTCATAATCTACATCGTAAATTGTCTTGTCTGTTTGCAAATCTGTGGCAAACACTTTGATACCACGCTTTCCGCATTTCTTTGATGACTTTTTCTAAATCACGCTCTATGACATTGACACGAAAAATCGCTCCCATGGTAGAACGCACTACTTTAGAATTATAGCAATCCGCCGTTTCCGGCGATACAATAATTTGCTTCATATTCAAACTATCTGCTGTTCGCAAAATCGTTCCCATGTTTCCCGGATCTTGAATATTATCCAAAAGCAAAAAATGATTGGCCTTGTAATCAATTTTATTCTCACTTTTCATTGGCTTTTCAATCACTGCCAAAATTCCTTGTGGCGCCACCACATCGGTCACAAGACTGAAAATTTTTTCACTCACATATATACAATCAAATTTGGCAATATCATATAATTGCTCTTGTGTCATAGAATTTTCTGTTTTGCAATCATCACACACAATAATATGCTTAATTTTGGCATTTTCGTGGATTGCCTCTTCTATCATTTTGGCACCTTCTACCACAAATTCGCCAAATTCATCGCGATACTTTTTCTCTTTTAATTTTCGAATGTGTTTGATTAATTCATTATCTTTGCTTGTAATAACCATTTTATTATTCTCTCCTTTTGGAATTTTGGGCACGATGCCTCGTGCCCCTACGTTAATATTTACAAATAATTCAAAAACGTTTTGCACTCTTTCAAAATCTCAAAATCATTTGCAATTTGAACCGTAATATACGGACTAATTTTAGATGGTGAAAATTTGATACGCGCCCTATATATTCTCATCAACTTTTCAATAATATCTACATTAAATTTTTGATCATCAAAATAATATATTATATTATTTCCTCTTTGATTGATTTTTAGTACAAATTTTTCGCGCGCCAAATTTTTAATTCTTGCAATTTCCAACAAATTTTCGATTTCTTTTGGAAATTTTCCATAACGATCAATGATTTCATCAATCACATTTTGAATATCTTCTTCTTTTTTGCAACTCGCAATGTTTTGGTAAATCTCAATTTTTTGGCTTGGATTCTCAATAAAACTATCTGGAATGTAACTTGACACATTCAAATCAAGTTGTACATCAATTTCCTCCACAATTTCCTCGCCTTGGATTTCCTTGACAACTTCATCTAACAATTTGCAATACATATCATATCCAACTTGCTCCATATGCCCATGCTGCACTTCTCCCATAATACTGCCTGCGCCACGAATTTCCAAATCACGCATCGCAATTTTAAAGCCAGAACCAAACTCTGTAAATTCCTTGATTGCTTTCAAACGCTTATCCGCATCTTCTGAAAGCATTTTATCACGACGATACGTAATGTACGCATACGCCTGATTTTCCGCACGTCCCACACGCCCACGAATTTGGTACAATTGCGCTAAGCCAAGCCTATCTGCATTTTCCACAATAATCGTGTTTGCATTTGGAATATCAATTCCTGATTCCAAAATCGTGGTACACACCAAAACATTCGTCTTTTTGTCAACAAAATCTTGCATAATATTTTCGAGTTCTCGACTGGTCATTTGCCCATGCGCCAAATCGACTTTTGCCTCTGGCACCAAATTTGAAATTTCGCCTGCTTTTTTCACAATATTTTGCACATTATTATACAAATAAAAAACTTGTCCATCTCGCTCCAATTCCTTCATAATCGCTTCTCGAATGACTTCTGCATCATATTCTAGCACATAAGTTTGCACTGGTTTTCGATTTTGCGGTGGCTCATAAATGACTGACATATCACGCATTCCAACAACAGACATATGAAGCGTTCGCGGAATTGGCGTAGCAGTCATTGTCAGTACATCAATGCTGTCTTTCATTTGCTTGATTTTCTCTTTTGCTTTTACACCAAAACGATGTTCCTCATCAATAATCAAAAGCCCCAAATTTTTGAATTTTACATCTTGGCTTAAAATCCTATGAGTTCCAACAATCACGTCAACTTCGCCAGTTTCTAATTTTTTCAAAATTTCTTTTTGCTCCTTTGGTGTTCGAAAACGGCTTAATCCTTCTACTCGAATCGGATACTGTTTTAACCTTTCTTTAAAATTCGTATATTGTTGCTCTGCCAAAATCGTTGTTGGCACCAAATACGCCACTTGTTTTTGATCCATGCAAGCCTTGAAAGTCGCACGTATGGCAACTTCCGTTTTTCCATAACCAACATCGCCACATAGCAATCGGTCCATAGGGCGCGCATTTTCCATATCTTTTTTGATTTCTGAAATACAACGAAGTTGGTCATCCGTCTCGGTATATTCAAAACTTTGTTCAAATTCTTGTTGCCAAGGTGTATCTTTGGAAAAAGCAAAGCCTTGCATTTTCTGCCTTTTTGCATATAATTGAATTAACTCTTCTGCCACTTCTCTCAAATTTTTCTTTAAACGTTCTTTTTGCTTTTTCCAATCATTTGAGCCTAATTTGTTCAAACTCAAGTTTGTAATTTCAGGACCTATATATTTCCTAACATTGTCAAGCGAATCGGTTGGCACATATAAAATGTCGTCTCCCTTGTACTTTAATTTGATATAATCTTTTGTGACACTGTCTGCCTTAATGGTATTAACCCCAATGTATTGCCCAATTCCATGTGTTTTATGCACAATAAAATCGCCCTCTTTTAAGTCTGCAAAAACAATTTTTTCGCCTTCTTTAAAAGCATTTGATGCTTTTTTGCGTTTTGTTTTTTGCTCAAAAACTTCGCCAGTCGAAATCACCACAAGATCAAAATCGTCACATTCAAAACCACTCGAAAAAGCACCAGGCATGATATTCACAATGCCTAGCATAATTTCTTCTTCGTTTTTTTGTAGGATTTGATTTGGAATTTCCTTTTCCAATAAAATGCCTGCTATTCTTTTGCAATCGTCGACGTTTCCGCCGTAGGACTATTGTTTGTTTGGAGGTGTTAATTGCTTTTTGTAATTTCTGAAACAATAAATCCATTGAACTACGAAAAAAGTTGACCTCCCTATAGCTAAAGCTATATCCGTTTCTTTTTGCATGCATACTTTGTTTATCCACAAAACCAATATCCTGTTTCTCCAAATAAATGGTTTGCTTTTCTTTTATTTTGTTTAAGAAATCGACAAAATCTTGTCTGCCAACTAAACTCGTCGGAACCAATTTGCCTTTTTCTGCCAAATCTTTCATCAAGTTTTCGTTGTCTTTAGCAATCGCCAATACTCTATTTTTTATCTTTTCAATTTCGTCTAAAAAAATAACGAAATCTTCTTGTAAATAATCCAAAAGTGTACTTGTATTTTCATAAAATACATCAAAATATTTGTCAATTTTATTCAGATAATCCCCAGCTTTGATTTGCTCTATATCGCTTTTTACTTTTTCTTGAACCACTTCTGGATAATCTTTTTCCACAATTCTTTGCACAATTGTGGTTAAATCTGTTTCCAACAAAAATTCGTAAGCCGGAAAAATCTCAGCTGTCTCCAACATTTCGGTTGTTCTTTGGCTCATGATATTAAATTTTCGAATGGAATCAATCTCGTCTCCCCAAAGTTCGATACGAATTCCATTTGTTCCTGTTGTGGCAATATCAATAATTCCTCCGCGTACGCTAAATTGTCCTTTTCCTTCAACTAAATCGTACCTCTCATACCCCAAGCTAATTAAATGTTCTTTTAGGTCACTTAAATTAAGCATATCTCCTACTTTCAATTGCATCACATGTTGATACAACTTTTCTTTTGTAATCATCTTCTGCATCACTGCCTCAATGGTAGTAACGATTATTTTGGTTTTCTTTTCCGCTATGTGATTTAGAACAGAAATACGGTCAAATAGTCTATCTTTGCTCTCTGTCAAGTAATCAAATGTGATGATTTCGCGTTTGGGAAAATACTCAATTTTCTCCCCAAAAAACGCCAAATCTTTGATTAATTTTTTGGCTTGCAATTCATTATACGTTATAATGCAAATTGGTTTTTCGCTATAAAATCTAGTAGCATACGAAAAATGGACCTTACCACTATCTGTAAGGCCTGACAACATCATCGGAGTTTTTCCTGTTTTGATATCAAACATGTAATCATTAAATTTCTTGATGTTTGGCATATTTTTTATGAGAGGATTCATTTTGTTACTCCTTTTCCTTAATTTTCTTATTTTCTCTCTAACACACTTCTGACTTTTTGTAGTCCAAAAATAATCAAACCACCAATGATAAAAAATACAATGCTAAATGTTTGCAGTGTCATGGCAGCTTGTGGGACATCTAAAGTAGTTGGTCCTTTTACAATGGAAAATAAAGAACCAATCATTAAACCAATCACAAAATAAATGGTTTGACTTCTATTTTTTTCTAAACATTTGCGAATAATTTTAATGATGGCAATCACACCAACAACCATTCCTATCCCAGCTATTATAATCGCTGGAAGGCATGCAAAATTCAAATGCAAAATTTCTTTAATACCAGATACAATTGGTAAATATAACCCAAAAATTAATAATAACGTCGAGCCTGAAATTCCCGGCAAAACCATTGCTGTAATGGCAATTGCGCCAGCCACAAAAAGATACAGGCTCGAACCAAATGTTAAATGCGCAATATCAACATCAGCTGTTGGATTAAAAATAGAAATGAGCACAACAAGCGCTGCTCCTATCACAGCAAAAATAATGTTTTTATATTTTCCTTTGATTGCTTCTTTTTCTTCTTTTACAATAATCGGAATTGAAAATATCACAAACCCTAAAAACAGTGAACTTATAGCATAAATGTGGCTTTCAAATATACTGCCTAGCACAAGCATCGCAAGCACAAAGCCAACTCCCCAACCAATTCCTAATTTAAGTAAGAAAAAAATGGCTTCTTTTCTTTCCTCTTTTGTGCCAGAAATTAAATGGTCTAATGAGCTAATAAATTTATCATAAAACCCTAATAAAAACGCAATGGTTCCTCCAGATACGCCTGGCACACTGTCTGCCAAAGCCATGCAAAAACCTCGTATAAAATTCAACACATAATTCATGCTGACCTCTCCTTCCATTTCTCATTTTACTATTGTATCACATTTTTTCAGAATTGCAATGCTTTGATAGTTAATTTTATTATTTTTATATCGTCATCATAGATTGAAAGAAAAATACTTGCATAGATTGTTAATTCGTGATATATTATAAAATGTAAAAATTATTTTTAGGAGGATGTTATGGGAAAAAAAGTATTTGAAGTAACAGATGATGAACAATTATTTGCAGGTAAAGTTTCTGGAGATTGTTGGAAAATGCCCCAAACAGCCATTAATCGACAAATTTCAGGAAAGTATTATTTTACAGATAAACGAATTGCTTTTTTGGCTTCTGGCTTAATTGGAACTGAAAGCGTAAGCTGGGAAATTGAAATGAAAGATATTGCCACTGTTAAAACTTGTTTAACACCACCTTTCTTTCCATTCGGTATTTTAATTACAATGGATAATGGTGATAAATATAAATTATCTCTTTTAAAACGCAAAAAATATTTTGATTGGATTTTGGAGCATATATCTTAAATTTTAAAACAAAGCAATAACTAAATTTTATATCTAGTTATTGCTTTGTTTTTATATTCAAACTCTAAAAATAAATGGTCGAGGTGGCTCGGAGAACACTCATAAAATTCTCCGTATTACCAACCCATTCTCGTTTCTAAATATTTTTTATAAATTCTTTTTATAAATTTCGAGTATTAATAATATTCAATTTTCAATGTACTATTTATTCTTTGTCTCTTCACTTTTTATATAATCTATGTATTTTTGAGTTTCCTTATTTTGATAATAATTATAAATATCGCCATAAGTATTAATTGTTGTTTGAATATTTGCGTGTCCCATTAATTTTTGTAATACTGGCATTGAAATTCCTGCTTCAATGCACCTTGTTGCAAATGTATGCCTTAACATATGTGTATTTACTGGTTTTGTAATTCCAGCATTTTTACATATTCTTTTAAATGCTGAATTAATTGTGTTATCTGTATATAATCTCTTATTTTCTTGACAGAACAACACATTATTAGGATTCTTAATTACTTTGTTAAGGGCGTCTTCCAAAATGCCTTCTGTTAATTCATTTATTTCCAAATTTCTTTTACCTTTTTTGTTTTTGGTTGGACCAATTGTTAATTTTTTAGATTTGTCTTTTGTTAAAGTTCTGGTTATTTTTAGCATATTATTGTCTAAATCAATATCTTGTGTATAATCCAAAGCCAGAGCCTCTCCGACTCTTATTCCAGTATATAAACATAACAAAACAATATTTTTGTGCCTAACATTATGATTTTGCAAATATTCTTCTAACAATCTTTGTTCTGTTATTGTTAATGCTGTTACATCTTTATCCTCTTTCAAACTTTTTGGCAATTCAATAGCATTGATCCCCCCAAAAAAGTTAGTAGGAATATTTAAGTTATAACTAGCATAATCAAATACTTTTTTTAACATTCTGTAATCTTTCTTTAATGTAGAATTAGATTTTTTTCGCTCGTTTTCAAGGAAGTTTTCAATCTGTTGTTTGGTTACTTTTGCAATTGGAATATGAGCAAATTTATTGGTTTTTATTCGTTCCAAAGTTGCCATATTAGTTACATAAGTGTTGCCACGAATTTTGCCAATTCTATATTTAGAATCTTCAATTTCTTGTGCGATGATTGAAATTGTTTTTTCTGTTTTCTGCAATTCCAATGGTGTACCATTCTTTTTCATATCAATTTTGTATTGAAATAGTTGCTCTAATGCCTCGTCTTGTGAACTTCCCGTAAAAGACTTCTTAATTGGCTTACCAGTTGAGATGTCTTTTCCGATTGTCAGAGTTGCTTTGTGCTGAACATTAATATAAAATTTATCGCAACTTTCAGCCATAGTACATTTTTTGCATTTTTCACAACGGCTCATTTCTTTTTTGTTTTTTCTATTCTTGCAAATAGATTTGTCTTTACATTTCTTACAAGTAGGGCACATCGGTAATTCAGATTTCTTCTTTTCCGATTTTACAATGTATGTGCCTACCGAATAACCTTTTGTATTCATATTTCCTCCAATCATAAATATTTTGAGGAAATACCTTATTCGATGTATTATGCTACGCTTCGTTAGCATAATACTTTTTAGAAAGGAGAGCAAAGATGATTAGTAGTCTTTATGATAAAGTATTTTTGTCTTATGATAAAATTCTAGAACTGTTTAGAATTAACAATATAACAACAAAACATGGAAAAGAGATAACTCATGCAGATTTATTAAAAGCAATTACTGTTATCGAAAGAAAACATCCAAAATGCAGATGGAAAAGCGAAAAAATTAGAAGTAAAAGACATTATATTTTGATAGAAGGCTATTATTGGCTTGTATATGTATATTTTCAAAAGGGAAAGAAGCAGATTGATGCCGATATAGACTTCTTTATTGAACGAATTAAGCAATATGAAAAACTGTTAAAGATTGAATCTAAAAATTTGTTTTGTAATGATATTTATCAGAATGAATTGGAAGAATACTTTAATCGCAAAAGGCGATCTGTAGAAATTGCTATCAAGAAAATGTTAGAGTATAATTCAAAATATAGATATTTAAAAGATAGCAAATTTTAGGAAAGGTGGTGGACTTTGTGACCTCTTTTGAGCTAATTTGGCGATTAATCGTTTTATTGCTTTTAAGTAATAATGATGAAAGTCAAGACAAAAACAAAGAATAATCTTTGAGAGCGGGCGGGAAACCGCTCTTTTCTTAATTTTAAAATAAAAAAATGAGATATGCGGGAACATATCTCGTGCAACTTCGTTTTTGACCTCATTCGAACTTGCTAGCTATATTTATTATAGCATTGTTTTTATTATATGTCAAGACTTTTTTCAATATTCCTAATCATCTGAATTTATTTCTTCCCAATAATCTTTGACTAAATCATTTATCGTAATATTCAAGCATTTTGCTATGGCACATAATTCATAATCAACAACAGTTCTAATGCCTATTTCGATATTATATAAGGCTTGTTTATGAATATCAATACCTAGAATCATCAATTTATCAGATAATTTTTGATAAGAAATTCCAGCCTTTTCTCTATAAAACTTAATATTTTCGCCAATTACATTTAACTTTCCATCTCTTTTTCTCTTTCTTGTATTTCCCATATTTCTATTCCTTACAAAATTTTTAATTTATATATTGATTTTATAAGAAAATTTTGTTAATATATAAATAACGATATTTATAGTACGCGTTTTTTATAATAAATATGCAATGAATGGAGAAAAAATGGAAAGTCAGAGATTAAAATTGATAAAAATTTTATTAAACTATATGATTGAAAAAAATAGACAAGAAGAAAACTTTATGGAATTAATCAATGAAAATAAAGATTTATTCAATATTGATATATCACCTATTGTATTTCCTCCAATTAATGAAATTGCAGAAGAATTGGGAATTGAAGATGAGGAAGAAGTTGAAGATATATTCGAATCTTTTAATAGTGAAAATTTAGATATTGGAAATGTTGTAGAGGAATTTTGCAAAAAGTATAATATTTAATTAGAACAAGAAAAAACGACTTTTAATTTGCTAAAAGCCGTTTTTTTATTGTGTACATATCTAAACAACCTTAATTTTTTTCAAATATTGAAAACATTCATGTCCACCAAGCAGAAATATATTATACTGCTCAATGCTAATCAAATTTCTATATAAATTAATCAGTTCCAATAATGCTTTGCCATCTGTATCCGATAGTTTAGAGAATGCTTCATTTTCTAAAATTCCCCTTATATTAGGACATTTTTCTTTTATGACTTCAATCTTTTCCCAAATTTCCTTATATGTAGAGTTATTTTTTTTCAAATCTAATTTCAAATTCCCAATACATTCAGTTAATTTAATCGAATCCATATCATATAATTTATCATTTTTCATAATATCATACCTCACTTTATTTTTTATATTTATACTAATTCTAATTATCATATAGTAAATCCCAATCAAAAGAAGAATGAGTATCTATATTATAAGATAGAGAAGATTGATTTCCTCTTTTAGTATAATTATTATTAGTATAGTTAGGGTGTAAATTTTTCACTTCGTGACGTGTATTTTTTCCACTACCGGAAGTGTAATTTTTACACATCAGAGAATTTAAACTTTCGTCATGTTTAATCTTGGCAGGATAAATCAAATTTGGCTTATTTCTGCCTTGTTTTTTCTCAACTATCAAATTACATTCTGCTAGTTGTTTAAATGCCTTTATGACCGTTTTATTTGAAATATGGAGCAATTTGCCAATGTCTTCTCTTGTGTAAATTAAATAAACATCTCCATTTTCATCACACCAATTATTTTTAATTGATAGAGAAAGTCTATCTAGCAAAAAGCCATACAAAATTTTGCTATTAGAATCTAGGTTGTCTTTATACAAAGAATTAAAAAATAATTCCTTTGGTATCTGAATAAATTTGTATTCAAATACTTCATTTATTTTAAAATATTCTATTTTATTCATCTTGTGTCCTTTCTAAAAGTGTAAAGTTTTCAAGAGTTCTATTGAAAATTATTTTAGAAATTTTTAGAAACATATTCTGAATCATAAAAATTTTTTAGAAACCACATTTTAGAAATTTTAAATCAGTTTTGATGGGATTTTTGAGAACTGCATAAAAATAAGAGTATCAATCAAACGCAATGATTAATACTCTTTCACGATTTTAGAGTTTCGTAGAATTCTCTAAAAATTATTAAAAAATGGTCGAGGTGAACCTTGTTAAAGCTCACAAACTACTGATAATACTAGATATTC
>CAOKFZ010000005.1 GCA_948467875.1 uncultured Clostridium sp.
AATATTCAAAATATTTTTTGCTAAAAAAGGAAATGAGGAATTTCTGATTGATTTTTTAGAGGCCCTATTAAAAGTGAAAATAAAAACAATCAAAATTGAGCAAGAAGTAGATTTAGGAAGTGGCATGACAGAAGAAGGCACTGATTATGGAAACATCAAAAAAGTAATTTTGATTAATATATTAGATTATGAATTTTTGCCATTTGAGGAATATGTGTCAAATACAGTAATGGTGCTAGATAAACATAGAGAGTACGAAATGACAGATAAGATAAAATTTTATTAAATAGAGTTGTCGAAATTCCGAAAAAAGTGTCCAGATATGGGAGAAAAAATCAATCAATGGTTAGCGTTTATCGATGATAAAGATAGGGGGAGAATAGAGATGGCGGAGGCAAGAAATAAAGTTTTGAGAAAAGCAAGACAGGAAATGGAATATTTAACAGGTGACGAGGAGACAAAAAGATTAGAATATTTAAAAGAAAAATGGGAAATGGATTACAATAGTGACATCAACTGGGCAAGGAAAGAGGGCATGGCAGAAGGCGAAGAAAAAGGCGAAAAACGCGGTAAGAAAGCAGGAATTAAAGAAGGAGTGCAGAAAGGCATAAAGCAGACTCAGATTGAAATTGCGAAAAAAATGTTAGCTAAAAATAAAGAAATTTCAGAGATTATAGAAATGACGGAATTAACTAAACAAGAAATCGAAAATTTGCAAAAAGAAATATAATTTGTGTACACAACATGGTGTCGTTTGTGTGATAGAATTGTGAAAATTGTGTGAATTTTTGTCGCATTACAAAAAAATTCAGTAGAGCTAATAAGGTTAGAGTTTTGGCTAGGAAAATAGAGTAATAATCAGGAATGCTTGACATTTTATGTAAATTGTGCTATAATGATGATAAGAAGATGGCTATAATGTCTTAATGAAAAGTTTTGCATGCAGTGGCAGAGGAGGTTAACATGATACAAGAATTAACAAAACGGTTTTATAGGAGGAATCCAAGCTTAGCTTCAGACATGATTGGCTGGGGTGTCTTAGAATATGCTAGGATGCTTATAATCGCACTTATTTTAGTTACATTAGTAAGTGAAGCACCATTTTATGCAGGGCTTGTTGAATGGTGTATTTTACTTTTCTTGTTTGATTTTGAGAAAAATTTGAAGCAATTAGTGGTTGTTTCTTTAGAACCACAAAACTTGCGGATGGTTATTCGGAAAGAATTCAAGAAGAAAGAACAATGGGAATTAGAATTTGCGCAGAAAAAAGTTCCTATTTGTAGAAATATTATGAAAGTTAGCTATTGGTTTTACATTTTTAGGAGTACCAGTCTTGAGGGAACGGTAACTTTGACAATATTGTGTATGATTTTTTTTGAATATTTTTTTCTGATAAGCACAGAAGCAGACAAACTATTGAAAAAATAATTTTTAGCCGCGCATGCAAAACACCCCAGAGGATTTCTGGGGGCTTTTCATGTTTGGCGAAAAATTGACAAAATAGCCAAAACATACTATAATAAATGAAAATTAGAAAAAAGGACGGTTTTATTTATGAAAATGGCAATCAAAAGAGGAATTTTTGTGGCTTTGGGGCTAATTTTGCAAATTCTGCTAAGCCTGTTTGTCTATTTATTTTTAGCAGAGCACATTGCCGTAGTCAATCTATTTTATGGTACATTAGGAATTTTACTGGTACTAGGCTTGATTAGAAATAGCAAAAATTATTCCTATACTTTGCCTTGGATTATTATATTATTGTATTTTCCTTTGATTGGAACTTTGATGTATTTGATTATTGGGGATAACAAAAAGAACAGCAAAGTGCTAAAAAATATTGTGCAAAGTGAAAAAGAGGCAAAAAAATATCTGGTACAAGACTCTGAAATTAGAAAAGAACTTGAAAATAATAGTAAAATTCGATATTTAAGCGATTTTTCAGGATATCCCATTACCAAAAACAATCATGTTTCATATTATCCCTTAGGAGAGCAGGCTTTTGAAGCAATGTTGGAGGAATTAAAAAAAGCAGAAAAATTTATCTTTTTTGAATATTTTATTGTAAATCATGGAACTATGTGGTATTCGATATTGGAAATTTTGGAAGAAAAAGCAAAACAGGGTGTTGATGTGCGTGTGATGTATGACGATTTAGGTTGCCTTCCGACGTTGAAAAAATCCTACCCAGAAGAGCTGGAGAAAAAAGGCATCAAATGTGTGGTATTCAACAAATTGCATCCGATTTCTGGGGTTATTATGAATAATCGTGACCACAGAAAAATATTAGTTATTGATGGAAAAGTTGCTTTTTCTGGTGGAATCAATATTGCAGATGAATACATTAATAGGAACAGTCCTTATGGACACTGGAAAGATAATGGAATCAAAGTGGCAGGCGATGCGGTTTGGAGTTATACCGTTCTGTTTTTAAGTTTGTGGAATGCTTTCAAGCAAGAAGACGATGATTTTACGAAATTCAAAAATGATTTCAAGATAAAGAATTTTGAAAACGGTTATGTTGCCCCTTATGGAGAAAGTCCGCTAGATACAGAAATTACAGGCGAAGACATTTATTTGAATATCATTAATCAAGCTAACCATTATGTCTATATTTTTACACCCTATTTAATCATTGACACAGATATGATTAATGCGTTGAATTTAGCGGCGAAGCGAGGCGTCGATGTGCGAATTGTGATTCCAGGAATTCCAGATAAAAAGCTAGTGTATTTATTGTCAGAATCTTATGTGGAAACACTTGTGCAATCAGGTGTTAAAGTTTACCGTTATACACCGGGATTTATTCATGCGAAGGTATTTGTTTCTGATGACCATATTGCAACCGTTGGGACGATTAATTTAGATTATCGAAGTTTGTATTTGCATTTTGAATGTGGAACTTATTTGGAAGATGTGGATTGCATCGAAGATATCAAAAAAGATTGTCTGGATACCATTGAAAAAAGTCATGAAATTACGAAAGAGGAAGCTATGCCAAATTTATTAAAAGCAGTTTGGCAAGCAATTTTGAGATTGGTAGCACCGCTGATGTAGTAATACTGGGCAAAAATAAAATATGACATTTTTATGTCATATTTTATTTTTTGGTATGATTTTATTTTACATATTCATTTAAAGGGTTAAGTCTTGCTTGTAAGTCACCCATTCGGTCAGTTGGCACATAACCAGCTTCACTATTGATGACATCAGGCAAACGGTTCACAATGGTTGCACAAGTAAGTTCTACTGTTGCTGGCTTTTCCACAACAATTGTAGTTGTTGGTTCGCCTTCCACAGTCCAAATATTTTTGTCAAACTCGTTAGGAGCGTACACTTTTCCAATACATTCTGACTCAATAGTAATTCCTTCCTGTGTTTGACTTGTTACAACTGCGCTCATACCAGTGGCATCGCCAGCTTTGACGGTCATGTCTAGGGTACTAGAAAAAATGTCTTCCGAATGTGTTTGGGGCACACATTTTTGAGTTTGAGAAGTAATCGTCAATCCCAGTTTTTCAGCTAGCCAGCCATTGACATTCCACATATAAGAAGGCAAATATTCGCCTGACTCAATTACTTTTTGCCTTTCTTCATTGCTGATTTTGTCAGCGGAGGCAATTTGTTTGTCAAAATCCGCCATGTTCAAACCGGCGCCGTGTGCTTTTGCCAGAGCGATGCCGTAATCTTCTACGTTATAACTAGAACTTCCTTTAATTTTCGTTATTTTTTGCGTGGAACCTGTAATCGAAGTAATGAGCTGCCCCCAATAAATGTCTTGGTAGCCGCTTCCAGTAATGGTGCAGCCGTTTTTCTTAGCCAATTCATCCAACTTTTTCGTTAAATTCGGATTGGAATTCATTGGGAAAAACGCTTCTTCGCAAGTTGTAATAGCGTTAATGCCAAGTTCTGCACATAACATAAGTGGTTCTTCGACATCATTTAGTAAACTCATGGTTGTCACAATAGCAATGTCTGGTTTCGATTCTTGTAAAATAGTTTTTGCGTTTTTGGCATCGCTTACAATAATGCCTTTTTTTTCGGTGCCCATGATTTCTCCAATATCTTTGCCGATTACAGCAGGATTTACATCAACAGCCCCAACGATTTCAGCGCCTTTTTCATAAACATAACGCATGGTATATACTGACATTTTTCCAGTTCCATATTGAAATACTTTCAATTTTCTCTCCATAAAAACCTCCTTCAATATAATAAATAATAGTCTCTACAAAAATTTCAAAATTATGTTGGAAAATGTGCTAGCAATAATGAATATTTTAAAAGTATTGACAAACAATAAAAAATATAGTATACTATAACTATAAAATAAGTATGTAGCTAGTCATACAATGTCGAATATGTGTAATAGCAGACACATATTCTTTTTTTTATAAAAAACAAGGGGCTTAAATAGCAGTCACCCCCTGAAACTGAATCAATCAGTTTTTTCTTTGTTTTTGTATTCTTGCAATTCTGCTTTCAATTTTTCAATCTCTTGCAGAAGCAAAAACACTAAGTTGTAGCCTGTCATAAAATGCCCTCCTTTCCTTCTAAGGATAGGGTAACCCTTGCGAGCTGGCATTATTCTATCACAGATGGGCTTGCATAGCAAGAAAAAAAGCAGAAATAAAGGAATTTATGTGAGAATTTATCGAAAAAATGTAAAATATTTACATAAAGTATTGATTTTTGTTTTTTTATGTGGTATAATATAATAAAATGGTGTAAAGTATGAATAGGAGGAAAACTTTTATGGATAAAATAGAAATTGAGAAATACAAAAGACAATTAGTTGAAATTGAGAGCCAATTAACAGACGAGGACGTGAAGCAAATGTCAAAAGAAGAAGTAAAAGAATATGCTGTTTTGGTTGCGAAAATAAAAGCTAGGTTAGATATTTTAGAAAGTTTATAAAAATTTAAAAAACCAATGAAAGTATTGGTTGCTTAGGATGTAAAAATGTCTTGAGTGAATTGAAAGGAGAAAAATATGGCAAATTTAGGTGCAAGTAAAAAACTTTTAAAAATGCTTATTAATCAGTTAGAAAACGAGATTTCAAATCAATGTATTGCAAAGAAGGCAGACAAAATTGCAATTGAGAAAATTTTAGAAGACATTGATAAAGAAATCATGTTTGAAATTGGTAACATGGTAAATGCTACTGAACAAGCAGATAAGAATAAAATTCAGGCATGGATTGAAAAGACAAATAAAAAAACTAAGAGAATGTTAAACAAATATAAAGGAAGAAATTCTGATGTTGATGAAGTTTTGAAAAGTTCTGAGGATAGTTTTGATAAAAATGACACTAATACTGTATTAGGTGAAATGAAAGAAGCAGCAAAAAAAGATGGTAAGTATAAAAGAGAAGATTTTGCGACAAGATATCAAAAAAATGAAGATGTAATCAAAAAATCCGCAAAAATGATGGTAAAAACAAAAAAATTAGAAGAAATAAGAGGAAAGGATAGCAAAAAGGAAATTAGAAATAAATTTGCAAAAGTTATTGGAGAGTATGCTGAGGCAAATGAACTGTATGGTAGATGGCAAAAAGATATAAATAGTATCGATGAAATAAAAGATTATGACTTTAGTGAAAAAACAAGTAATTTGTTAAGAAGAATTTCAGCAATTAAAAGCAGTGATCCAATTCCAGAAAGACTAAAAAAAGATTTTAATGAATTGAAACTTAACTTAGGAAAAATTAATTTTGATCTTTCTTATAATAAGGGCGTTATAGATGTGACAAAACAAGCTATTAAAGATATTTTAGCAGTTGACTTAGATGACAAAACAAAAACTATAACATCAGATGATATAAAAGCAAAAATTCAGGGATTAGAAACTAATATGCTTAATTTAAAAACCAATGCATTAGAAATTGCAAATCCAAAAGAAGCAAAAAATAGTGTTAATCAGGAATTTTTTAAACACATGGAACAATGTAGATATTTTGAAATATTTCCAGATGAGACTAAAGAAATTAAAGATATGATAAACAGCGATAAAAGTATGAGTGAGAAAACTACATACTTAAGCAAGATGTTTAAACAACTAGAAAAAGAACTTAACGAGGTTTTGGAAACATCTTATGTGAATGAAAGTGAAAAAAATAGTAATGCAAGAGTTAAAAGAGCGGAAGTGTTAAAGCCAGAGAAAGTTCAAGTAGAAGGTTATGAAACTGCTAAAGAAGAAGTGGAACGTTATTTTGAAGGGTATGGAGACAATAAAGATAAAACTATGGTTGATGTGGCTAAGGAAAAATTAGATGAGTTGTCTGACGAAGTAACTGATTTAGAGACAGAAGTTAATGACTTAGAAGTAGATAAAAATAATTTAGAAGCAGAAGGAAATCGATTAGAAGCAGAAGTAAATACTTTAGAGAGTGAGAAAAACACATTAAAAAATCGAATGGTTGATTTAGCAATGGAATTGGCTGAAGATGATGAGAAACAAAGACAAGCAGCTCAAGCAGGACCAACTGTTGATCCAACTAAATTGAATTTAGGAGATTTAGGTTTTTCAAGCGAATTTCAGCTACAGGAAGGAGGATTTATTGGAGGTACTCCAACTTATTGTAATTTCGTAACAGCAGGTGTTACAACAAGAACACCGGGAGCAAGACAAGATAGCGATAGTCTAGTTGATGAAATATACAATCAATTGAAAAAAGAAAGTGGTTTTGCAAATGTAGCAGAAAAATTACGAATAGATTTTGGTCATAATGAGATTACAGAAGTAAAACATCCTAGACTTTCTAAACTTTGGGCAAAAATACGTAGTAAAATTCCTAAGTTAAACAGTACAGATAGTAAGAGAGATAAGACTATTAAGAAGGCTTTGACAGATGAAATCAAAAAGAGAATTGGAGATCTTAGAGATCTTCATGAAGCTGCTCAAAGTGCACCAGTTGCAGGGGCATTGTCTGATGAAGACCGTTTTGCAAAAGAAAAAGCATATGAAGTAGCTGCAACAGAATATGAAAGTAAACAAGCAGAATATGAAGCAAAACAGGAAGAACGTAGCAATAAGGTAAGTGAATATGAAACTAAAAATGATGCATTTATTGATAAATTAAATGAATATGAGGCAAAAAGAAGTGAAAAAGCAGCGCAAGAAGATATATACCAAGATATTAATGATAAGTATACTGCTAGAAAAAAAGCATTTGAAGACAGTTTGAAAGTGAAAGAGGCAAGTGACAATAAATATCAAGCAAATGTTAATAAGGCAATTTATGAAACTGTAAAAAAAGGCGAAAAAGTAGATGCAGAAAGCATTAAAGAAGAGGCAGAAAAAGCAGAAGAAAGAGATTAATCAAAAATTACATAAAAATAGGAGCAAATTAATTTGCTCCTGTTTTCATATTTACGCTTTTTTACGAAACCTCAAATCATCTCCAAAAAATCGCAAAATTCGGTAATGCCCAGCAATGCGAGAGGCGATGCGGGAAGTGTAAATTTTTTCGATTTCGTCTGGTCGCAAATTGGTTGAAATAATGGTTTTTGTGATTTTGTTGTTTTGGTTCAGTAGGCGGGTGTTGATAATGGTAAAAAGCTCGGTCAAATATAAATCATTGGCGCGTTCGGTTCCGAGGTCGTCAATAATCAGTAAATCGGCGGTTAAAATATTGGTCGGCAAATCGAAATTTGAATTTTCCTTGTGGAATTTGGCATCAATTAATTCATCAAACATCACAGGCGCAGTTTGGTACAAAACGGTTTTGCCTTGCAGCAAAAATTCATTGGCAATGCAGTTACTCAAAAACGTTTTGCCGAGTCCAGTGTTTCCAGTAAATAGAAGATTTTTTTCTTCTGGCACATCAAAATTTTTGATAAAATTTTCGCACTTTTCTTTGATGGTTTCCATGTTTTCTTTTGGCGAAAGTTTAGATTTGTAGGCTTCCACATTTTTTTCATTGGAAAAAAGATTGGAATTAAATTTTGAAAAATTCTCTTTTTTCAAGTTTCCGAACATTGGATTTGTTGTAATAGGCATCAAAAATTTTCTGTTTTAAACAAGAACAAATTTCGAGGTTTCCGTCTTTTTGTGCGTAGCCAGTGTCTTTGCAGGTTTTGCATTCAAATTTTGGTTTCAAGTATTGGCTATCTTTGACCAATTCTTTGATAAATTTATTTTTTTCTTTGAGCAAAGCATTGGATTTTTTTTTCAAATCTTCAAGCAATTTTTTGTGTTCTGCGGTGTCCTTAGAATGCAAAACTGCTTGTGTGGTTTCAATGGAAAGTTTGGCAATTTCGCTGTCAATTTCGGATAATTTGGGATTAACGGAAAATAAATCGCGTTTTCTGGTTTCTGCGTCCAAAATCGCCTGATTTCTCTTGATTTCATAATCTTTTAAAAGTTGCTTCATTAAATAATCCATAATTTGTCCTTTCCATTAGTTATCATACAAAGCCTCCCAGTTGTCAAAAGTGCTTTGCGTGTATTCCAATTCCAATTTTTTCACTTGTTTTACTTTTTTCTCTTTTGTTTTGGTTGCTGTTAGATATTGGTTGACGTCCTCGACAGTGTTAAGCTCCTTTTCGTGCCAATCCGACAGAAGCGTGTCAATATATTTAAAATTGATATTGCTTTTATTGGATGCTTTTTTGAGCGCAATTTCAATAATTTTCATGTCATATTTATAATTTTCGTACCATTTTTGGACGTATTCTTCATCATATTGTGTAAGATTTCGCGATAAATTTAACTTTTGGGCAATTTCTTTGTTTAAATTTTTGATTTTTTCTCTGCGATTAAAGTGGGCTTCTAAATCTGAGAAAGTTTTGATGTTTTCCTTGCCCCAACCGTCTGCGACAGATCTTACATAAGGGTGCGTGAGCGCTTTTTTATCAAAAGCATAATGAAACAAGCCCAGCATGACTTGATCATCAAAACCATATTTTTGAAACCACAAATCAATGTCTGCATACCAACTTGGCGACATGGTTCCAGAAAAAAATTGCGCATTGATGATATCAATGACTTTGGCGCGATGTTTACTTTCGGCATTTTTTTCAATGGTTTCAGGCGAAAGGCTGACTTTGGGACTGTACAATTTATTGAGTTCGATTTCTTGCAGATTTGCCAAAGAATAACCATTTGGATTTTTGACCAAAACCCCTTGATTTTCCCAATACTTAATGGCCTCTTGGACAGTTGGAAAATCTAAATCAAGCGTTTTTGATAAATCATTAATTTTGATTTCACTATTGTGATTTGCCAAAAAAAGGACATAAAAATAAACCTTAACAAATTCACTTTTTGCCATCGGTAAATAATCTGTAAAAAAGATATCTGGAATTTCTGTACTCGAAAATAAAAATGATTTACTACTTGAATTTAGTTTCATAACAAAGCCCCCAATTAAAATTTTAAAGGATAGAAAAATCCCCCATTTTCTATCACAAACACAAGTAAATTTAATTCTATATTTTCTTTCGTACAACGATAAATCTATTATAACATTAAGACAAAAAAAAAACAATACAGAAAATATATTTGCCAATATAAGCCATGCGACTGTAAGAAAAAAAGCCATTAGCATTTGGCTAATAGCTTTTGATTAGAAAAAATTATTTTTTTTGATACAAAAAAATTTTTTGTTTTC
The DNA here is from genome assembly GCA_948467875.1 of uncultured Clostridium sp. Classification (GTDB taxonomy): domain Bacteria; phylum Bacillota; class Clostridia; order TANB77; family CAG-508; genus Scatovivens. The sequence goes on from CAOKFZ010000005.1 coordinate 9,611, forward strand.
GATAGAATTTAATAACATAGACAATGACAGAAATCATGTTTTCGTTGTTTGCCCCAATCATACTAAATAAGAAAAATGGCAAAAAAAGTCCTGCGAAACAATAGATTTTGGTAGATAATGCAGAGAATAAAAAGTTAACGAAAACATATAAGATACCAGCCCAAACTCCGTTTAATAGAGCTGTTGAATAGTCAATCATGCCAAATAATTTTGCTTTAAATTTGTAGTTTTTTGGAATGATAAAATTCATAAAAACCTCCTTTTTAGATGATATTTTTTAGTTGGTTATGACTAAATTCATGAATATGTGCAAATAAATTTTTCAGATGAAAGTTAGATTTTGCAATTATAGCAATAATGGCAAAATAAATCAGTTTTGATAAAGCATCGCCAGCGCTAAAATTCAAACAAAATCCTAAAATCAAAAGAAGTGCGACAAAAATTTGCATGCATAATAACAATAAAAATTGCTTGAACCAACCTTTAAAAAATCCGTCAAAGCGGTTGAAAATGAGTGATGCAAAAGCAAAAGGTGATACGAAAACTAAAATTTTGAGCAAAATATAACGTATGGAATAAGTCACTAAAATATAGAGAATTCCGATGCTAGAACAGAGTTTTAATAATCCATCAAAGGAAAAAATAGTAAACATTTCGGCATTTGGATACAAAGTCGAGTTCATGTGATTGATAAGATTAGAAAAGTTAATGTCGAAGCCTGTTACAGAAAAACCAAGTTCTCGAATAAAATCAGAAATATAAGCCACCAAATCAATTATCTGTTCACAAATCCATAGAGATGAATTCATGCAAGCAATGAAAATAATGCTTTTAAAAATAAATTGATAAGGAGAGTCGATTTTTGAGTAAATTAAATGAGACATGGTAAAATGCAATAGGTAGAAAATTAAAATTCCTAAAATAAAACTATTTGCTAATAATAGAAGTCCGTTTCCAAGGTCTGTTCCGAAAAGTTGCTCAAATTTGGTATCATGAATGCTGTTAGACTGGATAAATAAAATATTGTCTAAGTTAGAATAAATTGTGTTGTCAATGGATGAGAAAATTTTGAAAAAAATATGATTGAGCGAGTCACAAATCAAAGTTGTCAAATTGACTGTTTCAGTTTCCAAATAAACTCCTTAAACATTTGTTAAAACCGTATCAATCAAGGAAAGAACAAGGTCAATACAAATGATTAAAATATAAGATGTGATGCTTCCTTTGATTAAATTGTTTGCTCGATAAATTTTTTTCTCGTCTCCTAGACTAAATTTTCTCATGAGTAAGCCAGTGGCAACTGCAACAGCAGCAAAAGATGTTGCGATTTTTACAATATAGCCTTTGAGTTTTGTAAATGCCCCAGTAATGGTTGAAACCAGCTTAGGATCTGCGGCAAAAGCAATATTGCTAAAGATACAGATAAATACGATTGCCATAAAAATCGTATAAATTGATAATAAAAGTTTTTTTGATTTCATAAAAAACTCCTTTCTTAGAATAAAATTAAAAAATTGAAATAATATTCACCTCCTATTAAAAATTTGGTTAGTTGAAAAATTTGCATGAATTTGCAATAGAAAAAATTTAAAAACCGATAGAAAAAATCAGTTAGATCAAACATTTCTTTTTCAAACTACAAATATAATACAACATTTTTTTAAATTTGTCTATACTTTTTTGAAAATTTGTGATAAAATTTTATTATAATTAAAAAAATAGAAAATAGGAGGTGTTTTTTATGATAGAAAAATCAACAAAAATAGGAGATTTATTAGAACAATTTCCAGACAAAGCCGATATTTTATTAGAAGCAGGAATGCATTGTTTGGGTTGCCCAGCTTCGCAAGGGGAGACTTTGGAGGAAGCGTGCGCAGTGCATGGAATTGATGTAGACGAACTTGTGAAAAAGTTAAACGGATAAAAAAATGCCAAGTTTTTACTTGGCAAATATGTATCTATAGCTCAGTAGGATAGAGCGTCCGCCTCCTAAGCGGAAGGTCGCTGGTTCGATTCCAGCTAGGTACACCAGAAGTGTTGATGAAAAATCTCCATTTTAATTTGGAGATTTTTTGTAATATTTAAGAAAATTTGTAACCTTTTTGGAAAAAATGGGATTATATCAATGAAAGTACTTTCGCAAAAAGGAGATTATGCTTAAATTGAAGGATAAAACAATTGCAGATTTTGAGGAAAATCATCAATTAAATATAGAAGAAATTATCAAGATTTATCATGTTTATGTTCATACCGTTTTGAGAAATTGTCTGGCTAATCCAGAGGACATAGAAGAAGTGATGGCAGATGTGTTTATGATTTTATGGAAAAATTATGAGCACTTGGATAAAACGGTACCAGTAAAGCCATATTTAGTGGGGATTACGAAAAATTTAGTACGCAAAAAATATCGTGTTAATATGGAGAATTACGAAAATCTTGAGGGTTTTGAAGACAAAGTAAGCGATTATGTCAATGTGGAAGATTTGATTGTGGAAAATGAAAAAAGCAAAATTGTACAACAAGTGATGGATAACATGAAACCGCAGGAACGACAAATATTTGTGATGTTTTATTACCAAGCCAAAAAGGTAAAAGAAATTTCAAAAGACTTGGAAATTTCAGAAGTAAAGGTAAAAGTAACCTTGCATCGCCTGCGAAAAGTGGCGAAAAAGAAATTGAAAGAAAGAGGGTATGACTATGGAAAATCATGAATGGAATAACAAAATATTGAAAAATGTGAGAAACAAGATAGTTGTATCTAATTTAGAAAGAGAGGAAAATATGAAAATTAATCAAAGAAAGCAAGTTGTTTCGGTGTTGACGGCAACGCTGATTGTATTGTCAGGAGGTTTTTTGACGGTTAATGCAGCAACTGATGGCAAGTTGGTGGAGGATATCAAGCAAAAATATGAGGAAATGATTGTCGTTAAATTAGATAACGATAATTATCAAATAACCAAAGAAACCGATCATGAGGGAAATGAAATGGTGGTTTATACCTTGCAACCAAAAGGAGAAGAAGAATTTCGCTATGAAATCAACAAGGAGACTTTGGACGAATATCAGATACAAACCGTAATCGAAGAGGGCGAAGAAGGCCCAGAAATTAAGCTTTATGATTATGGGGAAAAATAAAGAAAAAATTTCCGCTTTTTATTTACATTCAAAAATGGATATGTTATAATTATTTGTAAATGAAAAACGAGGTGGAAAAATGAACCAAATTTTAGATTATAATCCAAATAGCAAATCTAGTAAAAAAGGCGGAGGCTCTGATAAAGTAGTTAGAGTCTTTGCCATTATGTTGATTTTATTTGCCATTGCACTGATTTCAATTGTGGTATATGGAAGAGTTTCCAATCAAAAAGAAGTCGATAATTTGGTGCAGGAAGCCACGAAGGCGAAAATAGAAGTTGCAGTGGAAGGAGAAACAGCGACTATCACGGTAACTCACGACAAAAATATTGAACGTTTGATTTATAGTTGGAACACAAGTGCGGAAAAGAAAATAAAAGGCGAGAGCAAATTGATGGAACAAACGATTGATGTTCCAGCTGGTAATAATACACTTCATATTAAAGTAGTGGACGAGGCTGGAAATGAAACAACGTATGAAGAAGAAATTTCAGCAGAACAAGGAACAGATATTATGAGTCCTAAAATTGAGTTGTCAGCAGCGGAAGGAAATAAATGGAAAATTACAGCAACTGATGAAACTGGAATGGATTTCATTACGTATCGTTGGAACGAAGAAGAGGAAGAAAAAGTTTATGCAGAAGAAGGCAGCAAAGAAATTAGTGTGGATGTTGAAATTCCGCTTGGCAAAAATGATTTGACCATTGTAGCAGTGGACAGCAGCAACAATGTTTCCAATGAGCAAAAAAGTTTTACAGGCGTTGTAAAGCCAACGATTTCTGTTACGTTATCAGAAGACGGAAAAAGCGTAAAAGTTACGATTGACCACGAAGGTGGAATTGAAAAAGTAGGTTTCAATTTTAATGATAAGGATTATAATATTGAGCTTCCAGAAGAAAATCCAAAACATGTGGAATTTCCAATGAATTTGGAAGTTGGTTATAATCACATTATTGTAACGGCGACAAGCATTGATAGAACAGAAAATAAATTTGATTGTGAATATAATTATGGAACAACTTCAAATGGTTCTGAGACGGATACTGAAACAGATAATAATACAAATGAAGCTGCAGAGCAAGAATAACAAGGCTTGAGTAGGAGTGAACAAATGATACAAGATATTTATGTGATAGACGATAAAAATGAGTTGGTGGAAACGTTGCGCCATTTATTTGTAGGAATGGATCAGTTTCGATTTATTAATGTAAAAGCTGAAGAATTGGAACTTGCTTTGCGAAATATTCCATCACTCATTATAATTGATGAAGATAACACCAATGTGGATGTGATTGATATTTGTCATACCATTCGAGATAATGACGATAATAGCATCACGCCAGTCATGGTGGTAAGTTCTAATATTGCGAAAGAGCACAGAATTGAAATTTTAGAAACAGCGGTGCAATATTTCATCAAAAAACCAATTGATGAACAATATTTATTTTATACGGTAAAAAATATTGTTGATTTGTTATATATGAACCGTAAAGTAAGTCCGCTAACAGGGCTTCCAGGCAATGTGCAAATTCAGGCAGAAATGAAAAAAAGGTTGCTGAACCGAGAAATTTTTGCGATTTTGTATATCGACATTGACAATTTCAAAGCCTATAATGATGTATATGGTTTCTCTAATGGAGACGAAATTATTAAATTTACGGCAAAAGTGATTGCTAAATATATTCATAATGTGGAAAACAGTGATAATTTTATTGGGCATATTGGTGGAGACGATTTTGTTGCGATTGTTAGTAAAACGGATTACGATAAAATTTGTCAAGAAATTATTATTGAATTCGATAATCAAGTGGAGCGTTTTTACACAGATAAAGACTTGGATCAAGGTTATTTGGAAGTGGAAAATCGAAGAGGTGTTTTGGAACAATTTCCGATGACGACGATTTCAATTGCAGTGGTTGAAGTTGATTCAAACATTTTTAAGTCACCGTTAGAAATTGGGGAAGTGGGCGCGCAAGTAAAACACAGAGCGAAATCCATTATGGGAAGTGCCTATGTGATTAACAGAAGAAAACAAATTTAAAAAAGTAAGGATATGAAAATTAACAAGAGATTTTAGCAGAAAAATCGAAATAAACTATTTTGAAAGTTGATTTTTGATATTGCGAAAAATAATGATTTTTTATACAATACAAATAATAGAAAAGCCTTAAAAGGAGTGTTTCAAATAAAAAGTATAGTAAAAAACACAGTAGTTCACTTGCGAACAGGTTTTAAATTTGCTTTGTTACTGGTTATAGGTGCTGCCATTATTTCATTTTTGATTTTTGTTGTGTACAAGCCTATGTACAGTGTAACATTAAATGGAAAATTTTTGGGATATACATCAGATAAAAGTGAGTTACAAGGGAAAATAAGTGAATATGTAAAAAGTGGTGATAATCAGACGGTTGCTTTTGTGGAAATAGAAGAATTGCCAGATTACAAAATGTGTTTACTAAAAAAGGGACTGACTGCTAATGATGAAGAAATTTTAGCGAATGTGATTAGCACAGGAACGCCGTATTACAAATATTATGCGGTCACGGAAAATGGAGTAGAGAAATGCTATGTTTCTAATTATACAGAAGCTGACAGTATTATTCATGAACTAAAGCAAAAAAACAGTGATAATAAAGATATCGTTTCTTACAAAGTAAAATATGATACGGTTTTGTCAGATTTTACAGACACGCAAACAGCAATTGCGTCTTTATACAGAGACCCACCAGTTAATGCAAAAGTTCCTGCTACTACAACTACTGGTAAAAATACAGTGGTTTACAAAAATTCGAGTTTAGGTTTAGCAGCAATTCAGCAACCGATTTCAGGAAGAATTACATCTAGATTTGGAGCCAATAGTAGAATTCGTGTTTCTTCACACACTGGTTTAGATATTGCGGCTTCTACTGGAACACCAGTGATTCCAATTGCTGCGGGAAAAGTTACTTTTTCAGGACGAAAGGGTTCTTATGGAAATTTAGTGATTGTTAATCACGGAAAAAATGCTTCTGGTCAAGAAATTGAATCTTGGTATGCGCATAATGTTAGATTAAATGTAAGTGCTGGGCAACAAGTGGACGAAAATACCGTTATTTCGAATGTTGGCTCAACAGGAAATTCAACAGGTCCACATTTGCATTTGGAGATACGCATCAATGGTTGGCCAGTTAATCCGCAAAATTATTTGTATAATTAAAAAATGGAAAGGTCTTTTTAGGGTCTTTCTTTTTTTTATTATTTGTGATATAACATATGAGAAATAATTGATGGGATAGGAATTTTTTGATGAAAATAAAAAGAATATGTGATTATTTGTTGTATGCTTTAAAAAAGAAAAAAGTTTTAACAATTGTAACAATGAATCAAAAAAAGATGAAAGTGAAAATTATTGGAATTGAAGATGGAAAAGCAAAATACCAATTCCTAAATAGTGCACTAGAGGGAGAAATAAAATTTGAGAATATTGTTAGTGTGAATTTGGTGGATAAACAGGAAGAGAAATTATTTTTGTATGAGCAGTTAAATAAAAAATATAATACAAGTAATTTGAAAGAAATCATTGAAAATTTTGAAAATTATTATTTGGAAATGATAGAAGTGCTTCTTGCAAGAGAGCCAAACAATTCATCAGGATATTATAATTTAACAAATAAGCAGAAAAAATATCCACAGATTTTTGAAAAATTGCTAAAGGATGAAGACAATTTATTGTTTCAATATTTTACTAAAAAACAAGTGGATATGAATAGAAATGGAGTGCATAGAAAAAAAGAAATGTTGTTGATTGAGCAGGCAAATTTATCACAAAAACAAGCAATTCATCAAGCGATGGATGAGAGAATTTCCATTATTGAAGGACCGCCAGGCACAGGAAAAACAACAACGATTTTGAATATTTTAGCCAATTTAATTTATCAAAATAAGAGAGTGTTAGTGGTTTCTAAAAATAATTCTGCTATTGAAAATATTGTAGAAGAATTAAGGAAAATGGATATTCCGAAAGCGTATATTAGAATGCGGAAATTCGGATATTATGCAAAAGGAAGTGGAACCGAATTTAGAAGAAAATGTAAAAAAATTTCAAGAGCAATTAGCACAAATTAATGTAAAAGAAAGAGAACAAGAAATTTTAAATTTGTTGCAAATAATTGAGGAAATTAATCAAAAAGAAGAAGTTTTAAATCAGTTAATTGATATCAGAAATGAGCTACAAGAATTGGAAAATCAATTGAGACATATTTTGAAAAGAAATCGAGGATATCAATTGTTAGAATATGAGGTAAAATTGAATAACAAATATCGTAGAATTAATGCGACACAATTGCAAAAAAAGATTAAAAAATTAGCTGAATTTTTAGTATTATTAGATGCAAAAGAGAAAATTAGTTTTTGGAAAAAAATGATACTTTTTTTGAGTTTTGGAAAGACGATGAAATCACTTGAAAATGAAGGTGTAAGTTTGCATTTAATATTGGAAAAATATTATTTAGAAAGATTGATAGAAGAAAGAAAAAAGAAATTTGAAAATGAGAATTTTGATGGATTAAAATCTTACATAAAAAATTTATATAGGGAAAAATATATTCCAATTTCAAAAGAAATTTTAAAACAAATTTTGAAGAAAAATGTAGATGAGAAATTAATTGAAAAAATATTAAAAGAAATAGAAATTGGAAAAACAGAAGAACCCACAGAGCAAAATCGTACGCCAATTTTGAAAAGAACAAAAAATGATTTATTGCAGTTGTATCCGATTATTTTGACAACAGTAGATTCTTTTATTTCTAACTATGGAAGTTATTTTGAAGAAGATAAAAAGATTGATTATGTGATTATTGATGAAGCATCACAATGCGATATTTTGTCTGGTTTACCGCTACTATATTTGGCAGAAAATATTGTTATTGTTGGGGACCAAAAACAGTTAAGTGCCATTACGAATCTTAAGAAACAGGACTTAAAAAATTCAGTAGAAGAAATATATGATTATACAAAAGAAAACTTTTTGTCGACCGTTTCAAAAGTGATTAATCCAGTCAGCCAAATGTTGTTGGAGCATTATCGTTGTGATTATAATATTATTAATTATTGCAATAAATTTTTTTATAATAATCAATTAAAAATTTATAAAGATAGAACAAAAGAATCAATGATATTGATTGATAATGATAAAGGAAAATATGTAGAAAGTGATAGCAATGGATTTTGTAATCAAAGGGAAATCAAAACAATTGATGCGCAAATCGAACAAAATATAGAAGGAAAATTTATCATAACTCCGTTTAAAAAACAAGCCCAAATATTGAAAGAAAATTATGAGGAAAATCAATGTGGAACAATACATACTTTTCAAGGAAGAGGAGAAGACGAAGTATATTTTTCTTCTGTGTTAAATGATACAGAGGCTTGCAAAAATCATTTGCTAGGACCGAATAATCTTTTTAAGCAAGAATTAATCAATGTAGCTGTATCAAGAGCAAAGGAAAAATTTGTGCTGGTAACAGACACAAAATTTTTCAAAAAATATAATGAAGACATGAAAAATTTAATTGAATATTTGGAAATTTATGGCGAAAAAATTCCAGATAAAACGGTTTGCATTTTTGATTATTTATACGAAAAAATTCCGAGTTATCAAACAATAATACCGAATATTGAAAATCCATATGAAGAAAAAATTTATCATTTATTGCTTAAGTATTTGCAAAGGAAAAATGGTCAGTATAAATTAAAAGTAAAATTATTATTAGCCATGTTTGTAACAGATGAAAAATATTTAAACCAAAACGAAAAAATCAAACAATTTATTTTGCATGATTCTCATTTGGATTTTGCACTTTACACAGACAGCATTAATAAGCCTGTTTTAGCGATAGAAGTGGATGGAAAACATCACGAAGAAGAAAAGCAAAAACAAAGAGACAAAATGAAAGAAGAAATTCTAGAATATATGAATATTCCTTTGCTCAGAATTTCGTCTAAAACGACGTTAGAAGAAGTGGAGTTAGAGCAAGAAATAGAAAAGAAATTAAATTTGTCATAATCAAAAATATTTTTCATATGATATAGAAACACAGCTTGGAACTTAACTAAAATAAAATTTGAGATGATAGGAAAAATGGATTGACAAAATAATGATTTAATAATATAATAAACCTGTCACTTGAAGGAGGGACAAATTTATGAAAACATATGACAAATTATCCATTAAGATAATTCGTAAAATTGCTTTCGTGAGTATTATATTACTGGGCATGCTTACGATTGGGGTGTTGGCCGCCAAATCGGAAGTGGAAACAATTAAAATTGTTTTTGCGGATGATTGTGAAACAACGGTTATGACATCACAAAAATGCGTGCTAGATATTTTGGCAGAAAATCATATTATATTAGAATCAGACGAGGAAGTATATCCCGATTTGGAAGCTGATATTGATTTTACAAAAACAATTACCATCAGCAAAAAGACTGCTGAGAAAAAAGTAATAGCAGAAGAAATTGCAGATGTTACAACAGAGGAAATTTTAGGACATTATGTAACTGTTACAGAAAAAATTATAACTGAGCAAATTGAAATTCCGTTTGAAACGGTTACCAAAGACGTTTCTAATTCAAAAGGAGAGACGACCAATCGTGTTTTGCAAGAAGGTGAAAATGGCTTAAAAGAAGTCAAATGCAAAGTGAAACTGCAGGACGACGTAGAGCTTGAAAGAGTGATTATTTCTGAAACAGTAATAAAAGAACCAGTAGACAAAATTATTCAAATTGCTACAAAAGTGACCTCGAGGTCAAGTACCAGAGGTGCTAGCGCTGCTGCAAGTACAGAAGGAAAAACACCAACAGTGGTTACTTTAAACACAACAGCTTATTGTGCGGCATCTTGTGGCGGAAACACACGAACGTCAAGTGGTGCAACAGCGTCATCATGGTACACGGTTGCGGCAGGGAGCGCTTATCCGGCGGGAACTGTTATGTATATACCATACTTTGCGAATAAGCCAAATGGCGGTTGGTTCGTGGTGCAAGATACGGGTGGGGCGATTAATAATAATAGGCTAGACATCTGGATGGATTCGCTTGGAGAATGTCTGTTGTTTGGTAGAAAAAATTTAGAATGTCATATTTATAAATAAGAAGAAAATTGAGATTGTAATCAGCAATCTCAATTTTTTTGCAAAAAATACTTGACATTTTCAATACCTAGATATACAATGCATAAAAATACATAGTAATACTATGCATAAGAAGGGAGAAAAATATGAAAATTAACAAAGAATTGATGAAAGGAAGTACAACTTTGCTGGTTTTGAGGCTTTTGGAGACGGAGAATAGGTATGGCTATGAAATGATTAAGTGCTTGAAAGAGAGGTCAGAAAATGTGTTTGAACTCAAAGAAGGGACGCTGTATCCCATTTTGCATTCCTTGGAAGAAAATGGTTGGATTGCTTCTTATTGGGATGAATCGACTGCCAAAAAGAGGAAATATTACACCATTACAAAAGAAGGAAGAAAGCAGTTAAAAGCTAAAAAAGAGGAATGGGAAATTTTCAGTAAAGGAATTAACCAAGTGATAGGAGGTGCGTGTTGTGCAGATTAAGGAATTTTTAGAGCATATTTGTGAACAAATTAAATATCAGCCAATTCGAGCAGAGATTGCGCAAGAACTTGAAAATCATTTAAAAGAAAGCAAAGAACAGCTGATTTCAGAAGGTTTGACAGAAGAAAACGCAGAACAAAAAGCAATTAGCCAAATGGGAAATGCAGAGGAAATTGGCAAAAAATTGAACAAAATTCATTCTCCCAAATTGGATTGGAAATTATTGCTACTTACGTTAATTTTAATCATTTTTGGAAGTTTAGTAACTTTCACAAGAACGCATAATTGCATCAATTATGCAAATGAAAAAGGAGTGCTTCCCTATTATTCTTCGATGTCGCAATATACTTTTACATTAGCTGTGGGCGCAGTATTGAGCATCTGTGTTTACTTTTTTGATTATCGAAAAATCTTGAAAATGCCCAAAACTTTGTATGGGGTAGCCACATTTTTAATTCTATTTGCGATGTTGTTTGGCTATCAAGTCAATGGAAGCAAAATATATCTTTACATTTTAGGAAATACTTTTTTTATGCCATCAATTGCAGTACCACTGTATATTTTGGCATTTATTGGATTTTTGCAAAAAATAAATAGCAACAAAAATCTAGAAATTTCGTTTTTGCAAAAAAAATTCAAAATGAATTTAGATATTTTGAAAATCATTATTTTAGGTGGAATTTCTTTGCTTATTTTACAAATGGCACCAGCAACCGTTTTAATGCTTATTTTGGGAGCTATCTATCTAGTTCTTGCAAGTGTAAAATTGTGGAAAATAAAGAAAAGCAGAAAACGTAATCTTGCGATTTTATGGGGAATTCCAGTTGCTTTAGGTATTTTATTTTTAGTGACAATGATGCCAATGGCATCCGACCGATTGATTGGTTCATTTGCTCCAGAACAAGATCCCAAAGGAAGAGGCTGGATTGGTGTTAACCAAAAAATGATTTTGGACTCTGCTAATTTGTTTGGGGAAGCAGGCGATATGAGCAATGCAATCAGTTTGTTTGATGAAGGGACTAATTTTGCTTTTATTTCAATTTTAGCGCATTATGGCTGGGTTGTGAGTGTTGTAATGGTAATTGCAATTGTATTTTTTAGCATAAAATTAATGGTAAATGTCACAAAAATCAAAGATATGGCAGGAAAATTGACGATTATGGGAATTTCTGGATTATTTATTTTACAAAGCATCTTTAACTTGCTCATGAACTTGAATTTGGGACTTAAAACTAATGTAAATATCCCATTTATTTCATATGGAAGACAGGATTTAATTTTGAATATGATGTGCTTAGCACTGGTTTTATCCGTTTATCGCAGAAAGGATATTTTAGGAAAACGGCGAAAACCAAAGCAAATTTCATGTTTTAGAGCAATAATTAAAAAAGAAGTGGCAGTAAAAAACTCAATATATTGCGAGCGAAAGTTAGAGTTTTTACTGCCGATTATTTTTTCTTTTTTCGTCGCTTACTATTATTGAAATGACAGAGTTAACGGAAGAGGAAATAGAAAATTTGCAAAAAGAAATATAATTTGCATACACAACATGGCGTCGTTTATGTATAGAATTGTGAAAATTGTGTGAATTTTTTAAGTTAAGATAAATTTTTCAAATAACCTTGCATTTTCTAAAATATTTAGATATAATATCACTATAATATTGTAGAAAAGAGGAGAAATATGGATAGACAAGACGAAACAATCATTGAGAAAAATATCGAAAAAGAGATGAAAGATGCTTATATTGACTATGCTATGAGTGTTATTGTTGCACGTGCTTTGCCAGATGTTCGTGATGGTTTGAAACCAGTCCATAGAAGAATTTTATATTCTATGCATGAAGATGGCATTACGTCAGACAAGCCATACAGAAAATGCGCCAATACCGTTGGTTCTGTGCTAGGAAGGTATCATCCGCATGGAGATGCTTCTGTTTATGATGCCATGGTTCGTTTGGCACAAGATTTTTCAATGCGTTATACCTTAATTGACGGACATGGAAATTTTGGTTCGATTGATGGCGACAGCCCAGCAGCCATGAGGTATACAGAAGCAAGAATGGCGAAAATTTCAGAGCAAATGCTGGCTGATATTGAAAAAAACACAGTCAATTTTGAGCCAAACTATGATGACAGACTACAAGAACCAAGCGTTTTGCCAACCAAAGTGCCAGCTTTGCTGATTAATGGCTCATCAGGAATTGCAGTTGGTATGGCAACAAACATTCCGCCTCATAATTTAAAAGAAGTTGTGGATGGATTAATCAAAATTATTGAAAGTGACAATGTTACAGATGAAGAGTTAATGAAAATTATCAAAGGTCCAGATTTTCCAACTGGAGCAACGATTTTAGGAAGAGAAGGCATCAAAGAAGCTTACACCACAGGTAGAGGAAAAATTACGTTAAGAGCAGAGGCTGAAATTGAGGAAATGGCAGGCAATAGGCAGAAAATTGTAGTAAGTTCTTTGCCATATCAGGTCAATAAAGCGAGATTGATTGAGAATATTGCAGCATTAGCAAGAGACAAGAAAATAGATGGCATTTCAGAAATTCGTGATGAGTCTGACCGTGAAGAAAAAGTAAGAGTTGTAATCGAGCTCAAGAGAGATGCTAAACCGCAATTGACGCTTAATCAACTTTATAAACATACAGCTTTACAAGAAACTTTCGGAATTATTATATTAGCATTAGTTGATGGACAACCTAAAATTTTGACTTTGAGACAATGTTTAGATGAATTTTTGAAACATCGAAGAGAAGTTGTTTTGCGCAGAACGAAATTTGAATTGGATAAAGCAGAAGCTAGAGCTCACATTTTGGAAGGTTTGCGAATTGCGATTGATAACATTGATGAAGTGATTGAAACGATTCGTTCTTCTTATGACGATGCCAAAGAAAAATTGATGGAGCGTTTTGGACTTACCGATATTCAGGCGCAAGCGATTTTGGATATGCAATTAAAGAGATTGTCAGGTTTGCAACGTGAAAAAATTGAGGAAGAATATAACGAACTAATGAAATTAATTGCTTATTATAAAGATGTTTTGTCAAGTGAGAGCTTAGTATTTGACATTATTAAAACAGAGTTGCTTGAAATCAAGGAAAAATTTGGAGATGACAGATTAACCAAAATCGTGGCAGCAGAAGGCGAATTTGAGGTTGAAGATTTAATCAAGGAAGAGCAAACTGTTGTGGCTTTGACGAATTTTGGTTATATCAAAAGAGTTCCAGTGGATACATATAAGAGCCAAAGAAGAGGTGGAAAAGGAATTCAAGGCATGGCAACAAGGGCAGAGGATTTTGTGAAAGAAATTTTCACGACTTCAACACATGATATTATTTTATTTTTCACGAATACTGGAAAAGCTTATCAACTACGTGGCTATGAAGTGCCAGAAGCGGGAAGAACAGCCAAAGGAACGGCAATTGTAAACATTCTAAATTTGGAGCCAGAAGAAAAAGTTTCTGCGGTTATTCCAATTTCAAATTTTGCAGAAGGCAAATATATTTTGATGGCAACCAAAAATGGTATGATTAAGAAAACAGCCCTAACAGAATATTCTACGATTAGAAAAAATGGAATCAAAGGTATCACGTTGAACGAAAATGACCGTTTGATTGATGTTCGTTTAACTGATGGAGAAGATAATGTTGTTTTAGTAAGCAAAAAAGGTTTGGCGATTACGTTTGACGAAAAAGGTGCTAGACCACTTAGCAGAGGTGCAAAAGGTGTTATCGGAATGCGCTTGAATGAAGGCGACGAAGTCATTGGTATGGAGTCAATTGTTCAAGGTGGAAAAGCTACATTGCTTGCGATTACAGAAAATGGTTTTGGAAAAAGAACAGAGTTAGATGAATATAGAGTGACAGGCAGAGGTGGAAAAGGGGTTATTACTTATAAAATAACACCGAAAACAGGCGATATTGTGGGAATTCGCATTGTAAGTGGCGATGAAGATGTTATGATGATTACAGACACTGGTACGATTATTCGATTGAGAGTGGCGGATATTAGCATTCTTAGCAGGTCAACACAAGGCGTAACTTTGATGAGAACAAATGACGGAAAAGTGGTAAGTATAACGACTTTAGAACATGATGAAGAAGCAGATGAGGAAGAAAATCAGCAAAAATCAGAAGAAGTAAAAGAAGAAATAGCAGAAAATAAGGAAGTTCAAGAAGCTGAGGAAACTGAGGAAAGAAAGTAAGAATGGTAAGTAAATATAAAACGCAAATGGAGTATGCAAAGCGAAATAACATAGTGAAAATAGGGTTTGATGATAGAAAAGAGATTCGAGAAAGAATTAAAGTGAATATGTAAAAGAAGGAGAGAAAAATACAGAAGAATAATCAGAGAATTTGTATATAAATATATAGAAGAAAATAAGTAATAAGGAATGGAAAAAACTAAAAAAATGAGTAAAGATGTGAAAGAAATAATAAATAAAATAATTATGATAGTAGTATGGATAATCATGTTAAAAATCATATTTTCAGGAATAGGAGGGATAATTATACTTGCCGAATATAAAGAGCGAAAAGAAGAGAAACAGAGGTATGAGGAGAAAATAGAAGAAGAGAAAGAGAGAGAATATGAAAATTATATAGAGCAAATGGAGTTTGAGAAGGATTATCAAAATAGGGTGAGGAAAGAATATTAAAAAAGAGGGGGTGATGTCCCTTTTTAGATATCAGTATCTTGAAAATCTTGTAAGAAAAGTAAAACAGGTAGGATAGAGCACTTAGTTTGAGTACCACTTGTAAATAATTTACAAGAAACGAGACCTGTGGTAGAAATAGTAAGATGAGAAATGTTAGTGTCGTCTATAGTATTGTTGAGGTGGTAAGCAGTAAGAATCATATTATTGACAGTTATACTTTGAGGGGGATGTAATATTAGTTTGAAAATTCAAAGTATAAGTTTGAGCGGGAGTGCAAGGAAAAACGATAGGACCATAAATTTTAGCAAGTGTTTTATTTTCATTAGTAATAGAAGATAAATGAAAACTAGTGTCCAAAGGTGTAACTTGATTACTAGAAGGGTCGACAATTTAGTATATTTAGTTAGATTATTTATATTAAATTGATTATTAAGAGAAGAAATAAAATTAATTTTAGTTAAGGTGCTATACATCAAGTATATGGTACCTTAGATAGTCAATAAAGACTAAGAAATTATTGAGACTTTATTGATTATATGAGCCTATCTTAATTTCAAGATAGGCTCTTTTGTAATACATAAATTTTTTTAAAATATTAAAAAAACTACTTGAATTATTCTTGACTTAAGTATATAATAAAATAGAATATGTACGAAAGGTCAAATATCATGATAAAAAGCATACAAATCAAGATTGTTATGGTTTTTATGATTTTAGGAATTGTCGTTATTACGGGACTTGGTTTGACGTTTATCGGACAACTAAATTATGTGAACTCGCAAGTCGAAACAACTGATATGACAAGTACGCAAATACAACAATTGCTAACCAGTCAAATGGAACAAATTCGAAAAATTATCTATGTATCTTTAGTAATTTTTACTGTATTGATTATTATTCTTGCGATTTTTATGGCTAAAGTGATTATAAAACCGATAGCAAGACTGGTGAAAAGCGCAGAAATGATAGCAAGTGGGCAGGATATTGAAATTGAATATCTTGCAGACAATAAAAACAAAACCGAAATTGATGAATTAGTAGAAGCTTTTAGTATTATGAATACGGAATTAAAGGAAAATTTGAATGAAGTAACAAGGCAGAAAAAGCAAATTGAAACCATTCTTTTACATATGACAGATGGCATTGTGGCTTTTGACAAACATGGCAAAATAATTCATATGAATTTGGCAGCGAAAAAATTGCTAGATATTTCACAAGAGCAAAATTTTGAAGAAGTTTTTCATAAATTTGATGTAGATATCAATCTTGAGAAAATTATTTATTTAGACGATTGGACATCCTCTGAGAAAAAATTAAATCTAGAAAATCAGTCAATTAATTTATTTTTTGCACCATTTAAAAATGAAAATGACAAGCCAGCAGGTGTGATTGTGGTGGTGCAAGATATCACAGAACAAGAAAAATTGGATAGTATGCGAAAAGAATTTATGGCAGATGTGTCGCATGAATTAAAAACACCAATTACTTCGATTATGGGATATGCTGATACGCTCATTGATTCTGATGTAGATGCAGAAAATCAGAAAAAATTTTTGTCTCGCATTTCTTCTGAGGCAGAAAGAATGTCGAAATTGGTGGCTGATTTGTTGATATTATCCAAATATGACACCGCAAAAATCAAGGTTGAGAAAACAGAATTTGATTTAGGAGAACTTGTCAAATATGTTTTTGAAGGACAAATGATAGAAATGCAGAAAAAAGATTTGACAGGAGAATGTTATGTGACAGCTGATGTACCGCCAGTTTATGCTGACAAAAGTGGAGTTGAGAGAGTTGTTATTAATATCTTATCAAATGCCATAAAATATACGCAGGCACGGCGGGAACATTACAGTATATGTAGGGTTTGTTTATAATGATGCTTATATAAAAATCAAAGATACAGGACGTGGTATTCCAGAAAGCGACTTAGAAAAAATCTTTGAAAGATTTTACAGAGTGGATAAAGCAAGAGCTAGGGAAACTGGCGGAACAGGTTTAGGTTTGTCGATTGCCAAAGAAATCATTGAGCAAAATGATAGTAGAATCGATGTGAAAAGTGAAGTGGGCAAAGGTACTGAAGTAATTATCAGGATACCTACCAAAATTAAATACGAGAGATAAAAGGAGAGGTTGTTATGAAGAAATTTAAAAAAGTAGTTTTAGCATTGTTGGTAATGTTGATTTTATTGGGAACGATATCATATGGGGCATCTATAGAGGAAACGTTGAAAAATTTTGGAGGCTTGAAGTATGTTTGCATAGGTGCAGGCGTTGTGCTTATTTTGCTTGTTTTGTTGATTAGCTACAAAACCGATAAATCACAAGAAGAAAAGTCAAATCGTATGCTTCAAGATGATGACGATGATGAGTATGATGAAGAATATGACGAGGAAGATGATTTTGAAGAGAAAAAAGTGGCAAAAGAACAAAGTTTATATGCTTCATTTGATGACGATGATTTTGACGAGGATGACGAAGAAGATTTTGAGGATGATGAATATGATGACGATTTTGATGAAGATGAAGACGAAGAAGATTATCAACCAAATACAAGAAAATCGAAATTCCAATTAGATGAAATCTTTGATGAAGATATTGCAAATGACGATTTTGATGAGGATGACGAAGAAGATTTTGAGGATGAAGAGTATGACGATTTTGATGAAGACGAAGAGGACGAGGAAGAAAATTATTTTAGTAGTGACGATGATGAAATTAGTTTAGAAGATGATTTTTTAAGACAAATGAATCAAAATTTGTCAGTAGATGATGATGATGAAACAGAAGAATTTTTCTCTGTAACAGAGGAACCAAAAAAGAAAACAACAAGAAAAACAGCTGCTAAAAAGACAACAAAAGCAGAAGTAGAAGCTCCAAAGAAAACGACAAGAAAAACGACGGCGAAAAAAGAAACGAAAAAGGCAGTTACTAAAAAAGAACCAGCCAAAAAGACGACAACCAAAAAAACAGCAACTAAAGTAGAAAAAGAAGAAAAACCAAAAAAGACGACTACGAGAAAAACGACTACAACTAAAACCGCAACAAAGAAAACAACGTCTACCAAAACAACAGCCAAAAAAGAACCAGCTAAAAAAACAACTCGTAAGAAAAAAGAAGAATAAAGTTTTTAGTCAATTATTACAAGGAAGTGAAACCTGAAAAATGAGTGATAGAATGAAAAATATATTGGAGTGGGCGTATTGCATTGTAATAGCGTTGGTTCTTGCATTACTATTTCGTTATTTTATTGCAACCCCAACCATTGTACAACAAAGGTCAATGTATCCAACACTTCAAAATAATCAGCGTTTAATTTTAAATCGAACGTTAAGAATTACAAAGAAAAAGCCAGAAGTAGGGGATATTATTACATTTGAGGAACCATCTAAAAAGGCATATGCGCCAGAAGAGGCAAATCAAAGTAACCCAGTGGCTATTTACGATAATGAACCAAAAGGAATATTGGGAAAATTTGTTTATTATGGACTAGAGTTTACCAAAAGAAGCTATATTAAAAGAGTGATTGCAACAGAAGGGCAACATGTGATGATAGAAAATGGGAAAGTTTATATTAATGGAGTGGAACTGGAGGAAAATTATTTAGGACCAGATGTTGTAACAGAAGCAAAAGTGTTTAATGATTTTATTGTGCCAGAGGGTTATATTTTTGCGATGGGAGATAACCGCGCAAGAAGTACAGATTGTCGAGATATTGGGTGTATTCCATTGGAAAAAGTAGAAGGAATTGTTATTTTGAGATTTTGGCCATTGAGCAATTTTGGAAAAGTAAAATAAAATCCACAAGTAACCGACAAGAAAAAAAGTAAGGGAGGTTGCAAATGAGTTTTGACCATATTATTGGAAACCACAAAATACAAGAATATTTGATAAAAACAAGTACAGCAAATCTAATTTCACAGAGTTATTTGTTTGTTGGAACAGAAGGAATTGGCAAACTTCTTATGGCTAAGGAGTTTGCTAAAAAAGTTTTGTGCCTAAAAAAGGAGGAACCTTGTGAATGCAAATCTTGCAAATGTTTTGAAGGACAAAATCATCCTGATTTTTATGTCTTAAATGAGAGTGGTGATACGATTAAAATTGACCAGATACGCGAAATTACACGCAAAATCATTGAGCCTCCAATTGTGGCAAACAAAAAAGTTTACATCATAAATGACTGCGAAGAAATGACCGTAGAAGCGCAAAATTGTTTGCTAAAAACACTAGAGGAGCCACCAGAATTTGCGGTCATTATTTTGGTTACTTCAAGGGAAAATCTAATTTTGAATACCATCAAATCAAGGTGCATGATGCTGAAATTTAAAAATATTCCAAATGATGAATTGAAAAAATACGCAATGGAGAAATTGGGTTTTGAGCAAGTAACAGAGGATTTATTAGAGTCGTTTAATGGAAATATTAAAGAAGCGATTTTTCAAAAACAAATTCAAGATGAGCTTGCGCAGATTAGGCGCGTGGTGGATGACTTGGCAACAGAGGATATTACCACGATAATGAATGAGGCAAAAGTGCTTTATAATAAAGATGATATTGATGATTATTTGCCGTATTTATCAGCCTTTGCGTTTCGAAAAGGGCTGGACCACAAGGAGTATTTGGGGTGTGTTGAAAAGGTAAAAAATTGCAACGAGCGTTTAAAACGCAATTGCAATTTTGATATGTGTATTGACACAATGCTATTAGAGATGTGGGAATGTGTGAGGAAAGGAATATAAATGAAACAGGTTGTTGGTATAAAATTCAAAGAAACTGGGAAAGTGTATTATTTTGACCCAGGGGATTTAAAATTAAGAGAAGGACTTCATGTAATCGTGGATACAGCGATGGGAGAGGAATATGCGATTGTAACGATTCCCAATAAAGAAGTGGAAGATAGAGAAGTTACGGAACCTCTAAAAAAAGTGGTTCGAGTAGCTTCTTATAAAGAAAGAAAAGTGCGTGAGGATTTTAAGAAAAAGGAAAAAGAGGCATTTGATAAATGTTTAGAGCAAATCAAGCAATATGACTTGCCGATGAAATTGATTGAAACAGAGTATAAATATGATGGAAGTAAGCTGACTTTTTATTTTTCGTCTGAAAAAAGGATTGATTTTAGAGAGCTTGTAAAATCATTGGCAGCTATTTTTAAAACACGAATTGAGATGCGTCAAATTGGGGTAAGAGATGAAGTCAAAAGATTAGGTGGAAATGGAATTTGTGGCAGAGAATTGTGCTGTTGTTCTTTTTTGAGGAATTTTGAAACGGTTTCGATTAAAATGGCAAAAGAGCAAAATATGTCATTAAATCCAAGCAAAATTTCAGGAAATTGTGGACGCTTGATGTGTTGTCTAAAATACGAACACAATGTTTATTGTGACAAATTGAAAGGATTGCCCAAAATTGGGGCAGAAGTGAAAACCCAAGACGGAATTGGGGAAGTATCTGCTGTGGAGACGTTGAAAGAAATGGTTCGTGTGAAATTTCGTGAAAATGGGGAAACTTTTTTCAAAAAATACAATGCGAAAGATGTTGTTGTGTTAAAAGACTCTAATAAGCATGATGATGACAAAATCGAGCCAGAGAATGAAGAAGATTTAAAAGAACTTGAAAAATTGGAAAAGTTAGAAAAAGAAGAAAAAGCAAACAGGGAAAACAAATGAAAAATAAAAGGGGTAAAATTTCATGAAAAAACTGATTAAGAATGCTTATATTTTGGATATGGTTGGAGAAGAGTCGAACATTAGGAAATCGGATATTTTAATTCAGGATAATCGAATTGCCAAAATTGAAACTGAGATAGAGGAAGAAGCAGATGAAAAAATCAATGCCAAAAACATGATTGTGATGCCAGGTTTGGTTAATACGCACACACATTTAGCAATGAGTATTTTTAGGGGTTATAAAGATGACCAAAAATTGATGGACTGGTTAGAAAACGCGATTTTTCCAGTAGAAGATAAATTGGAGCCAGACGATATTTACTGGAACTCTTATTTGTCATGCATTGAAATGATAAAATCTGGGACGACTACTTGTAATGATATGTATTTTGGCATGAATAAAGTTATTGAATCTATTGAAGATACTGGTTTGAGGGCAGTTGTTGCTTGGTGCATGACAGATGATGCGATTGGTGATAAAGTGGAAAAAACAAGAGAATATGCTCAAAAATACAATGTTCCAGAAAGTAGAATTAAAATTTTTACTTCGCCACATGCGCCTTATTCTTGCAATCCAGACACGATAAAATTATGTGTGGATTTGGCAAAAGAGCTCCACACAGGACTTCATATTCATTTGTCAGAAACGTTGGCTGAAGAAAAAACGATTTATGAAAAATATGACAAACGTGGCACAGAATATTTGAATGATTTAGGTGTTTTTGATGTGCCAGTTGTTTTGGCGCATGGAATTTATATTTCAGATAGTGATATTGATATTTTGAAACATATCAAAGGTGGCATTTCGCATAATCCGATTAGTAATTGCAAATTGTCTTCTGGTATTTGTGATGTTGTCAAACTAAGAAAAAATGGTATTTCTGTTGGTTTGGGAACAGATGGAATTGGAAGTACAACAACTTTGGATATGTTTGAAGAAATGAAAATGGCGTCGTATTTGCAAAAAGTGAAAACGAAAATACCGACTTCAATTACTGCATACGAAGTTTTGAAAATGGCAACAATTGAAGGCGCAAAAGTGTTAGGCTTGGAGGACGAAATCGGAACCTTAGAAGTTGGAAAAAAAGCAGATATGATTTTTATTAAAACCGATAAAATTCATTTATGTCCAGAAAATGATGTTTGTGCGAATATTGCTTATTCAGCCAATGGTGCCGATGTTGACACGGTTATCATTGACGGAAAGGTGATTATGCAAAATCGAAAAATGTTACATAGCAATGAAAAAGAAGTGATGAAGCAAGTGAAGAAAATTGCCAAGAAATTGTTGGAGCATAATTGATGTTTATATTATGAAAAAATGATTGACATTTGAGAATAATTTGATATAATAAAGGAAAGATAGATAAAAAAGGAGGGAAAAAAATGGCCTATAAAATAACGGATAAATGTATAAGTTGTGGTGCATGCGCAGGTTCATGCCCAGTAAGCTGTATTTCAAGTGGAGATACAAAATATGTAATTGATCCAGAACAATGTATAGAGTGCGGAACATGTGCAGGGGTTTGTCCAGTAGGTGCGCCAGTAAAAAATGAAGAAAATAACGAAGCATAAACAATAATCAAGAGATTACTAAAATCAGTAATCTCTTTTATTATATTATTTTTTGACTTCTCCCAACAATATTTCACAAATGGTTTTTGTCGAATTGGGTTTAGCAAGGGCGATGGTGTTTTCTTTCATAAGAGGCAGTTTTTGCGTGTCGCGATATAGTGTTTTCAAGGCTCTTGCAACATTATCGTTTTTCTTAATCCAAATAGCTACGCCTTTTTCTACCAAGAATTCTGCGTTTTCTTCTTCTTGCCCGGGAATTGGATTAATAATTATCATCGGCAAATGCGAGGTCAAACTTTCTGTGGAAGTAAGTCCGCCAGGTTTGGTAATGACAAAAGAAGAAATCGACATTAATTCAGGCACTTGATTGGTATATTCCAAAACTTTGATTCTTTCTTCGGAATCAGTAACTTTTACTAACTCGTCAAATTTTGCTTTGATTTTTGGATTTTTACCAGAAATTGCAACCACTTGTGTTTTTGAAAACAAGCGAATTAGCGCCTTTAACACCATAATGGTAGTTTTGTTACCAAGCCCAAACTCGCCTCCTGCAAAAAATAAAATGACTTGCTCATTTGGATTTAGGTCGAATTCTGCGCAAATTTTTTCACGGTCAAAATGTTCTTGAAATTTCTCCGAAACAGGAATTCCAGAAACATAAATCTTATCTTCAGAAATTCCATATTCAATCATGTCACTTTTCATTTGTTGATTAGAAACAAAAAAATAATCGCAATATTCGTTAAAAACAAGCCATTGCCCATGAATGTGAAAATCTGTTAAAATGGTTGCCAAGGGGCAATTGATTTTACCTTTTTTCTTTAAAATACCACACATTTGTGTGCCAAAAGGATGGGTCGAAATAATCAAATCTGGCTCGAAATCTTGCAACAATTTATTTAATTTAATTGAAAATAGCTTATTGGAAGTCGTGACAGCTTTAGAAGTCAAACCATGATTGGAAGAATGGTACGCTCGTTTCCAAGCCCAAGGAGCTTTTTTGGCAGCTTCATTGTAGCTTTCAGCCAATAATTTATTCAAATATTTGTTGATATATTCGATACAATCTACTAATTTTACTTCAATATCGGAAGTATTATTTTTTATGTAATTTTCAACCGATTTTGCGGCAGATAAGTGGCCGTCCACCATAGGAACTATAAAAGATTAAGATTTTTTTCATAAATCCCCCAATTCTCACACTTTTTATCAATCTTATCATATTTTATTTGCAAGTTCAATAGAGAAATTATTAATTTTGTATGAAGAAACGCAAATGTAAGCTCTAGTTGACAAATTGCAAGCCAAAGATGGTAGAAAAAAATCTTAATTTGTGGTATAATTAAAATATATTTTAATAAAGAAAGTAAGGTGGTACAAATGAAGTTAAGTGAGAAACTAATAAAATTAAGAAAAGAAAATGGTCTTTCGCAAGAAGAATTTGGGGAGGCAATCAATGTTTCGAGACAAGCTGTTTCAAAGTGGGAAACAGAAGAGGCAAGTCCTGATACGGACAAAGTAAAAGAAATTGTGGAAAAATTTGGTGTTAGTTATGAATATTTATTGAATGAGGAATTTGACACGGAAAAGGACGTTGCTAGCAAGTGTGAAGTGCATAAGCGTAAAACAGGGCGAAAAGTGCTGTTGGTTATTTTGATTTTATATTTGTTAATGTGTGTTTATAAATTTGTTGCTTTTACGAGATTTTATTTAATAGCCAATAGTTTTTCGGAGGAAAAATATTCTATGACGACCAGTTTAAAAATGCCAAATGAGCCCCAATTAAAAGATGCTTATTTTGATACAACAAGGGTTGGCAATAAAATCATAGAAAGGTCGTATGATTTTGTGGACATGGAGCCGAAAGATGAAAATGGAAATGTTCTTCCTTATGACATGAATTATACAGATATTGACCAAAAAATTTGTTATCGTTTAAATTATGACGAAGATAAAAAAGCCTATATTTACACGGATAGAAAAGAGGAAATGGCAAGTCAGGGAGAAGTAGATGGTTTGTTTCGAGATGAAAATGATATCAAGGAAAATACACTAAGCGTCATTCCGTCTGGATTTAAGGAAATATTTTTAGCGTCTATTGACCCACGTTATTATTATGTGTCAATCCGAAATCGCCAGTTTAGAACTGTTTCGTTTGCGTATGATTTAAAAACGAAAGTAGAATTAAATCAAGATTGTTTGGTAACAAGAATTGCACAAAAATTTGAGTTTGATGGATTATCAATTTGGAGTTTTAATTATGATTATGTGCCAGGGCATTTTAATGAATTAACGGATCCACGCGAAACAGGACGCTATCCGATTGTAGAGGAAGAGTAAAATATTATGTAGATTTTATTGCAAATATATTGATTTTACTTAGAAAATGTTGTATAATAGAAGTGTCTTAGTAATTTTAGGACAAGCAATTGATACTTTAATTGCATAACAAAAAATGATTTGCATAAAAGTAACTAATTCTCAAGATGCAAAGACAGGAGGAGAAAAGGTATGCAGAGAAAAGGAAAAAACATTTTGGCGATGTTTATGGCGATGCTAATGCTAATTTTAGCACCAATAACATCGGCTCAGCGGAGCGATTTAACAACAACGGCAAGCGCAGCAACTAAAGAAACAAAAACTGTAACAACAGCTAATTCTGTAAAGATTTCTAAAGCAGTGGCAAAAACGGTAATGCCTCGGATTTCTGTTTCGAAATTAACTTTAGTTGAGGGCGAAAGCCAGCAGTTAAAAGTTGTTTCAGGTTCTGCATGGAACTTGAAAAAGGTTACAACAACCAATAAGAAAAATGTTGGCAT
Organism: uncultured Clostridium sp.; assembly: GCA_948467875.1. Lineage (GTDB taxonomy): Bacteria > Bacillota > Clostridia > TANB77 > CAG-508 > Scatovivens. The sequence goes on from CAOKFZ010000005.1 coordinate 35,065, forward strand.
TTACGGCAAAAATCCAGCAAAGAAGACGGTAATGGCCAAAGGTAAGGCAGCAGGTTCTGAAACAGTAAAAATGCATTTAGAGATGAAAAAGTCTGCTTGGAAAAAATATAAAAAGATTTTAAAGAGCAGGAAAGTAACTTTAAAATGCAAAGTGAAGGTAGTTCCAAAGGAAGAACCAGAAGAAGAACCTGATCCAGAGCAGCAACCAGAAGAACAGCCCGAAATTCAGGAGCCACTTGAAAAGTATGACATTTCTCAGTGGAAACCAGATAAAATAGTATTTACTTATAATGGTAAAAAGCAGAGACCAACTCTGTTAGGATTGCCAGACGAAGTAAAAGTGCTGTATTCATCTGAAGGCGAAATAGCTGCAGGAAAATATTTTATAAAGATTTCTTTCGAAGTTCCTGAAAATTATGAACCAATTGAGCCAATAGTAATAGAGTATTCTATTAAACCAATAGAATATCCTGTTACAGGTGGCTATGTTGGCTCATGGGGAAGTTCAAGCGGAGGTTCCAGTGTTTCTAAGCCGATTCAAAAGCCAGAAGAGAAGCCGAACGAGCCATCTCAACCAGAGGAAAAGCCAAGTGAACCATCACAGCCAGAGGAAGAACCGAACGAGCCAGAACATGTTTGTGTGTTTGGAAACTGGACTTCTAAGGACAATGTGGATGAACACAGAGTTTGTTCCGAATGTGGGAAAGAGGAAATCAGAAAACATAGTTTTCAGATCAAGGTTTCTTTTGAAAATTTGGATGATACGCAGCATATAGTTAAGAAAGAGTATGCATGTGATACATGCGAAATAACCTATGAGGAATCCATAAATGAAGCTCATAGGAAGACAAACTGGCACTATGTTGGGGAAAATCTCGATTCCGAAGAATGCGAAGATTGCGATTACGCAAAAACGCGTGAACATCAGCATGAAGCAGCACCTGCAGACTTGGTTTATACTTTTAAATCAAGCAATGATGATGGAACTCATGTGATGGAGACTTCCTATACGTGCGGTCTTTGTAGAGAAATAATTCCATTAACAAAGACTGAAGAATGTAATTATGAGGAAACGCGTAAAATGACAGACGAAATGCACAATATGAGAAATATTCATATTGTGTTAAAGGATTGTAAAGTTTGCAGTTATCATCTGGAAGAAGAAGAAAGCTGTGTGTCGGATGGGATAACGTTTTATTTCCGTTATCTCAGTCAGATTTATTCGGCTGAGACTTGCACGATATGCCGATATCGATGCAATCAAAAGCCACATTTTGACCATACATTTGGGGAATGGACATACTATGATAAGGATAATCATCGTAGGGAATGTCCTTGCACAGATGCACGGGAGGAAGAGACACACCAATACGGAGAGTATGATGCAGCAGTAGGTGGTTTTTACTGTCCTGTATGTGACCACACAGAACTTGTTGCACCGCATAACCATGGGCACGGTTTTGCAGGAACATGGGGCGATAAATATCTCATGTTTGATGTGGTCATGAACAAGGATGCATATGCTGAATTGGTAGATATGTCACCAATTCGGAATCCAAATCCTTCGCCAGAAGAATATTGTTCGAGATTGGATTTCAGATGTCACACATGTGGCGTGCCATATTCAGCCTATATGCGCCATGAATATAAGGATGGAGCGTGTGTGTGTGGAGTGGTTCAACCTAATTCTGCTACTTTAATAACAGCAATGGTTGAGCAAGTTACTCAAGCAGAGGTTACAAGCGGAGGAGCGATAGCAGCTTAAAAGAGAAAGGCAAATCATTTTTTGAGGAGGGACCATAGCTTTAGGCCCTTCTTTTTTGTGTAGTTTTTTACTATAAGATGATAAAATAGCAATTTTTGGAATATTAAAAAAATAGTTGGCAATACTAATTAAAAATATTATGCGGAGGAAATGAAGATGAGTTGTGGGACAAAAAATAAATTATTAGTCATTGCCATTATTTTGTTGCTTGCGATTATGGCAGCAATTGCTTATTATGCATATGAGACGAATCAAAGTTATGCAACATTTCAAACTAATAAATACAATGAAGCGTTTGGAAATGTGGTAAATTATATGAACAGTGTGGAAAGTTTGCTGGCAAAGTCAATTATTTCGAGAAGCCCTGAGCGTAGTGCGGAGACGCTGACAGAAGTGTGGCGCGATTCGAATTTAGCGCTGGTGTATTTGGCAGGAATTCCGATGAATACAGAGCAACTTTCTGGAGCGGCAAAATTTTTGAATCAAGTCAGTGATTATTCTTATTCGTTGTCGCGAAAAAACATTGAGAATGAAGAATTAACGGAGGAGGATTTTGACAATTTGAAATCCCTTCATCAATATAGTGTGCAGTTGGAAAATACGTTAAATCAATTGTCTGAGGAATTGTATGCGGGAACGATTAATTGGGACGAGCTAACCAAAAATAATTCTCTGGAATATGCACAAGCTGTGGATAATGTTTCTGTTTTTTCCAATATTGATTCTAACTTAAAAGAGTATGAAGGATTGATTTACGACGGTGCTTATTCTGACCACGTGAATAAAACAGATAAAGTTGGTTTGACTGGAGAAGACATTTCTGAGCAAGAGGCGCATGAGAAAGTCAAGGAGTTTTTTGGAGAAGATAAAATCGAAACGATTCATTTGAATCAGTTTTTGGAAAATGCTAATATTCCATGTTACGATTTTTCTGTCAAATTAAAAAATCAGCAAAATGAGTGCAATATTGAAATTGCCAAAAAAGGCGGTTGGGTAATTGAAATGCAGAACAACCGTGCTGTGAATAGTGAAATTCTTTCTCAAGAAGAGGCAAACGAAAAAGGCAAAAAATTTTTGGAAGAAAAAGGTTTTCCTTCAATGAAAGAAACGTATTTTACAAAATTAAATAATATTGTAACTGTGAATTATGCGTATGAATACAATGAAATTGTTGCCTATCCGGATTTGATAAAAGTGAAAATTGCGCTGGATAATGGAGAAATTTTAGGAATTGAGACAAATGGATATTTGAACTCTCATACGAGCAGAAATTTTGAGAATGTAAGTTTGACGATGGATGAGGCAAGAAGGAAACTCAATGAGGATTTGGAAATTCTAGATGAAGGGCTGGCGATTATTCCGACAGAATGGAAATCAGAGCTTTTGTGTTATGAGTTTAAGGGAAAAGTGGAAGATAGAGAATTTTTGGTTTATATTAATGTGGAAACAGGGAAAGAAGAGGATATTTTGGTTATATTGGATACGCCGGGCGGAACACTTACCGTTTAAAAAATAATCAGCAGCTTGTGTTGTTAAACTGAATTATATGTTATAATGATATTTATTAATTTTGAAGTGGCATTGTGGGGACCGTCCAGAAATTATCAAAATCTTTGATTTTGCTTAATTTCTAGGATGGGGAGAACGGAAAAATTCATAAATATCATTATTTTATATTAAGAAACAGAATTTTATATTGAAATTGTTGGAAAAATAGTATATAATCACAAAAAACAAATAATTTGAATAAATTATAGTAAAAATTATCCACTAAATGAGAACAAACTGTGGAAAACAGAAAGGAGGAAATTTTGCAAGTTAGAATACAAGATTGGGATATATCGTACGAAGTAATGGGGCAAGGAAACCCAGTAATATTGCTGCATGGATGGTTGTGCGACCGAGAAACAATGCGTCCAATTGCCAATGGTTTGTGCGAAAATTTTAAAGTGTATTTGGTGGATATTGTGGGTTTTGGAAAAAGTGATTTGCCAGAACATCCACTTAATACAAACGACTTTGGCGATTTTTTAGCCGAGTTTGTGAACCAATTAGAAATTAAAAATCCAATTTTGATTGGTCATTCCAATGGTGGCAGAATGATTATCAACTGCGTTGGTAGAGGAATGGTTGATGCGAGAAAAGTGGTTTTGATGGATAGCGCAGGCTTGGTACCGAAGCGTAAACCAAAATATTATGTGAAAGTCGGCATTTTTAAGGCAGGAAAAGCGGTGCTAAACAAATTGCCTGATGTGGGCGGAATGAAAGATTTTAAAGAGAAATTGTTCAACCACGTTGGTTCAAGTGATTATAGGTCATCTGCGCCAGTATTGCGTGAAACCATGAAAAATATTGTTAACGAAGATATGTCAGAATTGTTGCCCAATATCAAAGCTCCGACATTGCTGATTTGGGGCACAAACGACACAGATACACCAATTGCGGATGCGAAAAAAATGGAAACTTTAATTCCTAATGCAGGTTTGGTGGAATATCCAAATTCAGGGCATTTTGCATATTTGCAAAATTTGCCAAATTGCATTTCAGTGTTAAACGAATTTTTCAAAAATGATAAATAAGAAAGGAAGAAAAAATGCAAAATATATTAATTGGTTTGAATTTCATATTATTTCTGATTTTCTTTTACAAAAGAGAGCGCGAGGGCTTGCATATTTTACAACTAGAAAATTATTACAATGACCGTTACGCGGTTTGGATGAAACGTTACATCAAAAAAGTATTGTCACTAAAGACGATTATTTTACTGGCAATTCCGATTGTTTTGCTGATTTTAGATTTCACATTGCCTGCAATGATTGTCAATATTTTCGTGTATAGCATTTTGATTGCGACTTCCAAAAAGTCAAAAGAGAAAAAAGCATTTGTTGTAACAAGCCGAATCAGAAGAATGTATCTTACATATTTATTGCTATTTCTGGCACTTGTTGGTACAGCAATATTGGCTAGCGAAAAAGTTGCACTCATCATAGCCAATATTTTTTCAATGGTGGCCTATACGTTTGTGTACTTGGTAAATCTAATCAACAGACCTGTGGAAAAAAGCATTCGCAAAAGCTATTGCATTCAAGCGAGTAAAAAACTAAAAGAAATACAAAATTTGAAAGTCATTGGGATTACGGGAAGCTATGGAAAAACGAGCACAAAATATGCAGTCAATACCATTTTGTCACAAAAATTTAACACGTTAATGACACCAGAGAGCTACAACACGACAATGGGCGTTGTGCGCACGATTAACGAAAAACTGACTTCCACTCATCAACTTTTTATTTGCGAAATGGGAGCCAAATATGTTGGCGATATCAAAGAAATTTGTGATATTGTAAAACCGCAATGTGGTATTGTAACAGCGATTGGACCACAACATTTGGATACATTTAAGTCATTGGATAATGTTAAAAAAACGAAATTGGAATTAGTGGATGCGCTTCCACAAAATGGTTTGGCATTTGTGAATTGGGAAGACGAAAATATTAGAAATTCCAAACTTCCGCAAAATGCAGTCAAATTTGGTTTGAGTAAAAGTGCAGATTATTATGCAGAAAATATCCGCATTACAGAGCGTGGTTCTAGTTTTGACGTCGTTTTGCCAAACCAAGAAAAAATTCAAATTAAGACGAAACTGTTGGGAAAATTGAATATTTTAAATATTGTTGGGGCAGTTGCAATTGCAGATAAATTGGGAATGACGGCAGAGGAAATCAAAATGGGAGCGAAATATTTGAAACCTGTTTCGCACAGGTTGGAGCTAAAACAAAATCCAAATGGAAGTATTATTATCGATGATGCCTATAATTCTAATATCAAAGGTGCTAAAATGGCGCTCGAAGTATTGAAATCATTTGAGGCAAAACAGCGTGTTTTGATAACACCGGGAATTGTAGAATTAGGCGACAAAGCAGAAGAAATCAACCGAGAGCTCGGAAAGAAAGCGGCAGAAAGCGCCGATTATGTGATTTTGGTAGGAGAAAAGCAAACTTTGCCAATTTTAAAAGGTTTGCAAGACAAACATTATCCGACGCAAAATATGTTTGTTGCGAAAAATTTGGAAGAGGCTTTGCAAGAAATGAGGCGAATTACGAGCAATCATACGGTTGTTTTATTGGAAAATGATTTGCCTGACAATTATTTATAAAAAGGAGAACGATAAAATGAAAATTAAGTTAGGGATTTTTTTTGGTGGAAAGTCTGTGGAACATGAAATTGCAGTGATTACGATGTCGCAAGCGATTTCGGCTTTGGATCCAGAAAAATATGAACTGGTTCCCATTTACATTTCAAAAGAAGGTGTGATGTACACTGGGGACGATTTGCTAGATTTGTATCAATATAAAGACATGGAAGTTTTGCTAAAGAGAAGTTATAAAGTTTGTGTGGTCAATGATGGAAATAGCGTAAAAGTGATGCGTTGCCCAGCGCCACTCATTGGCAAAAAAGTGCTCAATACGATTGATGTTGCCATTCCGATTATGCATGGAACCAATGGCGAAGATGGCACGATTGCAGGCTTTTTGAACATGCTTGGCATTCCATATGTGGGACCAGATATTTTGGCTTCTAGCATTGGAATGGATAAAATTTTGATGAAAAAAGTCTTAAAGGAATCAGGGCTTCCAGTGGTTGATTATGTATCTTTTTACAGCATGGAATACATAAAAGACGAGGAAAAATATTTGAATCAAATAACGGAGAAATTGGAATTTCCTGTGATTGTAAAACCGGGAAATCTCGGTTCTAGTGTGGGGATTCGAAAGGCGAAAAATAAGCAAGAATTAGAAGAAGCGGTCGAGTTTGCGATGGAATTTTCGGATCGAATGATTGTGGAAAAAGCAGTTGAAAATTTGAAGGAAATTAATTGTTCGGTGCTTGGAAATATTACACACACAGAGGCTTCTGTGTGCGAAGAACCATTTTTTTCTGACGAAATTTTGAGTTATGCAGATAAATATATGGGCGGAAATGCTGCCAAAGGTAAAGCTGGCATGAAAGGAATTGCAGGGGCGAAAGCTGGAAATGGCAAGTTGGGAGGTGGCAAGGGAATGGCGGTATCTAGCAAAAAGTTGCCAGCCGATATTCCAGACGAAAAAAGAGATGAAATTCAAAGTTTGGCGAAAGAGACGTTTAAGGTTTTAGGCTGTAGCGGTGTCGCGCGAATTGATTTTTTAATGGATACACAAACGCAAAAAGTATATGTGAATGAAATTAATACAATTCCAGGTGCGTTGTCTTATTATTTGTGGGAGGCGAGCGGAAAAACGTTTGAACAGGAAATGGATCAAGTGATTGAAATTGCACTCAAGAGACATCGTGAGCGAGAAAAGTTGACATTTTCGTATGACCAAAATATTTTGGCAATGCAAGGAAGTCCCAAAATGGGAATGAAAGGAAAAATCAAGTGAAACTTAAAGAGCTGTAAAAAAACTCAATATATTGCGTGAGAAATTTTGGGCAACGCCCCAAATTTCGCTTGCTTTTCTTTGAAAGATAATTTTTTTTACAGCTCCTTTAAAAAATAAAATTTATAAAATGTGGAAATACTCTTGGTTTCAGGAGTATTTTTGTTTGCGATATAATATGACATTTTGATGTCATATTATAAAATAGTAAAATTTTTGTAACAAATTAGGAAAAGTAATCTCTCATAAGATAGAAGGAGGAAATGTAATGCAGAGCATGGAGGAGATTTATGGGCAATATTCGAATATGATTTATAAATATTTGCTTTGCCTAAGTGGCGATGCGCATCTGGCTGAGGATTTGACGCAGGAAACTTTTGTTATTGCGGTTAGCAAAATTCATCAATTTCGTGCAGAATGTAAAGTGTCAACATGGCTCTGCCAAATAGCGAAACATTTGTGGTATAAGGAATTAAAAAAGGCGAAAAAATTGCAAACAGAGGAATTGACGGAGAATTTGGCAATTGGAAATAGGGTGGAAGATTTGTTTTTGCAAAAAGAAGAAAAATTACAATTTTTTAGAAGTGTGCAAAAATTGGACAAATTGTCGAGAGAGGTTGTTTATTTAAGAATGATGGGAAATTTGAGTTTTATAGAAATTGCCGAAGTTTTGGGGAAAACGCCGAATTGGGCACGTGTTACTTTTTTTCGTGCGAAACAAAAAATAAAGGAGGAACAAGAAAATGGATAAAAAAACAGAATGTGAGATTGTGCAAGATTTGTTGATTAGTTATGTGGATGATGTTTTGAATCATGCGTCGAAAAAATTGGTGGAGAAACATTTGATAGAATGTGAAAAATGCAGAGAAAAGTTGCAGGAAATTCGAAAGGATGGACAGAAAAATGAGGAAAATCAAAAGACACAAATTGATTATTTAAAAAAGCTAAGAAGGCGCAGCAGAATAAAGGCATTTTTGATGGTAATTTTTGTGTTTGTGATGATTTTTGTTAGTTGGTATTTGTATAAATTTTGGGTTATTAATCGAGTTTGTGGGAAAATAGAAAAGCAGTTTGAGGGCGAAAATTTTTATATAGAAGAGAATATTAGTTGTGATGAAAATAGTGTTATATTTAATAAAATTTGGTATAAAGACGGAAAGTATAAAGTGGTTTCATATATGGAAGAAGTGGGAAAAGTGGTTCAGAAGTTTGAGACAAGGTATGGAAATCTTGCCGAAAATGCGCAAGAGGAATATTTTGTGAATGAGGACGAGAAGAAGGTGCGTAAAGAAAAAATGCTGACTGCAAGAAAGAAACGAGATTTTATTGTTTCACAAAGTCCGTTTGTTTTGGCTTCAGGAGTGGATAGCAAGTATGAATTTGTGATGTTGAAATTAGGGGAACCATTTTATGTAAAAATTTCGACAAATCATAAGCAAATTGGGAGAAAGTATTATGTGTTTGATTTTGGAGAAAGTAAAAAATGGGTAGATATGGAATCTGGTTTGCCGATAATGAGTTTTGGTGATGTGGTTGGAACGAATTTTTATCCGAATACGAATATTCCAAAACAAGAATTTAGCAGTGTTTCAGAATATCATTATGATTTCGGAAATGTGGCAGACGAAGATGTACAAATGCCAGATTTGGAAGATTATGAAGTGGAAGAATTTGATTGGGAAAAAGAGATGGAGCAAGGTTTGGAATAAATTTTTAGAAATAGGTTGACAAAAGAAAAAGAAAGAAGTATAATTACGATAGGATAAAAATGAAACATACTGTATCCAATAAAAAAATGCAGGTACCGGTAGTACCTGCGCTTTTTACTTTTTTAGCCAAGATTTAATCAATTCAAGAAATTGCTTCAATAAACTGTCATTGGATTTCTTCTCAAATGTAATTGTCAATTTTTTATGCTTCTCAGACTTCAAAGTTTTTTCTTCTGTATGTATTTTCATATGAAACATACTGCTGCCTCCTTCCTCATTTGTATTTTCAATACCCAAGCCCAACCACCTGAAAAATAATCTAGCTGTAAGTGAGGAAGAAATATTTAATTTAGCTAATATTTTGATAAAAATGTTAGCTTTTTATTAATTTTACAATTTTGGAAATATTACTTTTGAACAAAAGCAACTAAAAATAAAATTAATTAGAAATAGTATAACATAGAATTTAACAAACTACAAAAGCAAAACAACAAATCTTAATCTTTTCTTAAACTTAGAAGAATTCTCTTAACAAAACCAGAATTTTGTGATATAACAAAAAATAGTGAAAAACAAAAGTGGCATCTTACAAAATTGTAAGATTGATGTAAGCTAATTCAATAGAAAAAAATGGGAATAATAGATATAATGAATAAAAAATATGGGGTGCAAGATATGAAAAAAAGAAGATTTTTAGAAGAATTTATCATCCTGTTTTGGTTGTTTGTTTTGGGAAGTGTAATTGGTTATCTTTATGAAATGATTGTGGTTTTGTTCCAAAAAGGATTTTTTGAGTCAAGGCAAGGCTTGGTATATGGACCTTTTACGCCAGTTTATGGAATTGGAATGATGGTGTATTATGTAGTGTTGAATATAATGGATACAAAAAGTAAACCGAAAGTGTTTTTAATAACAATGTTGCTTGGCGGTGTGACAGAGTATTTATGTTCTTGGGTGCAGGAATGCGTTTTTGGCACAATTTCGTGGGATTATTCTTATTTGCATTTTAATCTAAATGGTAGGACAAGTTTGCTTCATTGCACGTATTGGGGAATTGCAGGAATTTTATATGCAACATTTATGGATCCAATTTTGCAAAATATCAAAAAAATGGTATATCAAAAGAGACTAAAATTGGTTACGATGTTTGTTGTGATTTTTATGGTTTTGGATATTCATATTTCGTGCATGGCGGCGTATAGGCAGTTTGAAAGAAAGAGAAAAATCGAGCCAGCAAATGAAATGGACGAGTTTCTGGACGAGCATTATCCAGATGAATATATGGATAGAATTTTTGCGAATAAAAAAGAAAAATTCTAAATGGGGAGGTCAAATGTTTAAAATTGTTGTCGTGGAGGATGACCAGCAAATTCGTGAGGAATTGAGAATTTTATTGCAAAATAGTGGTTACGAAGTTGAGGCAATTTGTGATTTTGGAAATGTGACACAAATGATTTTGGAGCAAAAGCCGTATTTGGTTTTGCTTGATGTGAATTTGCCAGGGCAAACAGGATATGAAATTTGTAGTAAAATACGAGCAAAATCGAATGTACCGATTATTTTTGTAACCAGTCAAAATAGTGCAATGGATGAGCTAAATGGCATGATGTTAGGGGGAGATGATTATATTGAGAAACCGTACAATGTGCCGATTTTGTTGGCACGCATTCAAAATTTGCTAAAACGTGCTTATCCCAAAGAGGAGAAAAGTAAAATCGAGTACAAAGAAGTGATGCTAGATATTTTAAAATCGGTTGTTTCACATGGAGAAAAAACGGTGGAATTGACCAAAACGGAATTTAAAACGCTGTATTATTTGTTGTGCAATCCTGAGAAAATTGTGTCAAGAGAGGAAATCATTGATTATTTGTGGGATAACAACGTGTATGCTGACGACAATAGTTTGAGCGTGATTATGACAAGATTGCGAGAGAAACTAAAAGAAATTGGGATAGAAAATTTTATTGAAACGAAAAGAGGACAAGGATATCAAATATGAGGTTTAGCAGATATGTGAGAGACAAAATAAATTATGTGTTAGGATTTATTGTATATTGTGCACTTGTGGCAGCTTATTTGAAGGCGATGGCAGCTGCGCAAAATGTAATGTGGATTGTGATTTTTATTTCAAATTTGTTTTTCTGGGTTGGATTTGTTGCGAACTTTTGGAAGAAAAGTGCATATTTCAAAAATATTAATAAAATTATGGATAATTTGGAGGAAAAATATCTCATTTCAGAAATTTTGGAAAAGCCCAGAAGAGAGGAAAATTTGGCGCATTTTCAGATTTTGAAGAGGGCGAGTAAGTCGATGCTAGAGAATGTGAACCAAGTCAAAACAGTGCAAAAAGAGTACAAGGAATATATTGAAAGTTGGGTGCATGAGGTAAAAATTCCGATTACTTCAAGCAAATTGCTTTGCGAAAATCATAAATCAGAAGTGACGCAAAAGCTGGAAGAAGAACTAGAGCAAATTAATAATTATGTGGAACAGGCGCTTTTTTATGCAAGGCTTGACCAAGTTTCTAACGATTTTATGATACGAAAAGTGGATTTGGGAGAAGTCGTAAAAAATGTGCTGGCAAGAAATAAAAGGGTGATGATACAAAATCAAATGAAGGTAGATGTGGAAAATGACAAAGTGTTTGCATACACAGATGAAAAATGGCTGGAATTTATTTTGAACCAGATTATGATAAATAGTGTTCAGTATAAAAGTGAAGAAAATCCAGAAATACGAATTGGTATGAGGGAGAATAAAGAAAATGTGGAGTTGTGGTTAAATGATAATGGAATTGGGATTAAGGCGAGCGAGCTTGACCGCATTTTTGAGAAGGGCTTTACAGGAACAAATGGCAGAAGGCAGAAAAAATCGACAGGAATTGGGCTTTATTTGTGCAAAAGATTGTGTGAAGAGTTGGGTATGGAAATGGAGGCGGAAGGCAAGGAAAATGAATACACAAAAATAATGATTTTTATACCGAGAAATAAAAAGTTGGGGGAGTAAAACGGCAACCGCCTGCCCCGATATTGCTTGGGGCAGGCGGTAGGAGATTACTTTTAAGAAAATGAGACTAGAATTAATGTGTTGCCTATAACTTCTGCTTCGATTCCTGCTTCTATAAAAATATCTTTTATTTTTAATAAGTCAGCGTTGTCAAAAATGGTAGCTTTTTTTTGTCCGATAACAATATTAGAGCATACTACATTTAGAGTTAAGCCTGTGGCTGATGCTACAAGGATTTTTTCCAAGTCCCATTTCTTTTTTGCCCGTTTTACTTCTTTTTGATATTGAGCAACATATTTGTGAAGAACTACAAGAGCCTTTTTTTCATTTGGTGAAAGAATATAATTAGTCATTATTTTTATCTCCTTTTCTATTATGTTTTTAGCTACTTATATTATAACATAATTTACATAAAATGTCAAGAGACTTGCGCTGAATTTTGGAAGTCTTACAAATTTGTAAGATTAAAGCAAACTACTTCTATATGAAACGAGCTAGATTTAAGGTATACTTGATTTAGAAAGTATAAAGGAGTGATGATTTTGAAGAAAATATTGAAAGTAGAGCAAATACAAAAGTATTATGGCAATCAGGATAATCTTACAAAAGCAATTGATGATATCAGTTTTGATGTGGAGGAAGGCGAATTTATTGGCATTATGGGAGCAAGCGGAAGCGGAAAAACCACGCTTTTGAATTGCATTTCCACTATTGATACTGTAAGTAGCCGGGCATATTTATTTAGAAAATCAAGATATTACAGAAATTAGGGAGCAGGAAATTGCAAAATTTCGCAGAGAAAATTTAGGTTTTATTTTTCAAGATTTCAATTTGCTAGACACGCTGACCATTGAGGAAAATATTGCTTTGATTTTGACAATTAATAAAGTTCCTGAAAATGAAATTGATGCAAAAATTTTAGAAATTGCGAAAAAACTAGGAATTGAAGAAATTTTGCAAAAATACCCATATCAAGTGTCTGGTGGACAAAAACAGAGATGTGCTGCTTGCCGCGCGATTGTTAATCAGCCGAAAATTATTTTGGCAGACGAACCAACAGGAAGCCTAGACAGCAAAGCAGCAAGGCAGCTGTTGGAAATGATGGAAGACATGAACCAAAAGATGAAAGCAACAATTTTAATGGTAACACATGATCCATTTTCAGCAAGTTATTGCAAAAAAATTCTGTTTTTGAAAGACGGCAAAATTTTTAATAAAATTGAAAAAGGCGACCAGCCAAGAAAAGATTTTTACAATGAAATATTGGATGTGTTAGCTCTTCTTGGAGGTGATGCAAGAGATGTTAGGTAAATTATCTTTGAGAAACGCCAAAAGGCAAGCAAAAGATTATGTGATTTATTTTATGACAATTGTCATGGCAGTCGCACTCTTGTTTAGCTTCAATTCGATTGCTGCCTCAAGCGATATTGCGGAACTTTCTTCTAGCATGAAAAGTTTTTCAAAAGCCATTATGGGAATTAATCTTGTGGTTGTTTTTGTGATGGTTTGGCTCATTCATTATACGATGAAATTTATGCTAGAAAAAAGAAGCAAAGAATTTGGAACCTATCAAATTTTAGGAATTGAAAAAAAGGATATTGCAAATATATTTATAGCTGAAAATTTGCTGATAGGAATGATTGCTTTTGTGGTAGGAAGCGTCGTTGGGACATTTATGTATCAAATTTTTACAAGCATTATTATGAATTTATTTGCGCAGCCTTACCAAATTTCCATTGCGTTTAGTTGGGAAGCTGTGAAAACAACGGCACTTTGCTTTTTTGGTATTTTTGCATTGGTGCTTTTTAAAGTGAGACGAAAAATCAAGAAAACGAAAGTCCATGATTTGTTGTATGCCGAAAAGCAAAACGAAAATAATCATATCCAAAATGCAAAAGGAAATGTTATATTATTTATGATTTCTGTGATTTTGTTGTTGGGTGGCTTGTGGGTTCTAAATCTGGATTATAGCAATCCTGTTCAAATGACTGGCAAAAATACAACGATTACCATTGTGTTATGGATTGTTGGAATTTACATGTTTTATTTAAGCATTTCCAGTTTTATTGTCAAACGATATTTGGAAAATAGAACTAGAAAATACAAGAAAAACAATTTATTTTTGTATCGCAATTTGACTTCTAAAATTAACACAATGAGCGCTACGCTTGGAACGATTGCAGTGCTATTTGCCTTTATTATGGTTGGTGGAAATGTGGCACTTTTGATGAATGGCATGATGAACAACGAAATTGAAATGGGTTACCCTTTTGAAATTATGGTAAGTTCTGTGGATGGAGATTTTTCAAAATATAAGGAATATATTCAAAAAAATGCGAAAGTGCTTGATATGTACGAATATAGATTATATAACATACCGAAAACGAATTTGGAAAAAGGACTTGATGGAACGACATTTCAAGACAGATATGATATGGGATATGAAAATGTTTTGGGACTAACAGACTATAATCACTTGAGAAAAATGTTAGGATATGATATAATATCCTTAGAAGAGAATGAGGCAATCATTCAGTGTATGAAAACGGCAGAAAAACCATTTGAAGATTACATTCAGAAAAATAACAAAATCGAAATTGCCGAAAAACAAATGACAGTAAAAGATGTTCAGGGAGACCATTTTGCACAAATTTCTTTTAATGGATACGTGTATTGCATTGTCGTTCCAGATAGCTTGTTAGAAGAAATTGCTGCTTTGGATTTTGAGGTTGAAGAATATTATCCAGATGATTATAAATTGGTGGCAACAACACAAGAAACAACAACAGAGGAATTTTATCAAGGGCTGTCAGATTATATTTTGTATGACGAAGTAGAAAATACAGCTGAGATTGATGGCAAGGAACAAACTTATAAAATTAATATTCCATTAGGAAATGTTATGACAAAGGGCAACCGAACAAGCCAAGTAAAATCTTTTTACACCATGATATCATTTTTAGCATTTTATGTAGCACTGATTTTTGTCATGGCAACTGCCACAATTTTGGCGATTCAACAGTTAAGCGATTCAGAAAAATACAAATATCGTTATGAATTATTGAAAAAACTAGGCATGGACGAATCTGAAATGAACCAAACGATTTTAAAACAAATTTTGTTTTATTTTGCATTGCCAATGCTGATTCCGATTTTGCTTAGTATTCCAGCGGTTTTTATTGTGGCGCAAATATTCACAGTTGCAGTAACGATAGAAGAAATTTGGAGAAATATGGCACTTGTTATTGGAATATTTATTTTTGTATATGGAATATATTTTGTAGCAACAAACATACAATTTGATAGGAATATAAATGGAAGTAGGTAAGTAGTATGAAGAAAATCTTTATTGTGCTAACACATACAGGGACGTTATTATCTAGAATGATAAAAACGTTCACGAAAGATGAATTTTCGCATAGTTCGATTGCACTTGATGTGGATTTAAAAGAAATGTATAGCTTTGGAAGGCTCAATCCGTACAATCCGTTTATGGGCGGATTTGTACATGAATACATAGACAAAGGCACATTTAAAAGATTTTACAAAACACGCACCAAAGTATATGCCTTAGAAGTAACGGATGAGCAGTACGAAAATATGAAAAATAATATTCAAGAAATTCAAAGGAAAAGAGAAAATTATACTTTTAATGTATGGGGCTTGTTTGCCGCAGGAATTCATAAAAAAATCGGAAAAGAACATTCTTTTTATTGTGCAGAATTTGTGAAATATATTATGGAGAGTTCGGGCATTCGAACAGGTTTGCCAGACATTGTCAAACCAGAAGATTTTAAAAATATGCAAGGCTTGCAGGAAATTTATGGTGGCATATTGAAAAAATATGCCACTCCAACTGTTAGTATGGCGGACCTAATTCGAGCCAATTTATTGCTTTACCGAAAAAAAGAAGGGATTATATAAAGTATGGACAAAGTAAAAATTTGGAAAAGAATTGTATCAGTAATTGTTGTCATTTTTATTCTTGGCATGATTGGCTATTTATTTCCGCTCATGAAAAACTTGTCTTCCTTAGAGGGACAAGTTGAATTTAAGCAAAAAGTGGAAAGCTCAGGAATGCTCGGTATGCTGACATTGTTTGGATTGCAAGTAGCACAAATTTTTCTCATTATCGTACCCGGAGAACCGCTTGAAATATTGGCAGGGATGTGTTATGGTGCCATTGGAGGAACAGTGTTCATCATGACATCTGCGTGCATTGTGACTATTATGATTTATGGATTAGTGAGGAAATTTGGCAGAAGTTTTGTGTGCAATTTTTGCGAAGAAGAAAAAGTTAAGAAAATTGAAAATAGCAAACTGTTTCAAAATCCGAAAAAGATTGAAAAAATCATGCTAATTCTTTTTCTCATTCCGGGAACGCCCAAAGATTTATTAGTGTATGTGGCAGGACTGCTTCCCATTCAACCAATGCGATTTATCTTGATTTCTACATTTGCGCGTTTTCCGTCAGTCATTTCTTCGACACTCGCAGGAGCCAACTTAGCCATGGGAGATTGGAAAATGAGCTTGATATTGTATGCAGCAGTTCTCGTTTTAGTGGCAATTGTGATTATGATAATGAACAAATTGGATAAGGACAAGCTCACAAAAGACGTATTGAAAACCATGACAGAAAAATAAGGAGGGACTTTATAATATGACATCAAAATGTCATATTATAGAAAGATGTTTTTCAAATACAGTAAAATGAAGGAATACAACAAAAATAAAATATGACATTTTAATGTCATATTTTATTTTTTATGATTTAATGATTGTGAATAAATCTTGAGGTTCACATTCTAGTATATCGCAAAGTTTTTCAATATTTTCATATTTTATAGAGTTCGTTTTTTGTTCAATCATATTATTAAAATTAGTATAACTTATACAATCAAGTTGATGAAATAACCAATATTTTGTTTTTCCTTTATCTTTTAGCATTTGTTTCACATTTAATAATACCATGTTTTTACTCCTTTTTTGTTAATATATAGGTAGTTTATATGAAAAATGAAATAAATATAACTTATTTAATAATATACTATAAAAAAATAACTCACGAAAACATTGACAATCTATTTTTTTAATATTATAATCTATGAAAAAGGAGGAATAAAAAATGAAAAAATCAAACAAAAACATAGGGGGTAATGCACACATTGGTCCAAGAAAAAATACAGGTATCACACTGGTTGCGTTAGTTGTGACAATCATCGTTTTATTAATTTTAGCAGGTGTGTCAATTAATCTCATCGCACGGCAGCAATGGAATTTTAGGACGAGCCCAAAAGACAGTTGACATTACAAACATGGCAAAAATTAAAGAGGAAATTGAGCTCAAAATCGCAGAATTGCAAATGGATTATTACACAGAAAAAAACAATTTTGCAAACGTGAATGATTATGTGAAATCAGAATTGCAAAAAGGCGTAGAGCTTTCCAATGGAGCTGAAATTTCGTGCGATGAAAATGGCACTTTAACTTATGAAGGCTTAGAAATTGGAACATTCAATCCAGACGGAAGCGTAACAATTGATGGCGAATTAAGTGGCAATCAAATAGTGCAAAAATATACAGTTTCGTACGACGCCAACGGCGGAATCGGAGATGTGCCTGCTAGCAAAAAATATGCAGCGGGAGAAAGTGTAAGTGTTGACTTTACGACAAAACCAACGAAAAAAGGAGCAAATTTTTTAGGTTGGGCAAGAACAGAAAATGCGACAGCACCAGAATACATAACTCCAGAGAGTTTTACCATGGGTGCACAAAATGTAACTTTGTATGCTGTGTGGGAAAATTTTGCAGCAGCAACAATTTCAGTAACAAATTATGGAGACAAAGTCAATTATAGTGCGAATGGCGTAAGTGATTGGCAAGTGTTTTTAAATGATGGAAGTAATGTTTATTTGATTTCAAGTGATTATGTGCCAAATAGCGGAGTAACAGATAAACTTAGTAAAACTGGATCATATGCGGTATATGGAAGTAGTGGAGATGAATTGGTAAGTACTTTAGTAAATACAGAAGATTGGAGTGAATATGCGAAGGGATTTAACGGTGCAATAGCAATGGGGGGACCGACACTAGAGCAATTTTGGGCAAGTTATAATGGAAAGTATGGAACGAATTATTCAGCAGAATCTCAAGAACTAAGTAGTCACACTGGTTATAGTAACATTTTATATTTCCCTCATACATCTTCTTGGAATTCCATAGATGTTTATTGGTTAGCTTCATCGTATTCGAGCAATGCTAATAATGTGGAAGGTGTGGCTTATGACGGCAGCGTACGCAATCGCTGGTATGGTCATACAATTGTAGGCGTTCGTCCTCTTGTGAAATTACCTGCGAGTGCAAAAATGTCTTGGAATGGCGCTGCTTGGGATTTGTCAAATTAAATCAATCAAAACACGAAACGTGAGAAATTTATGAAAAACACGTTTTGTGTTTTTTTATGTTTTTTGAAACTTTTTTGTTATAATAAAAGATAATATAGTAAAGGAGGCAAATGTGGGAGCTCGAGTGGAAGAAAAAGATTTTGAAGAAATTTATGCACAAACGTATTTGAATACTTTTAAATTTATTACGATACATTGTTATAATATTATGGATTTGAATGACATTTTGCAAGATACTTATGTGGAATTTTATAAAATATTGCGCAAAAAGCAAGATTTGCAAATTGAGAATAGGCAGGCTTATATTAACGGAATTGCAAAAAATGTAATCAAAAGGTATGGTTGTAAAAAGAAATTGGTTTGTTTGGTAAATGATGAAAATGAGGATATTGATGTGACGGATACGTTTGATTTGGAGCAAAATTTTATGACTAAGCAAGATGCAGAAAAAGTCTGGGATTACATTAAAAGAAAGGATTTAATAACTGCGAAAGTGTTTTATTTGTATTTTGTTTTGGGGCTTAAAATTGCGGAAATTGCGCAAGAATTGGAAGTTACAGAATCGAATGTGAAGAACAAGATTTATCGTACGCAAAAGGAAATTCGCAAACATTTGGGAAAGGATGTGATAGAAAATGAGTAAAGTTTGGAAGGAATACCTGGATGAAATTCACAATAGGGATATGAATTATGAGAAAATTCGTTTGAAAACGAAAGGAGTGAGTCATATGAGAAGAAAAATATTAAATGTGGCAGCAGTTTTTGTTGCGATTGTAGTGATCGGTGCGACTTCGAGCCAAATGTATGCTAAAATTAAATGGAATGTAGCGTTTGAAGAATACAAGAGTAGGCCAGTTGGCGAAGCAAAAGGCAATTTGGATGAGGTAAGAGAGTCTGATTATGCAGAAGTTTTGAATATGGATTATGTAACGCAAGATGGTGTGAGTGTAAAAGTGGATTCTATTTTGCTAACAGATGATTGTTTTGATGCTAATCTTAGTTTCAAATTTGCGGAGGAAAAGGAAGTAAATTCACAAACTTTTCGCTATGGTTTTGCGGTTTATGATGAAAATAAGAATGTTTATGAAATTTTTTCTGCACTTGGTCTTACGATGCAAAAAGGAGACAGGGATAATACAGTGCCATTTATATATGAAGAATTAGGCATAAAATATGATAAAAAGGATTTGTATTCGACGCAATTAAGTGACGGTGGCGGAACGGGTTTGGTTGAGGTGAATGAGCAAGATAGAACGATTAAGTCTAATATTAATATACGAGCAAGAGATAGTTTTCCAAAGAGTAAAAAAATCTATATTCGTGTATTTGATTTGGGTTATGATATGTATGACATGGATTCTGTTAACCCAGAAAAACATACAATTGACACAATTGAACATTTTGAAATTACAGATGCAAAATGGATTTTTGAGATTGATGTGCCAGATAAATTTTATGAAAGAAATACGTTTGAGTTAAAATTGGCTGACGAAATTCCAGATTTTGAATTAGAAAAAGCCACACTTACTGAAACAAGTTTGGTATTGCGTTTTCAATCAAAAGCGTATCGAGATATGATTACAGCAGGAAAAGATTTTGAGGGGAATTTTGGAGAGGCGATGACGACTATGTTAAACATCACAGATGGCGAAGGCAAAGTTTACCAAGATGTAGCTGGCGGAACGAGTGGCGAAGAAGGTTATAAAATAACACTGGATGCAGGTAAGAAGGATTTGGAGAAAAAATTATTTGTAAATTTCACTGTAAATGGCAAGAAATATACAAGTGAATTGGTAGCAAAAGATTAATAAAATAAGGGGCTGTAAAATAGAATATTTTACAGCCCCTTAAAAAATGCTAAAGATTAAAATTAAAATCTTAATTTTTTACTCATAATCACGCCATGTGATAGGTTTTTCTATTTTCTCCCATGTATATACTATTTTTTCAAAAGGCATGTTGATGGGAAGAAGATTTGTTTCTTGGTTTTCTTTATCAAGTTTTATTTTCTCTTTGATCCATTTTCTGGAATTACGCTTTTTTCCCCATATAAAATAATGCCTTATATAAAGAGATGGATGAAGTTTTGTATAAGCATATTTTTTCTTCAGCCTACGTAACTGTTTTAATAGTATCTGCAAATGATATTCTCTTAAACTTTCGCTCATTTGTGGATACTGATTTAGTGGCGTACGTGGCGAATGAATATAATAATTCAGATGGATATAGTCTGGCCATATTTTGTGAAGCAAGTCTGCTAGCAAATACATATCTTCTATGGTTTCTGTCGGAAGCCCAACCATAATAGTGCTTTCAATGATAAGTTTTGGATTGGCGTTTCGCAATGCTGTACAAACATTAATTGCTTGCTGGCAAGTATGCTTTTTACCTACAAATTTCAGAAGTCTATCACTGCCGACTTCTGGATTTAATCCAATCCTTGTTAGCTTATTTGCTTGACAAAGGGCATCCTGTATTTCTGGCGTAATCTCTCCAATGCACATTCCAATGTCAATGGTAATAGATTTTACAGCTGAATAAGAATTAATTAATGCAATAATCCTGTGAAGCATAGGCCTTCCATATAAGTCGATTCCATATTCGGTTAAATTTTCTGCTCGCAGACTAATATGCCTCATTTTTTGGGGTTCATTTTCTTGGTACCAATCAAGCTGTTTTTTTATGAAAGTAAATTTCTGACTTTCATAACGGATATACATATAAGACCGCCGACAAAAGGCGCATGTATTGTTGCATCCATCAACTGGCCATATATTTAGCTGATCCCAATAATCATCATACACGACATACTGCTCTTTCATATCTGGAAAACCAAAACGTTTTCCCAGATATTCGGCGTAATGGTCACCAACAAAAGTAATGTTGCTGATTTCGCCATTTAAAAGTTTTTCAGCATTTGCTGCTTTGCCGACAACAATGATTTCAGCACCTTCTTTACGACAAGATGCAATTTTTCTTAAGTCATTGCATACTACATCAGACATATCATCGCATCGTGCATAAGGATGTGTATAAAGAAGATAGTCAGCTTCTTTATAGCGAACTTGCTTTTCCAGCAATGGAATGATTGGCATATGAGAAACTAAAAGTTCCCGATAGCATTCTGCAATTGCATTATGCTGAAATGCTATTGCATTTATTTTCGGACCTTCTACTTCATCAGCCAAATAGTACTTATTTGGAAGGCATGTCACTTTTTCTTCTTTCCGTTTAATTTCATATTTTGTGTAGCGTGAGTAATATTCACTTCTAGTCATAAATTATTTCCTCCTTAAATTTTTTGAGTAAATTGATAGATAGGATTATACCTGATAAACTTAATTATAACATTAATTTACATAATTGTCAACTTTTTGCAATCCAAACGAAAAACAGCTCTATTCATGAGATAAAGCTGGTTTTTGCTTACTATTTAGTTAACAGGTTGCCAGCATAAAAGAAAAAGAAAAGGTTCTTTTGCAGTTGCCATAATTAGTGATACATAGGATATCTGTTATACCACTTTTCACAAATTTTTTCTGGTGTAGCACTTGCGCGATTGACAGTTACTTTGACTCCAGCGAGTTCAAAGTTGATTGTGATAAATTCTGCGCTTGTCTCGAGACCAAACGCAGCTAATAACTCTGATTTAAAATTTGACTTTTGATGAAAACAGCCAGTGTATGTTTGTCAAGCCTGTGAAACAAAATTTTTAAATTTTTTTATAATTATTATATTTTTCCATATTATCATAGAAAAATAGTAAAGTCAATGAAGTGTTTTATCATGTTGGGGGAAAATCCCCCACCTACGACCACTACGAAAAGGGAAAGTAAAACTTTCCCTAATTCTCGCTAGTCGTACCCCCCTTGTAGCAATTGCGACACGAAGTAACGGCATTTATCAACTAAGACAATATTTAATTAATTACAACAGGCAATAAGAGTTGGCGTCTTCGTTCAACAGGTGTCAAATATTTCAATATTCGCATAGGTATTCGGTTTGAGCGTGTAACATATTTTGCACCTTGAATGCGTAAATCCTCTAAGCTATAAAATTTCAAAAAGCTATAAAAGCGTTCGTTGTCACTTCTATGACTTCGTTCGACTTTTCCATTGTGTTCAGGCATACGAGGACGTATTTTATGATGTTTGATATGTAAATGATTTAAAAGTTTAGTCAAAGGGTGTACTTTTTTAACTTTTTTCTGATTATATGTAAATTCTGTCCCATTGTCTGTTTGAATTTCTAAAGGTTGATAACCAAAATATCGAATACATCGTTTTACAAAATTTACTGTATTCGTTGGCGTGTGTTCTTGATACCAAAACAAGTAGCGTTCACGAGTAGTGACATCAATACAAGTATATTGATAAAATTTCCATTCTTTTGGTAAATTATCACTTTTACATTCCTTAGGTACATATTTCACATCTATTTGCCATTTTTGCCCTAGATAATATAATTCTGGATATTTACCTTTGCACCTCTTAGATGTACCTTTTATTTTAGGTGTTTTGTAAAAATCAAGTTTTCTCAAAATTCTATATAAAGATGTTACCGTTCTTTTATAATGATAATTTCTAACTAACTTATACCAAACCTCATTTAAAGTTATATTTGGGTTACGTTTAATTAGATTTTTGATATTTTGTATTTCTTCGTCTGTATGTGCGTTAGGGTGTCTTGTATGAGGTCGACTTGACTTATCTTTCAAACTTTCTTTTGTTCCGTCAAACCTTTTGTTCCAACGCCATAATGACACACGAGAAATATGATATTTTCGACATACATAATTATAATCGTGACTATTTCTATATGCTAAAACTGCATAATATCTTGTATTTAATAAGTGCGGTAAATATCTTTTATTATTCATTTGGTTACCCCTTATAATATATTTATTATCTACATTTATAAATACATTATAGTATACTATGCGCAGTATGTCAACCCTTTTTTAAATATTTTTTTGCATTTTCGGTTATCCAACTTGCTATTGTTTTATTTTCAGATTTAAGTTTAGCACGTAATTCATTTCCCAATTCTTTATCAATATTAGCCCTGATTTCGTCATACTTTTTCAATTGCCATTCTCTTTCTTTTTTATAATCTCTTGCCATATAAATACTCCTTTTAATTACATTATAATTTTTATAAAAAATCGTGTCAACAGTTAATATAAAAAATACATAGTTATAAAACTATGTAAATTATTATTACTTCTTATATTCGATAATTTCAGATACATCACAATCTAAAACATAGCATATTCTAGCAAGAACATCTAAATCTAATCTAGATATATCATTATTATAGTATCTATTAATAACGTTATATGTTGCACCAGTTAGAGTAGCTAATTTGTTTCTAGTAATATTCTTTCTTTTCATTACTTTTCTAATATTAAAATTTATTTTACCATAATTTTTTAGAGTAAATATTCCTTTTTCCATTTAAACACCTCTTTATAGTTTTATTTTAACAGAAAAATTGTGTCTTGACATTTACCCTCTAATATATTATCCTATATAAGATAATATATTAGAAGAAAGGAAATATTATGAAAAGAATATCAAATGCAGAATTAGAGGTAATGCAAGTAATATGGAGTAAACAAAACATAACGTCACTTGAAATCATAAAAGGATTACAACACAAAAGCTGGAATGATAACACAATACGAACATTAATTAATCGACTAATTTACAAAAAAGCTGTTGGAATTGCTAAAAAAGAGGGTAAAACATATATCTATGTTTCTCTAATTAACAAAGACGAGTACATTCTAAAAAGTAGTAATGACTTTGTTAATCAATTTTTTAATGGTTCCATTTCTGACTGTATTAATTTTCTTATAAAACATAATACAGAAAAGTTGAAAAAGGAGTTAGCTGTTGACATTTCAAATGATTAAAAATATAATAAAATTACACTAAAGAGAAAGGAGAAAGAAATGTTTGATAAAAGAAAATATTATTCTTATACAAATGATATTCAATTTGAAATTGGACTTACATATTGCATTTGTACAATAATATCAGTAATTTTAATCTATCTCATATATAATGTTTTTGAAAATTTAATCATATCTATATTAATATTTGTGCTAGGAATTATTTTTGCAAATATTCGTACAAAAAAACTAGAAATAAAATTACAAGAGATGTACTGGTTCTTAGATATGTACGATAAAATAAAAAATAAGTAGAGAGCAAATCTCTACTTATACATTCCTAAGCCACTTCTTGACTTTCAAACGGATTAAAATAAAAAGTTTCTTCAATTTTATACATCTGTGAAAAATCTACTCTAGCTTGTTTTAAGTCTTTTATATTTTGATAATAGGTAGAATGCAAAAAACTTCTTTTTACATTTTGCAAGCCTTCAAGCTGTACTGCGCAATAAAAATTATATAATCGCATCGCTTTTCCTTTTTTGTAAACATCTAATAACCTTTCTTTTACATTTTCCATTCCACGCACTATTTCTAAATCTTTTTCAATTAAATTCAACATTTTCATAAACTCATCACTCCAAATCTTCCTTAAATCTTCATACTTTATATCTATAATTCTAATATGCTTTTTATTATACAATTTTACAAGCATTTTCTTTTTTACTTCACATTCAAATCGTACAAATCCTTGTATTTCTTCTAAATATCGCATAATGTCAAAATTTGTCGAATGAAACTTTTTCAAATCATTTTTGCGAAATTCTAAATATTTGTTGTATATTTTAAGTGTTGTCATTGTTCCAGATATGTACACACTTTCGTCATAGAAAAACTTTAGCTTTCTACGAGGATAACTACAACGACTTAAACTATTTATATAATCTTTCACATTCTTTTGATTTCCTAAATCATAACAAATTGCTATGTCACAACGTTGTAGAAACCAATTTTGCAATATTGGCAAATTAATTTCATACGCATTTTCTGTCATTTCTATTAATTCTTTGCAAATAAATTCTAAATCATAAAAACCATTATGGCTGTTGTATCCCTTTATTATCTTATGATATGAACCTTCAATTTCTATGTAGTAAAACAAATCGCTAAATTGATATTTTGCACCATTTCCAACACGCACGCTTAAACTGGAACTATACGAACCTTCCAAATGGTCGTTTACAACTTCGTATATCAATTCGCCAGTTGCTTTGTTAATACTTGATTTTACAATAGACTTGTTATAAATCTTAGAATACAATTCAAAAGGAATTTCGCAATAAATTTTAATCGTATCTATCATAAAATTTATCCTTTCAAAAAACCGTATTTTTGCTGAAGCAAATTAGGAATGATTTTTAATATAATATTCAATAGCAAATCTGATAAAATCACGATAATATATTTTTTTTCCGTTCGTATAAGCCATACAATAATTTTTCATTTGTAAAAAAGTTGTGTATGGAATTTCAACTGTCAGTTTTTTATAATCAATATCATTTTTCTTCATAAAAAATCCCCTTTATAAAATTAATTTTGTCCGAAAATTCGGACGTTCGGCGGGTGTTACTAAGAACCCGCATTTTTTATTCTTTTTTCATTTTCTGCTACATACTTTTTTATATAAGTTCTTAAATATATTTCTAGTTGATAACATTCTTCAATATTATTTGTTATTTTTATTCTATCAAGACATTTTGTAATATATCCATATAAACCTTTTTCTTTATTTTTCATTTTTTATCTCCTTTTATTTTCTTTTCTTATTTCATAATAAATAAACATTTTTCGGCTTGCTAGCGCAAGCGCGAAAAAAACATTTATTTATTATGTTATGAAATATTTAAAAATGGTATTTTTCTCAATATCCACATTGTAAATTTATAAATTCGTTCAAAGTTAATTAATATAATTAGAATAGGTATTACTATTGTAAGTGTAGTAGGACGTATAAAGAAACCTAATAGCGACAAATTGCCAAATACTAGGTCAAAAAATGTATTAATACTTGATGTCAAACTCTCTGGCATGGCTGGCAAATTGAGCCATGAAAACACAAATTTTAACAATGTAAAAACTAAATTCAATAAACCTTCTATAATCATTTTTCTGTTATCTCCTTAAATTTATTTTTAGCCAAATTTACTAAGTAAAATATAATAATTGTATCAACACATACTAAGTAAATATCGTGTACTGTTTTAAATATATTGTTTTCTAACAAATCATTCAAATTGAATGTTTTTGCTGAAATTAATTTACTATTGGTAAATGGTTCTTGAATATCTGGAATATTAAAAATTGGTTCGCCAAAATCAATGGTTAGTATGTGTTCTAAAATATCAATAATCAATTCAAATGGGTAAAAGATAAAACCTAATTTACCACTAAACCAGTCATTTAGATTACTAAATAGAGAGCCAAAGAAATTTTCAGACGGAACAAATAAGCTTTTAATCATATTTCCTAGATTAGTAATTACGTCAAAAATACCCTTTAGAAAGTCCCATATACTCCAGTTTGAAGTGTCGTCAGTTTTATCTGGAGAAGTGCTATCAGAAATATAGGGGGGACGTTTATTATCTGCATTGTTTTTGTCTTGTTCGTCTGTTGTATTGTCTGTTGTTGAATTATTCGGATAAGTCTGCGTTGTATTATCAACTGGAATAATATTTGATTTTCCGTCTGTGCTATCTGTTATAACGGTATTCTTTTTATCAGAAATAGCATTATTCGTATTGTTTATTTTATCTTTAATATCAAACTCATTTAAGAAGAATCTTCTTATTAAACCACCAGAAAATCCGAAATTGTATATGTGATTATCTTTGCCACGTGTTTTTCCGTCGCCTTTACAGCCCACATAATAGATGTTATTTGTTATTTTATCTAAGATATAGTTGCTATCTTCTTTTGCATAATAAATTGTCTGATTTGAGCCTATAAAGTATGAATTTTTTACATCTCCTAAAATATCGGATGATGTAACAGTAGAACCACCAGCATAATCAGATAATACCCACAATACGCCATTATCTTCTTGTTTCTTGAAAGGTGCATCTTCACTGTTATCACTATCGTCGCTATACACCAGAGTAAAGAAAAATCGTTTGGTTGCATCTGTTAAAAATCCTGAAAAATAATCGCCGAATTGACACTTTTATGCGGTTGTAATGTGGGCTAAAATAAAAATAAGCATGTTCTCCTACTACAAAATCTATGTAACCGCGACATCAAATACGAGCCGTGATTTTAAAGGACTATAAAAGCTGTTATCTTCATAAGTGAGTAATCGTGCATAATCTGTCAAATAAATACAATAATTATTTTTATTATTTATCAATTCCATTAATTCGTTATAACGAACATCGTCTTTATTTGCTTTTAATGTAAAAGTATGTTTTGCATCATTGAAATTTTTGTCAAATAGATTTAATTCAAATAATTTTTCACTTTTGGTTGACACGTCAGAACCATTAAATAAGATTTTTTCTGGGTTATATAAAGTAGGTTGTAGCATTACATTTTGATTAACTTGACTATAAAAAAAGTCATTTTTACTATAAATAAGTGAAAAATCAGTATAGGAATTTGGAACATTTTGCGATTTTCTTTCTGCACAACTAACATATCCATTTGCTTCAATAATAATTATTAAGAATTTACTAGATTGATTGACTGTAAGAGTATTGTTGCTATCATTATAAGAAACATTTACAACAATAGGATTATCTCTCATAGTACCGTCGCCACGGTCGTAATAATAGTGATGTACAGCAAAAAATGGATATGTAGTGGAATTTGAAACAACATAATAAATCATACCATCTGCTTTATTTTGAAAACAAGCATAGCCTAAACTATCATTATATTTGCTAGAGTATGAGGAAATTTGAGTTATGAAAGTATCATAATATGGACAGTTTGACATTTCGTCAAATTGTGCAAAAACTTTTGGGATATTCAAAAAATAAATTCCTAAAAAAAATAATGCAATTAAAAACAATTTACTTCTAATTTTCATATATTAAAATCCTTTCTATTTCGTATTTATCATACGTCGCATTACATCTATTACAAACCATAGACAAATCAGAAAAAAAATCGCATTTAAACAAGTTGTATGATTATCTAATTTTTCTAATATTAAAATTTCATTTTCAATTATTGTATTTGAGGAATTGTCAGTCATTAATTCATTTGTAATTTCTGAAACATCTTCAAAATAAATATTTGAGGAATTGTCTGAATTTTTTAAGTCGTCTATTTCTTCAAGTTCTTCATTTTCCATTTATAAGCCCCCTTTAAAAGTTTTTGGAAATGCCATACTTAAAAACAGATTTACAAGCCTTTCTGCTAACAAGAAAATAGAACCTATTGGCAAGGCTTTTCCAATAACTTGTACTACTAAATTAACAATAATTGTATAATCAATTTCCATTTTTCAAGCTCCTTTCTTCGTTGTAAATATTTGAACGTGATACACCGTTCCATTCTTTACGATAACGTTTCATTTTTGCAAATGTGTCGTATGAACTATATAACTCTGGTCGATGTATCCATAGAAATTTACGGATAATATCTGCGTGTAATTTTCCGTTTTCCTCTGTGGCTGTTTTTCCATTAATTACTTTGTTGTATTGAATACATTGCAAGTAATTTTTGCATATAACAACTGTGTCGATTTGTTCACGAAGTGGCTTAGCAAGTCGCATATAAACTTGAGAAGTTCCGACAATATGTTTACGTTGTTTTCTCTGTTGTGATACTTCAACCATGATTTCAATTGGTATGTTTTTGCTTTCTAATGAGTTAAATTCAAGATGTATTTCGTCGATTAAATACAAAACACCTTCAAAACCATTCGACAGATTTTTGATACATTCGATACCGTCATAAGCTATAACAATTTTTACATCTTCACGGAATTTCTCAATATGTGTTTGAACTTCACCGTCATAATCTGATATACAAACAGTTCTTACCAGTTCGTCATTTTCAATTAAGTAATAATTAATAATCGTTATACTAGAAGTCAACTGACAAATTTTATAATAGCAATTAACTGAAAAATCTCTAATTGAAACATTTGTGCAAAATATACAATTATTGTACATTTCATTTATACGAACACAATATTGAACAGCTGATAAAGTTTTTCCTGCTCCTTGTTCTGCACAAAAGACGAGTAAGCCTGCTGGATAAAAATAAGTAGGGTGGGTATTAGAGAATTTCCTTTTATAATTAATCACACGAAATATATTAAAAAAGTTGTGTGAACCTTTTAAACATTCTAAACTATCCATTTTTACTCCTTTTATTTAAAAAAAGAGATGTGAAAAAAACAAAGGAGAAATTCCACATCTCTTTTTATTGAAAACTAAAAGCTGATTTTTCCTTTTGTAACAGCATTTGTAAAAATTTGTTTTAGCTTTCTTGCACCAAACCACATTAAAACGAATGTCATACCAACACCAACTACAGCTGCTAAAACACCAACGATTTGTGCTGGGGTAATTGAGTTCGTTATTGCTGTGATTAATGGTTGCAAAATGGTTGTCATATCTGTTGCACCTTCCATACTATCAACTCCTTCACTTTAGTATATCTATATTCAAACAGCTATTTTTGAGAAACAGCTATCGGAATAAGCGAAACATTAGAACTATAAAACTTTACATCAAAGTCTATGATAACATCTGTATAAGGCTCTAAAGTTTGTAAATCTTTAACGATAATACTATCAGCAGCAAGTTTGAATGTTCTTTCAAATATGCCTTCTTCTGTGATTTCGTCTACCTTTAAAGCATAACTTGCTTTATATGGTACTTTTTCGCCTTTATTGTTAATAAATTCGCCACCTTCTTTAGCAACTAATGACTTAAATTTGAATTTTCCTCTACTTTTCATAATTTTTTATCTTCCTTTCATTTTTTATATTTCTACTTTTTCTATTTCTGGAACAAGCTTGTTATATGTATTAATAACCATAATTTGTAATTCTTCGTAAGCTTTTTTATAAATGATACTTTCAAAACCGTCTATCATATCTGAGAATAAACCTAAACTTGATATAAGTAGCTTTATTTCAATATCTGACAACATAATTTTTTTTTGCTTTTTCATAAAATAAATTTTTCCTTTCAATTCATTAAATTTCTTTTAAATCTTTCTTTTTCTTGTTTTGTTTATTCTAAAATATACATATTTTTCCTCCTATTTGTCTTGAATGGAGGATATTCAAGACAAAAAAATAATGTGAAACTTAATAAGTATTTATTACTTATCTTGTTTCACACCTATTTTAACATTACACCATAGTTGTGTTCCTCCCTTGAATTGTATTTTTATTATGGCTTGTTGACTTCTAAAAGTTTTTTATAATCTAATTATAGCATACAGAGATATCTTAGAGAAGGGGAATTTTTACCAGTTTTCTATCGGTTTAATTTTTAAACACACAAGTTTGTGCCTTTTATGTGATGAAATTGTGAAAATTGTGTGAATTTTTATAAAATAAAAATATTTCGAAAAATGATTGAATTTTTCTTGTTTTTATTATAAAATGAAAAAGAAATTTGTAATTGGAGATGACAAATGAAAAATATAATCATAAAAATACTGAAGAAATATAAAGTGCAGTTTATCATCGTGTGGACATTTATTGCAATCAATATGTATTTGCTGACGATTCCGCCACAAATCATCGGAAAAATCGTGGATTTATTATATAATATAGAAGGAAACAAAGAATTGATTGTTAGGCAAGCAATTCTTCTTGTGCTTTCTGCCATTGGTTTGTTGCTAGTAAGGATGCCTTGGAGATATAGTGTAGGGATTATTGTTCGTGGGTTTGAAAAAGATTTGAAAAATAAGTTATTTGACCAATTTATGAAAATTAAAATGAACCAGTTACAAACCATAAAAAATGGTGAATTTATGTCGTATTTTACAAAAGATATTGGCGAAATGAGAGTATTTTTATACCGAGCTATCTC
Organism: uncultured Clostridium sp.; assembly: GCA_948467875.1. GTDB lineage: Bacteria > Bacillota > Clostridia > TANB77 > CAG-508 > Scatovivens. The sequence goes on from CAOKFZ010000005.1 coordinate 66,320, forward strand.
GCTTGGTTCTAGGATTATCATTATATTTTTGATGGCGACTTACCAAATGATGGTGGGGGTCAATATGAAATTAACGCTTGTAACAATGTGCCCAATTCTTGTGACGAGTTATCTTGTCGTAAGAATAAAAAAATATGTGGAAATTAGTTTTAAAAAATCGCAAAAATACTACACAGCAATGTCAGAATTTGTGCAGGAAAGCACGGATAGCATCAAAACAACAAAGGCGTATTCTGGCGAAATGAGCCAGCTCAAAGAATTTATCAAAAGAAATCGCATGTTGAAACAGGCGAATAATGCGGTTGATGTGCATTCTACCTTGCTTTCAACTTGTATTAATATTTGTTTTGGGTTGTGCTATGGAATTTCTTTGATTTATGGTTCAAAATTAGTTATAGAAGGCACGATTACAACTGGCGAATTTATTGCATTTAACGGTTATATTGGATTGTTTGTTAATCCCGTTTCGTGGATTCCAGGTTTGATTTCGCGTTTTAAAAGGGCACAGATTTCGTATCAGAGATTGTCAAAAGTGTTTGAATTGGAACGAGAAAAAGTGTCAACCCAAAATTTGAAGTCCGAAAATTTGGTATCTGGCGATATTGTTATCAAAGATTTGACTTATAATTATACGCAAAATATTGAAGTGGCGCTAAATCATATTAATTTGGAAATTAAAGAAGGGGAAACTTTAGGAATTATTGGCACGATTGGAAGTGGAAAAACGACACTCATGAGTTTGCTTTTGAAGCTGTATCCTGTGCCAGATGGGAAAATTACGATTGGTGGAAAGGATATTAATGACATTCCGCTTGGTATTTTGAGAAAAAGTATTTGTTATATTACGCAAGATGCGTTTTTGTTTTCTAGCACTTTGAAAGACAATATTAGTTTGTTCCGTGATGATTACGAAGATCACGAAATTCAAGAAAGCACAAAAAAGGCGATTATTTCAGACGAAATAGACAAAATGCAAGAAGGAATTTATACGAAAATTGGTGGCTCCAATGGCGTGGATTTGTCTGGCGGACAAAAACAAAGAGTGGTGGTTTCTAGGGCGTTTTTGCAAAAAAGCAATATTGTTATTTTTGATGATACATTTTGCGCGTTGGATAATCGAACCGAAGAAGCACTTTTGAAAAATATCAAGGAATTGACGAAAGGGAAAACTTGCATTATTATTTCTAACCGAATTTCAGATGTTAAAGATGCAGATAAAATTATTGTTTTAGACGAAGGTAATATGATAGAAGCAGGAAATCACGAAGCATTAATCAGCAGAAGGGGCTTGTACAATAAATTGTATTCGCAACAATCTTCAAAAGAAGAAGCAATCATAGATTAGGAGGAACGTATGAAAAGTAAGTCAATGGCGAGAGTGCTAGAATTGGCAAAGCCACATAAAAAGACGATAATCATTACGTCGGTTCTTTCTTTATTAATAGGAATTGGCGAAATTGTAAAACCGTATTTGCTGGAAGTGGCGATTGATGAATATATTAGCAAAGGCATTTTTCAAAAGGGAGCGATGACGGTTTCCTTGTTGGGTGCGATTTATATTGGAATTGTGCTTTTAGGAAATATCATTGATTTTATTACAACAACGACTGTGAATTTGATGGGCGAGGAAGTCATTTATTCGCTTAGAAATAAACTATTTCAATTTTCACAAAACACCAATGTTACATTTCATGATAAAACATCGGCAGGAAAATTATTTGTACGAATTACGAATGACGTAGAAGACATTTCTTCCTTGTTCAAAGACATTGTGGCGACCATTATTAAAGATATTATTTTGATTTTTGCGATTGCAGGAATTATGTTGTATTTTAACTGGAAATTGGGAATGCTTGCATTTTTAGTTGTGCCATTTATTATTTTGTTTTCGTGGACTTTGACGGGTATTTTGCACAAGCAATACGATGTTTCCAAAGCAATTCGAACGAATTTGAATACGTTTTTGGCAGAATCCATTTATGGGGCTAAAATCATCAAAATATTTAATATTCAAAAAGAAAAGCAAACAGAATGTGAAAATTACACTGAAGATTATTTCAAAGCAAGAGTGAAAACAGGTGTGATAGAAGGGTTGCTTCCTGCGTTGATGACGGTTCTTGAGAAAATTGGAATTGCGATTATTGTGGTGGCTTGTACCAATCATATTTTTGGGATTTCATTAGAAGTAGGATTTATTTATGCATTTATTACTTATATGAAGCAATTGTTTGAGCCGATTACAAGAATTATAGAAAATATCGAAACTGTGCAAGAGGCGTTTGTTTCGATTGACAAAATCTATGATATTTTGGACCAAAAAGAATATTTGGAAAATTTTGAAACAGGCATTCAGTTGAAAGAAGTCAAAGGAAAAATTGAGTTTAAAAATGTTTGGTTTTCTTATGATAATGGAGAAAATTGGATTTTGAAGGATGTTAGTTTCAAGATTAACCCCGGAGAGAGCATTGCTTTGGTGGGAAAAACGGGTTCTGGTAAAACAACAATTACGAATTTGATTAATCGTTTTTATGAAATTCAAAAAGGCGAAATTTTGCTAGACGGAATTAATATTAAGGATATTAATTTGAGAAGTTTGCGTTCTAATATTGGCATTATTTTGCAGGATCCATTTATTTTTGCAAAAAGCATCAAAGACAATATCAAGTTGTACAAAAATTTGGAAGACGAGGATGTGGCTGAAGCGATTGAATTGGCGTCAGCAGACGAGTTTGTAAATTCTTTTTCGGATGGCATGGAGCATATTTCTAATGAAAGAGGGAATTCGTATTCGGAAGGACAAAAGCAGCTGATTGCATTTGCGCGTGTATTTGCTAATAATCCCAATATATTCGTGCTGGACGAGGCAACTGCAAACATTGATACTTATACAGAAAGCTTGATTCAGAAATCAATTGACCGATTGTCAGCCAATAAAACTTCCATATTTATTGCTCATAGATTGTCTACAATTGTAAATGTTGATAAAATCATTGTATTAGATAATGGAAGTATTGTGGAAGAAGGAAATCACGAGGCTTTGCTCCAGACAGACGGCTATTATTCAAAACTATATAATGCTTACTATGAAAGTCTAGGATAAGAGCTAAAAAATATTGATAAAAAAGCAAGATAACTCTTGCTTTTTTTGTCGAAATAGGTTATAATGAAAAAGAATAGATGTAAAAATATTTACACAAGTGAAATATTTTATAAAGGATGGTAAAAATAAATGATAAAAAGGAAATTTTTAAAAGTGCTAATTGCGACAATTTGTATTGCGACATTGCTTCTACCGCATGCCAGCGTTGTATTAGCAGAAGCCTTGACAAATGAGAAAGATAACAAAGTAAATAAAGTTAACTTGATGTCTTTAAAATTCCATGAAGGTGGACCAGAATCAAGTGAAAGCTTATCAGAAGAGGGCGAAGACAAATATGATAGAAAGCAATATCAATACATATTTGGCGGAGACGGAAAAACAGACATTTTAAAAATCGTTAGAGAAGACGATAAAAATGCTGCTGGTTCTTATTTATATTCAGATGCTTTTTATTGCTTGGATGGAAACAATTCTTTCCCAACGATTAATGCAGAAGGCGTAATTGGTTCCATTGAATACACAAGAACCGTGGAAGACTTTTTTGCAGGGAAACCAACCACGTTTAATATGAGTGATGAGCACTACAATGCTTTATGTTGGCTATTGGACAACCTATATTTAAGAAAGCAAATGAGTTCAGCGGCGCAAAGACAAGTGCTAAAAGATGCTTTGCTAAATCGCGCTTTTGATAATGTCATTCATTCTGGCTATGAGGATGCAGCAACTTTAGATGACATCAAAGCAGAAATCACGGATGATGATATCGAAGTCATTCAACAATGGGCGATTTGGTATTTTACGAATCATGGAGAAAGCACAATTCAAGGAATTCCTTTTGTACAAACCAATGCAGATGGCAGTTTGAAATTACCAATTATTGACAAAAAAGAAGCAATTTCACAAGTGACAGATAGTGTAAATAGTAGCAAACATGAATGGCTTACGGTTTTGTATCAATATTTGGTAAATGAAGCTTTGAAACATAAAAACGAAGAATTCAAGCCATCAGGCTCAGCAACCTATCCATCAATTAGTAGCAGAGATATCACTTGTGAAAGAGATGGAGATTCTTATAAAGTAGGACCTTTTAAAGTAACAGCGCCATCCAAAGAGTTATCAAGCAGTGATTATCAAATTATATTAACAGATGGAAAAAGCGAAATCCCAAGTACAAAATATACCATAAAAGATGAAAATGGAAACGCAATTTCTAAAAAAATCAATGAGATTTTCGATACGAATTATTATATTTATTTGCCAGTAAAAGGCAATACCATTGAAAACGTAAAATTAAATTTGTCTTATGGAAAATTTGGTACAAAAGCCTCTGTATGGGCAGCAGGTGAGCCAACTTATCAGCCACTTGTGTTATTGACAAAAGAAGGCGACACAATAAATGATAATGTGACTGTTAAAATTGAGGGCGAAGAGCCAAAAGCAGATTTAGCTTTAAGAAAATACATTATTGCAGTCAATGATAAAGAAATTACAGACAGAGTTCCAACTGTTGATGTCAGAAAATTAACAAGTGGAGAAGCTAAAACAGCAGAATATAGACACAAAAAAGAACCTGTAGAAGTAAAAGTTGGAGATACAGTGACCTATCGAATGACAGTATTTAATGAAGGCGACTTAGAAGGAAAGGCGCTAGAAATTGCCGATTATTTGCCAAATGGGTTAGAAATGGTAACAGACAATGACACTAATCAAAGATATGATTGGCAAGTAACAGAGAAAAAAGAGGGTGACAAAGTCATTGGAACAGTTGCTACAACAACTTTTACAAAAGACACCGTGCTTCCAGCATTTAATAAGGAAAATGAAAATATTGAAAAAGTGAGTGTAGATATTGTATGTAAGATTACAGACGAAATTGCAGCAGGTCAAATTTTAACCAATTTTGCAGAAATTATGGAAGACGATATAGATGACAGAGATTCTACACCAGGAGTGAATCATGACGGAGCCCAAAACGGAATTAAACCTTCAGAATACATTGGAACAAGTGGAGAAAAAGATTTATCAAAATCAGATTTCTATTACAAAGGCTATGAAGATGATGACGATTTTGAAAAAGTGATTATTGCAGGAAAAGCATTTGATTTGAGCTTGCAAAAATTCATCACGAAAGTAAATGGTAAGGACGTAGAGCCAAAAAGAGATCCAGTAGTTGATACAACGCCATTGAAAAATGGACAAACAACAGCGACTTACAAACAAGTAAAAACGCCAGTTTTGGTACAAGCAGGCGACATTGTGACTTACACAATTCGAGTTTACAATGAAGGCGAAGTTGACGGTTACGCAGAAAAGATAACAGATTATTTGCCAGACGGTTTAGGATTTTTAGTGAATTATAATGACAATATTGACAATGCTTGGGCAATCAATAAAGGAACCAGTGGCGATTTAAAAACAATCAAATTAACCGATATAACAGACGGAACGAAAAATTTGAAAAAAGAAGATTTTACAGGAATTACAGATTTGAAAAATGTAGATGTTGTGGTAGGAGATGATTGGAAAAATGCAACTTCTAAGGAAAAAGATGCGTGTATGTCAATCAGCACAACAGCTTTGAGTTCAACCAATACAAAAAATCTAATCAACGCATATGATGGTTCTGATAAATTATCTTACAGAGATGTACAAGTGACTTGTATCGTATTGGGCAATAGTTTGAATTTGAAAAATGTCGCAGAAATTACACAAGACTTAGATGGCGACAAAAATGAAGTAGATGACAGAGATTCTACGCCAAACAACGATATGCCATGGAATAAAGAAAATAGCGAAGAAGATGATAATGATTTTGAAATTTTAACCATGGAAGACAAGAAATTTGACTTGGCTTTGCAGAAATTTATTACAGCAGTAAACAGCAAAGAAATTACAGACAGAGTTCCAAAAGTTGCTTATAATGACGGAAAAATTACTTATTCACATCCACAAACAGCTTTGGAAGTCAACAATGGAGATAAAGTGACCTACACAATCCGCGTTTATAACGAAGGCGAAGTTGACGGTTATGCGGCAGAAATTGGAGATGATATTCCGAAAGGATTAGTGTTTGATGCAAACAACGAAACCAATAAAAAATACGGCTGGAAAATGTATGACAGTAATGGCAAAGAAACGTCAGACACAAGCAAAGCAGTGGAAATCAGAACAGACTATTTGTCAAAGGAAAAATCAGAAGCCAGAAAAGAAGATGCGTTGTTGAAAGCATTGGATAAAGGCACAGGAAATTTATATTACTTAGATGTAAAGGCAGTATTTGCAGTAGATGCCAAAACTTCAAATGACACGATTACAAACACAGCAGAAATCACAAAAGATACTGACAAAGACGGAAACGAAATTGACGATGTTGATTCAACGCCAGACAACAAAAAAGACGGAGAAGACGACATTGACAAAGAAAGAGTTCATGTAGGATATTTTGATTTGGCATTAAAGAAGGATTTGACAAAAGCAGTTGTGACAGTTGGGGACTCTACCACAGAATATCCAGCCAAAGATGGTCAATTGCTAAAAGTGGAAGTTCATAGAAAGAAAATTAATTCAACCATTGTAAAATTTGTGTATAATATTACGATTACAAATGAAGGAACCATTCCAGGATTTGCGACAGAAGTGAAAGATTATATTCCAGAAGGTTTGCAGTTTGTGGAAGGAGACAACAAAGACTGGAAGGCAGTTTCAGATAATGTGATTGTGACAAATGCTTTGGCCAAAACATTATTGCAACCAGGCGAATCAGCAACAGTGCCAGTGACACTTCGTTGGATTAATGGCGAGGACAATTTAGGTGTAAAAACAAATGTGGCAGAAATTAGCCAAGATTACAATGATGCAAATGACACAGACGATATTGATTCAACGCCAGACAACAAAAAAGACGGCGAAGATGATATTGATAAAGCAGATGTGATTTTAAGTATTTCAACAGGTAGCGAGCCAAAATATATCATTCTTCCAACAGCAGTATTGTCAATCATTAGTACAGGAATCGTTATGATTAAGAAATTTGTTTTATAATCAATAGAATAAAAAAGACGGCTAAGAAGTCGTCTTTTTTATTTGAATGCAGAGTTAGAAACGATTAATATATAATGCTTTTGCAATATAAGGAGAAACTTCACTAATTGGGTACCAACCAGAACTTTTGCTATCTTTTTTTCCACCATTTGGATTAGAAATATAAACATTTTTATGACCATCTGTGGCAAGCAAAACCATATAATGCGATTTTTCAGTCCAGCGATTTTCGCGAGGTTGATTCCAAACACAAATCAAAATGGGACGGTTTGTTTCCAGATGTTTCATCATTTCTTTTTCGGATAAATGAATGCTATCAAAGTAAAAATCCGAAGTTTCGATACCGAAAGTTTTTGTTAATTCGTTTGCCATTTGTTCAGCTTTGAGCACAGGCTGATATTTTTTTCGCAAATCTTCAGGTGTGACCTTTTGATTATACCCACTTAAAATAATCGAAAGTGCAGTAATTCCGCAGCCATTTTCTTCCATAGTTCCACCCCAATAAGTATGACTGCTCCAAGAGGCATCGCCATTTTGTTTATATTCGATATATGTTTTTTGGTGATTTTCTGTGGTTGTAAATGTCGTAAAATAGCCATCTTGGTTGTTGCATTTTTTCTGACCGATGCCAGAGTAGGCGGTGTTTTGACGCTCTGCAATGGTTTTGCTGTGATTTCTAAAGTCAGCAAGATAGTTCGTAAAAATCGTGTGGTAATTCATATAAAACCAAAATAAAAATCCTAAAAAGCAAAGTACAAGTATTCGTTTTAATTTCAATTTTTTCTTTTTTCTTCTCATAACTCTACCTCCTGATTTTTATTATACATAAAATCAAGATAAAGTGTTTTAAGAAAAAATGAATAAATTCTTAATTTTTTCTTACAATTTTTAAAAAGTACAAAAAAACGGATTTGTCTATGTTATAATAAAAAAAGGAGAGAAAAATGAAAATTTTAGTGGTGGATGATGAAAAAGAAATTGCGGATTTGGTGGAATTATATTTGCAAAACGAAAATTATGAAGTTTATAAATTTTATGAAGCGGCTGGGGCACTAGAATGCATCAAAAAAGTGCCACTGGATTTGGCGATTTTAGATGTGATGATTTCAGGTAAAAATGGATTTGAAATTTGTCAATTTATTCGTGAGAAAAACTTGCATTTTCCGGTCATTATGCTGACTGCGAAAATTGCTGACCAAGATAAAATTACGGGTTTAACGCTAGGGGCAGATGATTATATGACAAAACCATTTAATCCGTTGGAATTGGTGGCGCGTGTGAAATCGCAGCTAAGAAGGTACACGAAATATAACGAAAAAAATGCAAGCAACACAATTGATGTCAATGGCTTGGAAATCAACAAAGAGAAACATCAATGTTTTTTGTATGGAAAGCAGATTGAGCTGACTCCCTTGGAATTCGATATTTTGCTGTATTTGGTTAGTCGAAAAGGCAATGTGGTAAGTTCGGAGGAACTGTTTGAAAAGGTGTGGAAAGAAAAATATTTGGAAAGTAATAATACGGTAATGGTGCACATTAGGAGAATTCGTGAGAAACTGAACGATGATACGCGTCATCCCAAGTTCATCAAAACTGTGTGGGGAGTGGGGTATAAAATTGAAGGATAAAGAATTTGTGAAATTGAAAAATGGAATTGCAATAAAATCAGTTGTTCAAATTATTATGTATAGTTTATTTGTGATTTTGCTATTTGGCATTTTGGTAGACGGCATTTATAATGACAAATTGGCAAATAGCTTGTCTAAAATGGACCGAGCGACGTATCTTTGGTGTGTGCAAAACAAAACATTGTTGATGGGGATGGCTTGTTTATTAATTTTTGCAACTGTTTCTTTTTTGGTTATTCGCAAATCGAATCATCATTTGATCCAGATTATCAATGCCATGGATGAAGTTTTGAAAAATCCTGAAAAAGAAATTAAACTTTCGAATGATTTGGTTATTTTGGAAAGTAGGCTCAATAATATTCGTGTGGATTTGGTCACAAATCAAAATAAGGCAAAAGAAGCGGAAAATAAGAAAAATGATTTGATTGTGTATATGGCGCATGACTTGAAAACTCCGCTTACATCGGTAATCGGTTATTTGACGCTTTTGATAGATGAGCAAGAAATTTCGAAAGAATTGCAGAAAAAATATACTAAAATTGCACTGGATAAATCGCTTCGTTTGGAAGAATTGACAAACCAATTTTTTGAAATTACGCGTTATAATTTGCAAAATGTGCCGCTGAATAAAAGCAAAATTGATTTGTCATTTTTGCTGGATCAATTAATGGATGAGTGCTATCCAATGATGCAGCCACGTGGTTTAGAATGTGTGATGGATAAGCCAGAGCATGTTTATTTTGTTGGAGATGGCGACAAATTGGCGCGTGCTTTTGGGAACTTGCTCAAAAATGCGATTTATTACAGCTATGAAAATACGCAAATTGAAATACAAGTTGAGCAAATAGGTGAAAAAATTAGGTTATTTTTTAGAAATCAAGGAGATAAAATTCCAGAATATAAATTAGAAAAATTATTTGAAAAATTTTATCGAGCAGATGAATCACGTGCTAGCAGTACAGGTGGAACTGGTTTGGGGCTGGCGATTACGAAAGAAATGCTTCAGCTGCATGGAGGCAAGATTTCGGTTAAAAACGAAGATAAATGGATTGAGTTTTGTGTGGAACTGGAGCGCGAAAATGGATAATTTTTGATGGAAGGGTTGACATTTAATTTTTATGTGTTATAATTAAAACATAAGTAGTAAGTAATAAGTAGTAACAAAATTTATAATAAAGGTGGGAGAGAAAAATATGAAAGAGTTAACCATTACAGAGAAATATGCTTTGTGTATGTTGAAAGAGCAAGGAAAATTGAATAAAATTGAGATAAGACCACATTTGATAGTGTCTATGATAGTTGAAATGATGCTAAATGGAAATGTAGAAATTACAGATAAAAACAAAGTAAATTTAAAAGAGAATTTACCGACAAAAGGATATAATAGGAAATTGTATGAAATCATCCAAGAAAGCAGAATGGAAGTACCATTAAAAAGCATTGTAACTTCTATTTGTGGCGGCATAAGTGACAGAAAAATAATCAATATGATTGAATTGTTACAAGAAAGTATGCTAGAAAAAGGGCTGATTAGTCGAGAGATGACAAAAGGTTTATTAGGAAATAAAGAAGTGATTATAGTGAATGAAAATGAGGTTAATTGTGTGATTGAAGAAGTAAGAGCAGAGTTTTTAGAAAAAGGAAATTTGACAGAGGATTTTATTTTGCTAGGTTCGCTACTGAATGCTACAAAATTTTTGAAGAATATTTTTACCAAATATGAAAAAGAAACATTAAAAAAACGTTTGGAAGAAATAAAAGGGACAGAGATTGCGAAAAAAGTAAAAGTGGCACAATCTGTAATTGATGATATGATTGCTATATATTCATAAAGTAAGGAGTGAAGGTTTATGTCAAGGCAAAGGAGTATGGAAACAATTTTGCATGCAGAATATGTTTCGATTGGAGAATTGGTCAGATTGACGAATACAAGATATAGTACTTTAAAATATTATACCGAACAGGGAATGCTGCCATTTAAGCAGGAAGATAATGGACTTACGAGAAGATATAAAAGAGAAGAAAGTGTAGAAATGATACATCAAATCAAAAATTTAAAACAACAAGGTTTATCTATTGAAGAAATAAAACAGCATTTATAATATGACATTAAAATGTCATATTATAAATGTTAATTTTTAGTGAGTTTTAGCCAAATGTTAATTTCAGTTGACAAATTTCCAACTAGAATTGGTGGTGCGCAACCGACAAAAATGGTATTATTTTAGTAAGAAAAATGAAAGGAGTTAAAAATGGATTTTGGAGAAAAGTTATTTGAACTTAGAAAAGAGAAGAATTTGTCACAAGAAGAAGTGGCAGATCGATTGAATGTATCAAGACAGAGTGTTTCTAAGTGGGAAACGAATCAAAGTGTGCCAGATTTTGATAAAATTATACCATTGTGTGAATTATTTGGAATTGGCGCCGAGGAATTATTAACAGGGAAAAAGCCAGAAGAACCAGAAAGTAGTGAGAAAGAAGAGGAAACAACAAAACTTCCAACCAGAGAGGAAATCCGAAGAAAATCAGCAGAAGTTGTTAGTTCATCTGTTTTGATTTATATTGTGGCGGTGGCAGTTTTTATTGTAGCAATTGTTGTTTTATGTCTAGACCCAGTGATTATGACAGCTATATTTTTGGGAGTGGTTGGCATTACAACGGCAAGAATTATTCGTCATTACATGTCAATTCCCAAGCTGGAAAAAACAAGCAAAGAAGTAAAAGAAGCTGAAATCATCAAGCAAATTAATGGAATTGTGGGTGCTGCTTGTGTGATACTTTATTTTTTGATTAGTTTTACAACAATGGCGTGGCATGTTAGCTGGATTATTTTTGTGATTGATGGTTTGATTTGTCAGGTGGTGAGATTGCTATTTATGCTAAAGGAGGATAAAAGAAATGAACAATAGAGGATTAATGATTGCGTTAATTATTTTGCTGATAGTTGTGATTATTTTATTAATTGCTTTTTTAGGTTTGTCAATAAATGGAAAAATTGGATTGCAAAAATGGAATTCTAAAAAAAGTAAGCAAGTGATTTTTGATAACAATTATGAAATATCACAAATAGAAAATTTGGAGATTTTGTCAACAGTGGGAGATATCAAATTTGAAGAAAGTACAGATGAAAAAGTCAGAGTTGTGGTATATGGAAAAAATGAAGAAGAATTGCAAGTGAGCTTAAATGGAAATCAATTAAAAGTAGATTATGCGCAGTATAGGCGCAAAAGATTTTTTTGGGGGCTTCATTTTTACAGCAATGATGTTATGATTTATTTGCCAAAAGAGGTGGCATATGAGATTTCTGTTAAAGCCAATTATGGAGACATCAAAGCAATTGATTTGCCCAATAGCACAATGAATATTAAAGAAGATTGTGGGGATGTGATTTTGGGAAAAGTGAAAAATGTTTTTGTGAAAAATAGTTATGGCGATATCAAAATTGCAGAAATTAGCAATAAAATGGAAATTGAATCAGAGTGTGGAGATGTCAAAATTGGTTCTGTAAGCCTTAAGGAAAACTCGTCCATTATGAATAGTTTGGGAGATATTAAAATTGGGCAAACCAATGAGATTTATATGGATGCTAAAACAGATTTAGGGGACGTAAAAATCAATCATAATAATAGGCACGCAGAGATTATTTTGAAAATTCAGAATAGTTGCGGAGATATTAAAGTAGGAAATTAGGGGTTGGATATAAAAATCTAACCTTTTAAAATATGACATTAAAATGTCATATTAAAAACTTAATAAAATTTCAATTTTGTATTGCTAACAATAAAATTTATAGATATAATAGTAATAATTGATGTATAAATTTTAGGAGGAATGTTATGTTTTTTGAAGATGCAGAAGAAAAAAAGAAGTTGGGGGAAAATGAGGACGTCATTTATGAATTGGACGAGCTAGATGAATTGGATGATTGGGGCAAAATAGACGAAAAAGTGCCAGAAGGTTTTGATTTATTTGAAGGATATGAAGATTTTGGTAAAAAGGAACCCACGATAAAAAATACAGAAGATGAACAACTTTTGGAAGACGATTTCGGAGACTTGGGAGATTTAGCAGAAGAAGATTTTGAATTACCAATGGATGAAACGGAAGAGTTGGGCAAAATAGATGATTTAGAGGAAGATGACTTTGAACTTCCAATGGACGAATTAGATGAATTGGATGAAGTAAGTGTTTTTGGGGAAGACGATTTCGAGTTACCGATGGAAGAAACAGATGAGTTGGACGAAATAGGCGATTTGACAGGAGATGACTTTGAAGATCCAATAGATGAGGTAGAAGAATTTCAAAATAATGAAGAAATGGAAGAAGATTTTGAGGAAACATACGAAGAAGCGGAAAATAGCGAAGCAGTGGAGGAAACAGACGAAAGTATTGAAGAGGCAGAGTTGGCAGGTTTAACGAGTTTGCGTGCAGAATATATTTTTTTGGGGCTTTTGTTAAATAATCCGAAAGCGATTTCGAGATATTATTTTTTGTATGAAGATTGCCATTTTGCCACTCAGGAATTAGATAATATTTATCGAATTATTGTGTTTCGTGAGGCGGAGCAATACGCGCCAGCAGAGGCAAAAGAAGGTTTCAAACTTCCTATGGAGGCGGACGATACCTATAATTTGCAGTTGCAATTGAAGGAAATGGCAAGCGAAAAGAATTATGATATTGAAATGGTTTATACGATTTTGAAAAAGTTGTTTATCTTAAAGAAAAATTATTTAGCAGCTCCAACTAAAATCATTCGTGACAGCATTTTGGATATCGTGAATTATCAATTGTATAATGAAATGACGATTGAGGAAGTAGAAAGTGCGATTGAGCAAATTGGCGTAACAGCAAGTTTAAGCCAAGGACGTTTGACGGATGATGCAACAAGTTTCTTGTTAAATGAAGAAAGTACACTTGCAACAGGTGCAGAATTGCCATTCCCGATTTTGACGAGTGTGTTTAAGGGAATTCGTAAAGGCGAAACTTTCTGTTATGCGATGCCTTCTAATTCAGGAAAAAGTAGATTTACGATTAATATGGCGAGCTATTTGGCGTTTACACAAAATAAAAAAGTTTTGATTATTTCAAATGAGATGTCAGAAGAAAAAATGAAGCTTTGTTTGATTACGACGGTTCTGAATAACGTGGCATATCAAAATTTGCATGGGCAGAAACTTCGTAAAAATGAGGGCGAATTGTTGGCATTAAAGTTTAGACCAGATAACAAAAAAGGCATAAAATTGGATGAAGATGGCTATATTTTAAGAGAAGCTGATGAGTCAATGGAAGATTTTGTGGAAAGATTAAATGAGTTTTCGACAGAGTTTCGACAAACAATTGCCACAACGGAATGGCTAAATGACCAACTGGAAAATTCAATTTATTTTATTCACATCACAGAGCACACAAATGAAGATATTCGAAAAATTATTATGAATTATTATTATAGAGAAAACATTGAGTATATTTTTTATGACACGCTAAAGGCAGACACAGAGAATATTGGAAATGGAGACGAGGTCAAAAAGACGGCAACCATTCTTTCTAATTTGGCGCAGAAGTTTGAGATTTTTATTGGTTCTTCAATGCAGTTGTTGGAAAGCAGTACGCTACCTGTTAATTTGACGATTAATGATATGTCAGCAAGTAGAACTGTGAAAGAGGTTTTGGATACCCTTTGTTTGATGAAACAAATCAATCCACAAACACTTTCGAAATATGAGTATTCCCCAGTAGAGGAAGCAAAGGAATATCAGGATTTGGAAATTTTTGAAGATCCAGATGTAAGATATTACGTTTGTGTGGTTGATAAAAATAGAGCTGGTGCCAAACCAACTTTGCTATTCCGCTTAAATTTGGCGTATAATACTTGGGAAGAATTGGGTTATGTGCGACTAAAACAAGAATTTTTGAGTGACCTTTAATTTAGGGAAGGAGAAAAAATGCGTCCAACGGTTATGCAAGTGAGTTTGCGTAAATTTAGAGAGAATGTAAAAGAAATTCAAGCTCAACTGCCAAGAGATTGTCAAATGATGCCAGTGATTAAAGCAAATGCTTATGGAACGTATATCAATACGCAAATTGATGTGGTAAGTGAGTTTGATAGAGTGGCTGTTGCAGTTGTTTGCGAAGGTGCAGAACTTCGCAATATTGGCTATCAAAAGGAGATTTTTGTGCTCAATCAGCCAGCGATTTCCGAAATAGAGGAAATTGCTGCAAATGGTTTGAGTATTGGAATTTCGGATAAAAATTTTGCCCAAGAACTAGGGCGCAGAAAAAATTTTTTCAAAGTTCATATAGAAGTTGATTCTGGCATGGGAAGAACGGGAGTTCAACTTAGTGAAGTATCAGATTTTATGGATTTTGTGAAAAGTTTTCAGAATATTCAAATCGAAGGCATTTATACGCATTTGTCTGCTGCGGATAATGATATAGAATATACGAAAAAGCAGTTGGAAATTTTTGACCAAGCGGTCGAAATTGCAAAAGAGAAAGTGCCTGATTTGAAATTTATTCATTGCAGTGCTTCTAATGGGATTGTGAATTTTAAGGAAACGAAATGTAATTTGGTGCGCCCAGGAATGATTTTGTATGGCTATTCTTCAGGAGAGGGAATTTGTGATAAAATAAAACTCAAGCCAGTTTGTAAGTTGAAGTCCCAAATTACATTTTTGAAAACAGTGCCGAAAGGCACAAGTATTGGCTATTCAAGGAGTTTTGTTACAGAAAAAGAAACGAAAGTTGCGACCGTTCCGATTGGTTATGCGGATGGCTTGAGGCGAGAACTTTCCAATCGAGGTTTGGTGTACATTTGTGGGAGAAAAGTTCCGATTATTGGGAAAATCTGTATGGATAGTTTTATGGTGGATGTGACGGAAATTTCGGATGTGAAAGTGGGGGACGATGTTTGGATTTGGGATAATGAAAATATCACGTTGGAGAAAGTGGCTGAGCAGTGTCATACGATAAATTATGAGATGATGTGTACGATTTCAAACAGGGTACCAAGAAAATTTACTGAAAAATAGAGTTCAGGTAAGAATGAACTCTATTTTCGTTAACATATATAAATTAAAAGGGGGTTTACAAATGCGTTAAATAAAAGCTCACGAACATCTTTTATTTAACTCAAAATTAGTATAATATAGAAAGATTAAAATAACCTTAAAAAATTATTAAAATGTAAAAAAATAGTAATAATGTTTATTCAATTTTGAAGTGGCTTGTGGGGACCGTTCAAAAATTATCAAAATCTTTGATTTTGATATAATTTTTAGAATGGGGAAAAAGGAAAAATTGATAAACATTATTACTAACTTGTCAAAAAATTTTTTTCGTGATATAATAAAAAAATCGAAGGAGGAGTAAAAATGAGAAATAGAGGATTTGAAGTAGCAAAGGGATTTGAAAATGCAGGCATTCATTTACCAGTTAGAAAAACAAAATTTTCAGCAGGATATGATATCGAAGCCGCAGAAGATTGCGTGATACCAAAATTTGAAAAAGGGCAAAAACCAACTTTGGTCAAAACAGGATTGAAGGCGTATATGCAAGATGACGAGGTATTATTATTGTATAACAGAAGCTCTAATCCAAGCAAAAAAGGCTTAGTTATGGCTAATAGTGTTGGTGTAATTGACAAAGATTATTATGGAAATCCAGACAATGACGGACATTTTATGTTTTCATTTTTTAATATAAAATCAGAGCCAATTGAAATCAAAAAAGGCGATGCGATTGGTCAAGCTATTTTTCAAAAATATTTTGTAACAGATGACGATAGCGCTGAAGGCGACAGAATAGGAGGCTTTGGTTCAACGAGTAAATAAAAAGCGTGAGAAATTTGCGAAGCAGAATTTCACTCGCTTTTATATAATAGGAAATTTTGAGAATTTTCCGATTATATAAAAAATGGATAATTTAGGAAAAAAAGTTTTGACTTTTGGTAAAATTTGTGGTATAATAAAAAGGTAGTAATGATAAATTACTTGGAAGGAGTGACGATGTTAATGTTTAAAGTAGGGGACAAAATTGTGTATCCAATGCATGGTGCACGGAGTAATTGAAACAATAGAGGAAAGAGCGGTTTTGGACGAAAAACAAGCTTATTATATAATTAAGATGCCAGGCGAAGTAAAAGTGATGGTACCTACTGCAAAAGCGGAAGAAATCGGTGTGAGAAACATCATAGACAAAGAAACAGCCGGAAAAGTAATTAGTGTTTTAGAGCAAGATTGTACCGAAATGTCAATGAAGTGGAATAAAAGATATCGAGATAATGTTGAGAAAATGAAATCAGGTAACGTTTTTGAAATTGCGGATATTGTAAGAAATTTGAGTTTCAAGCAGAAAGATAAAGGTTTATCTACCACAGAGAAGAAAATGCTTTTGAATGCGAAACAAATTTTGGTAAGTGAGCTTATGCTTGTGGAAAGTAAACAGAAGGATGAAATCGAAACATTGATTGATGACAAAATTAATATTTCTTATGAAGCGCATACTGTAACAGGGGACACTGGAACAGATGGCACAGACGATACAACAGGAATTGTAAAAACGTTTATTCAAACGTAAAAAATGCCCTAGAGAAAATCTAGGGTAATTTTTTTTAGAAAAAGCTTGACAAGATTATGTAAATATGGTATAATATAATTAAGAAGTAATATTAAATCCTTTGCAGACAGAATGTCTGCTTGTAGTCACAAAAATATTGCAGAAAAAAGGAGGAAAATGCAATGGAATTGAAAAAAGTTGAGAACATGGGTGTAAGACGGCTGGTAGAGGAATTGAGAAAGCTCAATCTGACAGGGAAATTTGAAGTAATTGATGATTTTGCAATTCAGATTTCAGGTATTGGAGCAAATGAACTGGTGCTGCCAGAAGGTTATGAGTGCAACGAGAAAAACGGCATTACAAACAAACATCATACTGTGTCTGGTATGTATGAAATGTTTTCGATTGAAATGGAAGAAGACTGAGAATTTTCATTGCAACAAAAAACAGCTACTGAGCTGTACCTCACGTAAGTGGGGTTTCTTTTTTTAACATTTTTTAAAATTATGTTGACTTTTCTAGCGAATAAAGAAGGATTTGGAAAAATTTCGTCGAATAATATATAGGAAAGGTTTTAAAAATGGTACAGTATAATGATGATTTGAAACAGGAGATAAGAAATGCAAATGATATAGTAGACGTTATATCACAATATGTTATACTAAAAAGAAGTGGTAGAAATTTCATGGGTCTGTGCCCATTTCATAAAGAAAAATCACCTTCTTTTTCTGTTTCGGCTGATAAGCAGTATTATCATTGTTTTGGATGTGGCAAAGGTGGAGATGTTTTTGCTTTTGTCATGGAAATGGAGAAATTGTCATTTAAAGAATCTCTTGAATTTTTGGCAGAAAGAGGACATGTCCGTCTGCCAGAGACGAATAACGAAGAGTTTAACAAAAAGCAATATTTAATGGATAGAATGACAAAAATAAACCTTGAAACAACGAACTTTTTTCACGAAAGGCTATATACGCCAGTTGCAAAAATTGCTCAAGATTACGTAAAGCAAAGAAAATTGGATAATCATACATTAAAAGCGTTTAAAATTGGATATTCTGGGGAATATAATGAATTGTATGTATTTTTGAAAGAAAAGGGTTTTAAAGATCACGAGATTTTGGCGACTGGATTGGTTAATCAAAATGAAAATGGCGAATTTATTGATCGTTTTAGGAGACGCTTGATGTTTCCGATTATTTCGGCGACAGGGAAGCCGGTAGCTTTTGGTGGTAGAAGATTAAATGATACAGATAAAGGGAAATACATAAATTCCAATGAAAATTTAGTGTACTCAAAAAAAAGGCATTTATTTGCTTTAAATCTTGCTAAACAATCAGAAGACAAACGAATTATTTTAGTAGAAGGTTATATGGATGCGATTTCGCTTTATCAAAGGGGCATTGATAATGTGGTAGCATCTTTGCGGAACAGCGCTAACAGATGAACAGGCGATGCTACTTCGAAAATATAGTAATCAAGTAATTTTTGCTTATGATTCAGATGGAGCAGGTCAAACGGCGATTAAAAGAGGGATAGAAGTCTTGGAGAAACAAAATTGCGATGCTAGAGTTTTGCAAATGGAGGGGGCAAAAGATCCAGACGAATATATTATCAAATATGGCAGTGGAAGGTTTCAATTATTGATTGATCATGCGATTTCTTTGGTGGAGTTTAAAATCAAAACAATCAAGGAAGACTATCACTTGGAAAATGCAAAAGATAAAATTGCATTTTTGAAGAAGATAACAGCAATTTTGGCTAAAGTTGAAAATACGATTGAGCGAGAAATTTATATTGATAAAATTTCGGAGCAGTATGATATTTCAAAACAGGCGCTTTATGCAGAAATCAATAAAGAATTATATAAGGGAGAGCCAGAAAGAATATTGGCAAAATCTGTGGTAAAACCAGAGAAAAATTTGTCACTGGAATTGGATGAAAAAATTGTAAAAAGAGAAAATATGATTCTGTATTTGCTGATTAATTATGCAGAAGAAGCCAAAGAAATCATAAAATCAAATATTCGTATAGAAGATTTGAAAATTGCAGAAAATAAAACTATATTTGAAAAAATTATGGCGCAGGAAGCTCAAGAGAGTGAGAAAATTATACAAACCATTGCCAATATTGAAGACGAGAATTTGCAAAAACATATTAGCGAGATTATGGTAGCTGATTATGAAATCACTTCTGTGCAAAAATGTCTAGAGGATATTGTTCTAATTTATAATAGAGAAAGATTGCAAGATAGAAAATTACAAATTGTGCGAGAGTTGGAGAATCCGAATTTGTCAAAAGAGGAGTCTGAGAAACTTTGGCTAGAGTTGGCAGAACTTAGTAATACGATTACCAAGTTGTCGAAAATAAAATAGAAGGGGGATTATATGAAAAAAGAAGATAAAAACGAAACAAAAAAAGTAGACATAAAACAAAAAAAAGAGACAAAAAATAAAAGTCAAAAAGATACTTCAAAAATAGATAAAAAAGAAAATAAGAAAGTGGAAGAAAAGAATACCCAAACGACAGCTGATAAAAAATCCCCAAAAAAGGTTGCAAAAATAAAAGAGGATGTGAAAGCAGAGGAGAAGAAGAATACAGAAGAAAGTAAGCCAGAGAGTAAAGAAAAGGAAAAAGTATTAAATATATTAAGTAAGGCGAAAGAAAATGGAAAAATTACGTATGGGGAATTGGCAAATGAGCTTGGTGAAGTAAACCCAGAAGAACTTGACAAAGTGTTTGAAGCTTTTGAGGAAATGGGAGTTAATATTGCAAAAGATGATGATTTGTTAGAACCAGATGAGGATGACTTGCGAGATGTTGAAGAAGTTGATTTAGAAGAGGTTGACTTAAATAATTTCGAAGGAATTAGTGTAGATGATCCTGTTAGGATGTACTTGCGAGAAATTGGAAAAATTCATTTGTTGTCTTTTGAAGAAGAGTTGGAGTTGGCGGAAAAAGTATTGCAAGAAGACGAAGAGGCAAAGAAAAAATTGGCAGAGTCAAATTTGAGATTGGTAGTTAGTATTGCCAAAAAATATGTAGGAAGAGGAATGTTGTTTTTGGATTTAATTCAAGAGGGCAATATGGGACTGATTAAAGCGGTCGAAAAGTTTGATTACACCAAAGGCTATAAATTCAGTACGTATGCCACATGGTGGATAAGACAAGCTATTACAAGAGCCATTGCCGACCAAGCCAGAACCATTAGAATTCCAGTTCATATGGTAGAAACGATTAATAAATTAATTCGAACTTCCAGACATTTGCTTCAGATGCTAGGAAGGGAGCCAATGCCAGAGGAAATTGCCAAAGAAATGGAAATTTCGGTTGAAAAAGTAATGGAAATTCAGAAAATTGCGCAAGATCCAGTTTCACTAGAAACCCCAATTGGAGAAGAAGATGATAGCCATTTGGGTGATTTTATTGAAGATGATGATTCGCCAGCGCCACATGATGCGGCAGCCTATACCTTGCTAAAAGAGCAATTGGAAGATGTTATGAGTACGCTAACGCCACGTGAAGCAAAAGTTTTGAAATTAAGATTTGGTTTGGAAGATGGAAAAGCTCGCACTTTGGAAGAAGTAGGCAGAGAATTTGAAGTAACACGTGAGAGAATTAGGCAAATTGAAGCAAAGGCACTCAGAAAATTGAGACATCCAAGTCGAAGTAAAAGATTGAAAGATTATATGAATTAAGAATGAAAGGACACGGAAAATCCGTGTCTTTGTTGTGAAGAAATTTTAATGATTACAATTGTGTAAAAAGTATTTTCTTTTTTTAATTCTATATGATATAATAACAGTAAATTGAAAGGAAGAAAGTTATGAACAGTGTAGATTTAATGAAGTATTGGATAGAAAGTTCGGATAGAGATTATAAATCAATGAAAAAGAATTTTGAAACGGAGCAGTATACATGGGCATTATTTATAGGGCCTTTAACAATTGAAAAATTATTAAAGGCGATGTATGCTAAAGTAAATAAAGATACTCCATATCCACCTAAAATTCATAATTTAAATATATTAGCAGAGAGATGCAATCTTGAAGTAGATAAAAGAACAGCGAAAATCTTGTTGACATGTAATTCGTTTAATATTAGTAGCAGATATGAAGATTACAAAAATGAGTTTTACGAAAGATGTACAAGAGAGTATACGTCTGAACAAATAAAAAATATAGAGGAGATTAGAATATGGTTAAAAGAAATGTTGATATAGATATTTTAAAATGTGTGAAGGAATATATTCAAGAAATATCGAAATATTATAATATTCAAGGAGTATATTTGTTTGGCTCTTATGCAAAAGGAACAAATCATGAAGATAGTGATATAGATGTGGCAATTATTATTAATAGTGATAATAATGCTTTTGATTTGCTCGTAGAACTTATGATGTTAACACAAAATATAGATTTAAGAATAGAGCCCCACCCAATAAAAGTAAAAGATTTTGAAGAAGGAAATCCTTTTGTGCAGGAAATAATTGATACTGGAATAAAAGTTGCATAAAATAATAAAGATTGAAATTCAGACACCCTATTTGACAAATTATGTAAAATATAATATAATTACAACAAGGAAACTTGTTGTATATTCAATTTTTAGAAAAAAGAAAGGATGATTTTATGGAAGAACGGAAATTGAATGTTGCTGTTGTAGGAGGTGGCTTATCAACGCTGGTTGCCTTTGGTGGCTATGCTGCTGTTCACAATGAAATCAGAAAAAAGACTGACACCTATTCAGGTGCGAGTCTAGGCTCATTGATTGTGGTTAGTTTGTCGGCAGGAAAAAGCGTAATGGAAATTCTGAATTTTTTGGCAGATAATGCACTTTTATTTAGCATGCCAATTGTAGGTAAGGAAATTATGCGGAAAAAAATCAGAGGTTTTTTAGGTAATGTGAAATTCAAAAATTTGCCTAAAGAATGTTTTGTTTCTGTAACACCAGTGAGTAAGTATTTTCCAAATGTTATAACACAGGAAAATGCAGGAGAAATGACTGTTTCAGATATTATTGTTGCGTCTTGTTCAGTTCCATGGTTATATTTGCCAACTGTATTTAGCCGTGGCAATCAATATTATTGTAAAATCTCATGGATATTTGAGGGAGGCTTAACTTTAAATCCACCTTTAAATCCTGAGGCAAAGAACGTGACGTTTTCCTATGAAAATCCTTCAAGTTTGAAGGAAAATTCATGGAATAAACGGGCGCGTTTTCCGCAGAATAGGAAAACGGATTTGCTGTTCAATCCATACACAGAGAAGTTTGGAATGCTGGGAGGAAGAATATCTGTTCTTAAAGCATTTGAGTTTGGTTATCGAAAGATGGAGCAACAGAAAAATGATTTTTTGAGAAAATTGGAAGAAATTTAAAATCATCAAATATTTAGCACAGGCAGGATACTGGAATTGAGGTATCCTGCTTTGTGCTTTTTTATGGATGAGTTTTTGAAATTTTACTTGATTTTTAATTGCTAATATCATACAATATTAAAAAAGTCATAGGAGGCTAATATGAAATATCCAAAATTTATCAAAAAAGGCGATAAAATTGCTGTTACGGCGCCATCTGCGGGATTGTGCAAAGAAGAGCAATTGCAAGAATATGACAATGCAATCAAAAATATTGAGAAAATGGGATTTCAATTTTGTGAAACGCAAAATGTCAGAACTTGCGAAAAAGAGAGAAGTTCGTCTGCAAAGGAACGTGCGAAACAATTTATGCAAGTTTGGGAAGACGAAAGCGTGAACGCAATTATTTGTGCAAAAGGTGGAGATTTTGCCTGCGAAATGTTAGATTATTTGGATTTTGAACAATTGAAAAAGCTTTCTCCAAAATGGCTACAAGGTTTTTCGGATATTACGAATTTGGGTTTTGTGCTAACCACCAATTTAGATATTGCCACTATTTATGGGGAAAATATCCGTGATTATGGAATGAGAGAACCTTTTAAAACATTGACAGATTCGATTAAGATAATGCAAGGAGAAGAAGTTATCCAAAAAAGTTTTGGTGTTTGTGAGCCAAAAGAGGATGAGAGGGAAATTTTTGAAAGTTATCAGTTGACTTTGGAAACGCAGTGGAAAAATTTAAACAACGAGAAAAAGTTAATGTTTTCAGGAAGATGCCTTGGCGGTTGCTTGGATGTAATCATAAATTTGATTGGAACGAAATATGATAAAGTAAAGAACTATATTGAAAAATATAAAAATGATGGAATTGTTTGGTTTTTTGACATTTTTGAAATGTCTACTCCGCAGGTACTTTGCCATTTATGGCAAATGAAAAATGCTGGCTATTTTGAGCATTGCAAGGGAATTATTTTTGGAAGAGCTTTTCTACTTCGCGAAGATTATGATATGGATTTGGCTGAGGTGGTAAAAGATGCCATTGGTGATTTGGCAATTCCAATTATTCTGGACGCTGATATTGGGCATGTTCCGCCACAAATGCCAATTGTGAATGGTAGCATTTTGGAGATTACGTGCGAAAATGGTCAAGGAGAGATAAAAACTTTTTTGAGATAAATGGAAAAATTTCTGGATTTTTGCCACAAACTATGATATAGTAAAATCAATTAAAAATTTCCACAAAGGCTAAATTTTAAAGAACGAAAGATGCAAAAAATAGAGGTTTTAAATACAGAAGGATGTTGGAAAATGGCAAAAAAATTAAAAAGTGCTAAGAAACAAAAGGTAGCAAAAAAGAGTGAAAAAAATGCTCTGTTGCCAGTAAAAAAAGAGCAAAATGCACTGATTGTTGTGAAGAAAAAGAAACTGGATATCGCAGTTTTTCGTGAAAAAGAGAGTTTGAAAAAAGCAGTTAAGAGCTTAAGTTTAGCGGTTATAGTTGTGATCATAATTGCCTATATTGCTTTGTTGGCACTTGTTGCAACAAGTATTTTTTATGTTTCCCATTTGCAAAATGGATTGATTCAAAAAGGAGTTTTTGTGGCTGGTATTAGTGTTGCTGAAATGTCTCCACAAGAGGCTGCTAGTAGACTTTCTAATAGCTTAAATGATACGGTTCCAGAACAATTAATTTTGCAATATGAAGGGCAAAATTTTCCAATTGATTTGCAGGAATTGGGCGTAAAATTTGACGTTGAAAAAGCAATTCAGAAGGCATATTCGATTGGGAGAACGCAAAATGTGGTAAGAGATTTATGGGAATATGCGAAAACGCTGAATGATACGATTGATATCGAGCCAGAGTTTTTGTACGAAGAGGAAATTTTAAATGAGATGTTGCAGGACTTGCAAGAACAATTACCAAAAGTCCAAGAATATGACTATTTTATGGAAAATGATGTATTGATTATTAATCGAGGCAAAAGCGGTGTCGGTCTACATCAGGAGGAGCTGAAAAATAGAATTTTAGCAAATTTGCGTATCAGAAAATTTGATGAGGAAATTCAAATTCCAACTTATGAAATTTTGCCGAAGGAGATTGATTTGCAAGCAATTCATAGCGAAATTTATCGTAAGCCACAGGATGCGTATGTGACAGAAAACCCATTTGAAATTCATGAGCAAGTGATTGGTGTTGATTTTGATGTAGAAGATGCACAAAAAAATATTGATATTATTCCGAAAAACGAACAATATAAAATAAAGCTAAAGTTTACAAATCCGAATATTTTTGTGAAAGATTTGAATATTTTTCCAGACCAGTTATCCACATTTAGTACGAATTATGTGAATAACCCAAATCGTACAACGAATTTGCGCATAGCAGCTGGCAAAATAAATGGAACGATTTTGATGCCGGGCGAGAAATTTTCGTTTAATGAAGTAGTTGGCGAAAGGACGATTGCAGCAGGTTATAAAAATGCAGCGATTTTTGTGAATGGGCAAGTTGAAGATGGGCTTGCAGGTGGTATTTGTCAAATCTCTTCAACGCTTTATGATGCTGTGATTGGAGCCAATTTACAAATTACAGAGCGTCATAATCATTCGTTGCTTACTTCCTATTTGGCAGGTGGAAAGGATGCAACAGTGGTTTGGGGAAGGTATGATTTTCAATTTGTAAATAACCGTGAATATCCTGTAAAAATAGAAATGATAGTACAAAATGGAGTGGCAACAGCGGTTGTTTATGGTATTCGTTCAAGCCAAGAATATGAAATTACAATTGAGTCGCGTTTTATGGGAAACAAGCGGAATTTATAAAGTGTATAATGCCTATAAAGTCTATAAGCAAAATGGCGTAGAAGTGAAAAGGGAGTTTTTATCAAGAGATTTATATAAATAAATATCATTGAATTTAGATAGGATATTTTGGCGTAGAGGGGATTGAAATGGAAATTGTGAAAGTGGAGACGAATTTTAAGAGAAATTTGTTTTGGGATGTGCATAGACTTAAATTTAATGGAAAATTGAAAAATATGGAACGAGGACTTATCAACCTTTATCCAGATGTAAAAGGGCAAGAAATAGTTGGTTTTGGAGGTGCTTTTACAGAAGCTTCTGGCTATTGTTTGGCACAAACAAATGGCGAGCAGGGGGCGAAAATTATAGCAGATTATTTCTCAAGAGATGGATTGCAATATAATTTTTGCAGAATACCGATTGCAAGTACCGATTTTTCGCTTTCTAGTTACAGTTATCTAAAAAAGGCTGATATGAACACTTTTTCAATTGCAAGGGATGAAGAATACATCATTCCAATGATAAAAAAAGCGCTTGCTCAAAATCCAAATTTAAAATTTTTAGCGACACCTTGGTCTCCGCCAGCTTTTATGAAAAGCAATAAAATGTTGAATTTAGGTGGAAAATTGTTGGAAAAATATCAACATTTGTATGCCGAATATTTGGCTAAATTCGTTTTGGAATATCAAAAAAGAGGAATTAAAATTGATTATATGACAATACAAAATGAGCCAAATGCAACGCAATTGTGGGAGTCGTGTTTGTATTCGGCAGCAGAAGAAGCTGAATTTGCTAAAAATTATCTAGAGCCAGAGTTTGCGAAAAATGGAATAAAAACTAAAATTTTGGCTTGGGATCATAACAAAGAAAGGCTATATACAAGGGCTAAAGAAGTTTTTGGAATGGCTCAAAGCGCTGTTTCTGGCATGGCAATGCATTGGTATTCTGGAGATTATTTTGAAGAAATAGCGCTAACGAAAAGTCAATTTCCGGATAAATTGCTGTTTCACACAGAAGGCTGCACAGGATTTTCGCATTTTCGAAAAGAAGATGAAGTGCAAAATGGCGAAATTTACGCACATGATATGATTGGCGATTTGAATGCAGGTATCAATGGTTTTATGGATTGGAATTTGGTTCTTGACCACAAAGGGGGACCAAATCACAAACGAAATTATTGCAATGCGCCAATCATGCTAAATCAAGATAAAACAAATTATATCAAAAATTTGACGTATTATTATATGGGACATTTTAGTAAGTATATACAAACTGGGGCAAAAAAAATTGGATTTTCAAAATTTACAGATAAGATTGAAGCAGCTGCCTTTCAAAATGCAGATCATTCGATTGTGGTTGTTTTGCTAAATCGCAATAATGTCAATCAAGAATTTAATCTGCATTTGAGTGGCGAGATTTTTCATGACAATTTGGATAGCCATGCCATTTTGACATTTATAATAAAATAAGAGTTAGGATAACAGAAAAAATGCTTTGCAAAATTTTTCCGTAAAAGTAAGGTTTAATAGAAATGTGCGATTTTGAAATAACGGAAAAAACTTGCAAAAGTACAGAAAGTCCGCCAATTCCTAGAAGAAAGCTACAAGTCAAAAGGCAAGGAATTGGCAAAATGCTGTAAAAGGTGCTAGCAACATGAAGTCCATTGGTCATTTCAATGCTTCCAGTTAGAATGCTTAAAACGATGTCATAAGGTATTCCTAAATTTGCTAGAAAATGAGCTATTCCAGTCAAAATTTCTAAGCTAGATAAGATGGAAATAATCACGGAAAACAGTACCACAAAACCTCCAATGGACAAAATCGTAGAAATGGATTTTTTGATGGCATCTCCTAAAATTTCGCCTAAATTGGCAACTTTGATTAATTCTTTGCTTTCTGAGCGATAATTTCTAAAAGTAATATCCACTGTATTTTTTTTCCAAAAACGAAAAATAAATCCAACCAAAAGTGATGAAATAACATGACTGATGAGAAGTGTTTTTCCTAAAGATGCATTTCCTAGAAGCGAAACGCCAACAGAGCCAAGTATAAAAATAGGACCAGAATTGTTTGTAAAGGCAATCAAGCGTTCTGCTTCTGCTTTTGAGCAAATTTTGTGGTCATACAAGTTACAAACGACTTTGGCACCAACAGGATAACCGCTTATAATGCCCATAATAATGGCAATAGCGCTTTCTCCGGATACGTTGAAAACAGGTTTCATAAATCTATTTAGGGCTTTTCCAAGCAAATAGATAAAATTTGTTTTGCACAATAATTCGGTGGCAACAAAAAATGGGAAAAGGGTTGGCACAATAGAATTTGCCCATAAAATTAAGCCGTTTCTGGCTGCTTCTAAATTGTTAGCTGAAAATAAAATGAGACTTAATGTAAAGAATAAAAATAGAACTGTAAAAAAATATTTTTTGACTGAAATGACAATAAATCGCATAATTTCCTCCATTCTATTAAGTATATATGCGATGTTTTTGAAAATAGAACAAAAAATTAATGTCAAATGTAAATTTCCGAAATTATGAAATATATTCAATAATATCTGTAATTGTACAATTTAAATAATCGCACAATCTTGCCATAACGTAAATATCAAATCGAATTAATTCCCCAGTCATCATTCTTTTTAAAACTTTAAAATCTGTATTTGTATCTCTCATTAATTTATTAATACTGATTTTTTTTTCTTTTAAAATATCTTCAAGCTTAAATAAATAGGTACCATTTTCTATATTTACTTTAACCATTAACCAGAATCACCTCTTTTAAAAAATTTTATAAATAAATTATATATTTTTAAGAAGTTACTTGACTATTGGTTATATAACCAGTATAATAATAATGTAAATAAACAACAAAAATGTTTTAAGTTGTTTACAAAATCTTTTGCAAGAGATAAAAATTTAAGGAGGAAATCAAATGAAAAAACAAAAAAACAGAGGAGTTTGTCTTGAGCGGACCCGCAGGAATCACTTTAGTAGCACTTGTTGTAACAATTATTGTGTTATTGATTTTAGCAGGTGTGTCAATTAATTTAGTGGCTGGAAGTAATGGCATTTTGGGAAAGGCGACAAAAGCAGTTGACATCACGAATATGGCACAAATTAAGGAAGAAATTGAACTCAAAATCGCGGAATTGCAAATGGATTATTACATGAAAGATAACAATTTTGCAAACGTAAATGATTACGTCAAAGCAGAGTTGGAAAAAGGCGTAGAGCTGTCTAATGGGGCAGAAATTAGAGTAGATAGCAGCGGAAAATT
Organism: uncultured Clostridium sp.; assembly: GCA_948467875.1. Classification (GTDB taxonomy): domain Bacteria; phylum Bacillota; class Clostridia; order TANB77; family CAG-508; genus Scatovivens. The sequence continues at coordinate 95,073 of CAOKFZ010000005.1, forward strand.
AAGTTATGAAGGCTTGGAAATTGGAAGCTTAAATCCAGACGGAAGTGTGACAATTGATGGCGAATTGAGTGGCAATCAAATCGTGCAAAAATATACAGCTTCGTATAATGCCAATGGTGGACAAGGAGGTCCTTCAAGCAAAAAATATGCGGCAGGAGAAAGTGTAACAGTTGATTTTACGACAAAACCAACGAAAAAAGGTGCAAATTTCTTGGGTTGGGCAACAAGCAGCACAGCGACAACGCCAGAATATACGACTTCAGGAAGTTTTACAATGGGGAGCCAGAGTGTGATTTTGTATGCTGTATGGGAAAAATTAGCTGGAACAGCAGCAATTAAGCCAGAATATTATGGAGACAAGGTAAATTATTCGGCAAATGGAGTAAATGATTGGAAAGTATTTTTGAATGATGGAAATAGTGTTTATTTAATTACAGGTGATTGGGTAGAAGGTTCAAAACTAAATTTAGCAACAGGAATTAGTATAAATGGAAATTATGTATACGTACCAGATCAAAACCGTAATACTTTAGTGGATTGGATAAAAAACAAAATTTATTGGACAAATTTTGTGAATGAGTATGCAGAACAAGCAAATGGTGGACCAACACTTGCACAATTAGCTTATAGTGCGAATGGTAAGTTGGGTACAAGTTATGATGAGAATACAATTCAACGCCAAACATTAAATAACGATTTTTATCAGAAAAATAATAATTGTTGGTTACCAGACCCAGACTCAAGTGCTACGAATACATTAAATGTTTGGGGAAATGGAGGCTTTATTGGATGGCATCGTGTGCATGATAGTCTTGCTAGTGGAATTCGACCAATAGTGCAATTAAAATCTAATGCAAAAATGAGCTGGAATGGAACGGCTTGGGATTTGTCAAATTAAATTTATATACACAAATTTGTGTTTGTTATATGATAAAATTGTGAAAATTATGTGAATTTTAAAGGCATGGACAAAGATGCCTTTAATTTTTTTCTTTAGAAAACTATAATTCGACAATATTTTTGTCATTTTTCAAATTAATACTTGTGTTTTTGCTATAAATGTAATAAAATATATAAAAAATTATCACAAATTGTAGAAGACTTTTTCAATATTTGTTTGTAAATTCGACACAAAAATGATGGGGTTCATGATTTAATAAAGAAGAACAAAGTATTTGAAAAGTAGAGGTGGTTAAGGATGTTTCAAAATATTACAGAAAGTGCTGAAGCACAGGAAAATACTAAAATTAATAAAATGAATTTGATTATGAAGGAGTTTTTAAAAGCGCGAAATTTAGTCCTATTTGTTTTAACCTTAGTGATGTCCATGTTGTCAATTGAAGAAGAGATTGCGCCATTTGGACTAGCTATGGTAGCTGCGACTTTAAGCAGTGGTGTGCCAGTTTTTGGTGTAATTTTAGCAGGAGCAATAGGGACGCTTGTCGGAAATGGAGTAGCTGCGTTTTTGAATTTTGTGCTAAGTTCCATTATATATTTTGCACTTGTGCTTATTTTTAAGCCCAAAGTGGCTGTGGAAGAACGAAATGAATTATTGAAAACAGGGAAAAAGTTATTTTTAGCGGTTTTTTTGGTGTCATTTTTTCAGAATATAAGAGGAATTGTTCTTACATATGATGTTTTTATGGCGCTAGTGAGTGGGGCGCTAACTTACGTTTTTTATAAAATATTTGTTAATCGGACTAGCTGTCATTAAAAATTGGAAAGTAAAAAAAGCATTTGCGTTGGAGGAAATCATTGGTGCGACAATTATTCTTTCTATTGCGAGCATGATTTTTAATCAAGTGACAATATTTGGTTTGCATTTGAGTAATATTGTGATTGTCTTTTTGGTCATGTTACTTGGCTGGAAAAATGGGCTATTGGTTGGTTCGGTAGCAGGGCTTAGTATGGGATTAATTCTTTCGATGATAGAATTGCAAAATGGCTTGCAAATTGCAGTATTTGCAGTTTCAGGGATTTTGGCTGGGATTTTGAATAAATTTGGCAAAATTGGCGTGATTGTTGGGTTCATGTTGGGGAACAGTTTGCTGATTTATTTGAGCAATGGAGACACAATAAAAATTGTGTATTTTAGAGAAATTGTTATTGCCGCTTTGGGCTTGCTTTTGGTACCAAATCGTATCAAAATAGAGATTGAAGATTTGGTAGGAAAGAACAAATTATTGAGTGATTTGGGTGAAAATCGATTGGCTCAGAATGAGGAAATGATTAGCAAATTAAACATGATTTCTGATACGATTTCAGAAATGGTGTTAGATTCCCAAGAAGAGATGGGGGATTTAATAGAAACTTTTAAAGATATTTTGTTTGGCAATTTGGAAGAAATTGAAATGAATATGTTTTGTGAAGATATTTTAGCAGAGGATACAAAAATGGCAGAAGATATTTTTCAAGCATTGCAAGCTACCGATATTTTATTAGAAAATGATTTGATTGAGATTTTCAAAAAGCATAACAATTATATTGTTGTGCAAGATGAAATGATAAAAAATGATTTGCAAGAGATGATTAAAATGATTAATCGTTCTTATAAAATGTTGCAAATTGAAATTACGAAAAGACAAGAGAAGAATAAAAATGCAAAATCGATGAAAAAAAGTTTGGAAAATGTGTCAAAGGCGATTAAGAAAAGTATTGCTACAAACGAGAAAACGACCAAAACAAAGTTTTCTAAAAAAGAAAAAGAGATATTGATTTTATTGAAAAATAAATTTCAGAATGTTATTTCTGTAGAGATAAAACAAGCGCAAAATGAGAAATATATTGTGGATATTGCTTTTGTGAATGATAAAGCAAGAGATAAGCAAGCGATGGAATTAGTGGCAACAATGCTGAGCAAGGCGTTAAATGTAAAAATGGAGTTTGCCAAGGAAGATAGTAAAAAAGCAAATTATGTGCAAACTTATATGAGTGAGGACAAGTTTGTTTTAAAAGTAGGAAGTAGCAAGGTTACAAAAGAAGGAAGTACGGTTTCAGGAGATTGCAATTTGCAAATGAGATTGCAGGACGGAAAATATTTGTTAGCCATTAGTGACGGAATGGGAAGTGGTCGAGAGGCCCGCAAGAGTAGTAAAATCGCCATTCAGATGCTAGAAGAAATGTTGACAAATGGTTTTGACAATGATGAAGTGATTAATTTTATTAATGATAAAGTGAATTTTAATACAGCGTCAGACATGTATTCAACATTGGATTTTGCCATTTTGGATTTGTACAAAGGGGATGTCAAATTTGCGAAAAGTGGTGCCTGCAATACGTATATTAAAAATAAGAAAAGCATCCGAATTGTGAAGTCGCAAACGGCGCCAGTTGGCACATTAGAACAAACGGAATTAGAAGTGCAGACAATGGAGGTTGCAGACGGGGACATCATTATTATGTGTAGCGACGGTTTGCTAGAAATGCAGGATCATAGCAAAGAAAATTGGATTGAGGATTATATTAAAAATATTAGTACAACCAATGTGCAAAAAGTGGCGGATTTAATTGTGGCAGAAGCAATTGACAATAACTTTGGAGTGGCGAGAGACGATATAACAGTGATTATTGCAAAAGTGGTAAAAAAATAAAGCGTGGAAATTTTGGCAGAGCAAAAATTTGCTCGCATTTATATCATAATTTTGATAAAAATTTGTAAGTAATTTAAAAATTATGATATAAATGGGCAAAAGGAGGAGAGTATGGGAAGAGGTAGAAGATACGATGATGAACCAAAATTAAATATCAAAAAAGTGGTAGCAACTGTGGTAGCAATCATTGTTGTCATTATGTTTATTGTTTCGATTCGAAAATTATTGACTGGTTGGTCGGGAAATAAAGATGTGAATGTGGAGCAAGCATTTTTTCCAGTTTATGTGAATGAGAAGTGGGGCGTGATTAATCAAAACGGAGATTTGGTAGTGGAGGCTACTTATGATGAAATGGTGGTTGTGCCAGATACGAATAAAGATTTATTTATTTGCACGTATGATGTGAATTACGAAAACGAGACTTATCAGACAAAGGTAATCAATCAAACTGGGGCAGAAATTTTGACTAATTATCAAAATGTGCAACCGATTGAAAATTCCGTCAATAGCGATGTTTGGTATGAAAATAATAGTTTGAAATTTGAGCAAAACGGAAAATATGGTTTAATCGACTTTTCAGGAAAAGTGATTTTAAATCCAGAATATGATAATATTTATAGTTTATCTGGGGTTGAGAAAAATATTGTTATTGAGCAAAATGGTTTGAAGGGATTGGTCAATACGAGTATGGGGGAAGTGATTATTCGCCCAGAATACACAGAAATTACAACCTTGACAGATTCGTATGAGAATGGCTACATTGTTCAGAAAAATGGCAAATATGGTGTAATTGGAGCAGATAGTAAAGTCATTTTTGAGCCAGTTTATGACGAGATTAAAAAAGTTGCAGCAAATGGGTATTACGTTGTAACTCAGAATGGGAAAACGGCTTTGGTTAATAGTTTAGGGGAAACGAAATTAGATGCAGGTTTTAATTCCATTGAAGAAATTAATGGAGAAAATATGACAATTACTCTAAACGGAGCATATGGTGTGATTAATGTGGATGGGACTTCCATTATTAATCCAGAATATCAAGATTTAAAATACATTTATGGAACGCATTATATCGCCAAGAAAAATAATTTGTATGGCATTATTGCAACAACAGGAGAAACAGTGATTGATTTTACATATCAAACGATGCAATATGTGAAAACAGCGGATTTTATTCAGGCAGATAAAGAAAATTATAAAAGTGATTTAATGAATCGTGATTTTCAAGTTGTGTTAAGTGATGTGATTGTTTCTGAATTGAATTTGGAAGACGGTTATCTTCGCGTGAGAGAAGGCGAGGATTACAATTATTACAATTTTAAGTTTGAGAAAAAGTCAAATCAAGAAATTTTGCCAACGAGAACTTTATTTTTGGTAAAGGAATCTGGAAAATATGGTTATCAAAATAAAAATGGGGAACGAATTGTAGATTGCATTTATGATGATGCAAAAGAGCAAAATAAATATGGTTATTGTGCTGTCAAAAAAGATGGTGTGTGGGGTGTCTTGAAATCAGATGGAACAGTTCTAATGCCGCCTTCTGTGAATTTAGATGAATATTTATTTGTGGATTTTATTGGCAGTTGGCACCTAAATCAAGATATTAATTTGAAGGTTTATACGAAGTAAGAAGGAGCCAAAATGAACAAACAAGAAATCATAAATAAAGTAGAAAGTTATGTGAAAGAGGTTTGTGAAGAGGATTGCACTGGTCATGATTGGTGGCATATTAAAAGAGTTTGTCAAAATAGTATGTTAATTAATCAGCAGGAAAAAGCAGATGAATTTTTGGTTACAATGATTGCACTTTTGCATGATCTATATGACCATAAATTTTATAAAGGAAATGCAGAAGAAAAGTTAATCCAAACATTACAAGATTTAAAAGTATATAATCATATGGAGAAAGAAGATATTGAGAACATTGTATACAGTTGTGTAAATTTGGGGTTTAGTGCTAATTTTTCAAGCCGAAAGGAGCTTTCTTTGGAAGGAAAAATTGTTCAAGATGCAGATAAATTAGATGCGATGGGTGCTATAGGAATTGCAAGAGTATTTACTTATGGTGGCAAGAATGGGCGTCTAATTTATAAACCAAATGACAATGAACTTGTTTCAGAAGAGGAATATAAAAAAGTAGGTTCTCGAACGTCGATTAGTCATTTTTATGATAAATTGTTAAAATTAAAAGATTGTATGAATACAGATACAGCAAAAACGATTGCACAAGAAAGGCATCAATATTTGGAGAAATTTTTGCAGGAATTTTTCAAAGAATGGAATGGTGAGAAATAAAATGAAAATTAGTTGCGGTACAGATATTATAGAAATTGAGAGAATTCAAAAGTCCATTGAAAATTTGGGCGAGAAATTTTTGCAAACGATTTTTACAGAGGAAGAAAGGGAATATTGCGAAGCGAGAAAAGCACAAAAATATCAACATTATGCAGCAAGATTTGCTGCCAAAGAAGCAGCTTTTAAGGCACTGAGTGGAGCCATGAAAGAGGGAATGGATTGGCAGTTGTTTGAGGTAAAAAAATGCGAAAATGGGAAACCAGAATTAAACATTAATTGTGATGTGAAAAATTTGGAAAATGTGGAAATCAGCATTTCGCATTGCAAGCAATATGCAGTTGCAAATGTGGTTGCGACTTTTAAGGAGCCAGCACAATTTTTCGACTCACATGCTCATTATAATGATGAAAAATTTGAAGAAGATAGAGAAAAACTGCTTGAGCAAATTTATGAGGAAAATATCACAAAAGTAACTTGTGTTGGTTATGATGTAAAATCAAGTGAATTTGCGGTTCAAATTGCTAATGAATACGATTTTGTGTATGCCACGGTTGGAATTTCGCCAAACGATATTGAAAATTTAACGATTTGTGAGATTGACAAAATTCGAGCATTAGCCAAAAATGACAAAGTTGTTGCAATTGGCGAAATTGGGTTAGATTATTACTGGAACAAAGAAAATAAAGAGATCCAGCAGGAATTTTTTATCAGACAAATAGAACTTGCTGATGCATTGAATTTGCCGATTGTTATTCATTGCAGAGATGCTGTAATGGATACTTTGGAGATTTTGAAACATAAAATTAATCCGAAAAAAAGAGGAATTTTTCATTGTTGTATGCTTAATCCAGAGCTTATCAAAGAAGCGGTAAAGCTGGGATTTTATATTTCGTTTAGTGGGAATATTACGTTTAAAAGTGCCAAACCGAAAGAAGCAATTGATGAGGTTCCATTGGATCGAATTTTGATTGAAACAGATAGTCCGTATTTGACGCCAGAGCCTTTTAGAAAGGCGAGAAATGATTCACGAAATGTGAAATTAGTGGCACAAAAAATAGCCGAAATAAAAGGCTTACAATGGGAAGAAATTGCAAAAATTACTTATGAGAATGCGAAAAAAATCTATGGAATAACTTGACAAAACAACAAAAGTATGGTTAGATATAAAATATAAAAAGGAGGTTTATTATGGGATTAGCAATTATTGCGATAATCATTGTTTTAGTAATTTGGGTTATTGGGATGTATAATGGTTTAGTAACATCTAGAAATAAAGTAAAAAATGCATGGAGCCAGATTGACGTTCAGTTACAAAGAAGATTTGATTTGATTCCGAATTTGGTAGATTCTGTAAAAGGTTATATGAAACACGAAGAAGGCGTTTTGGCAAAAGTAACAGAACTTAGAACATCTTGGGCAAATGCTTCGACAATTAGTGAAAAAGCGAAATTGGATAATGAGTTGTCAGGTGCCTTAAAAACAATTATGGCAGTTTCAGAAAATTATCCAGACTTAAAAGCAAATCAAAATTTTAGTGAATTACAAGAAGAACTAAGAAATACTGAAAATAAAATTTCATATTCAAGACAATTTTACAACGACAGTGCTACGATGTATAATACAAAATTGGAAGTTGTTCCAACGAATATCATAGCGAATATGTTTAATTTTAAGGCAGAAGAATTGTTCAAAACAGATTCAGAAGAAGCAAGAAAAAACGTTAGAGTAGATTTTAATAATTAGAAAATGGGGGGGTGCAATTGGTTGCGCCCTTTTATTTCAAGGAAAGCGAGGAAACGATGTACGAAGATATTAAGAAAAACAAGAAAAAAACAGGTGTTATTGTGTTTGGATTTTTGCTGATGATAACACTTATTTTGTATTATATTTGCTACATGTTTGACATGAGTAGTTTTGCAGCGATAACGATTGCATTGACATTTTCGATTATTTCAACAATTGCAACCTATTATAATTGCGATAAAATTGTGCTAGCAAGTGTAAACGCGCGTGAAGCAACGCATGAGGAGGATTTGCAATTGACGAATATTTTGGATGCTTTGATGGTTGCATCTGGATTGGAGCATAAGCCACGTTTATATGTGATGGAATCAAGCCAACCCAATGCCTTTGCGACTGGTCGAAATCCAGAAAATGCGATTATTTGTGTTACGACTGGACTTTTGCAAAAGCTAGATTATTATGAATTAGAAGGTGTTGTGGCACATGAGTTATCACATATTAAAAATTATGATATTTTGCTTTCTGCCGTGATTAGCGTTATGGTGGGATTTGTAGTAATGTTGTCTGATATTTTTACCAGAACGATGTTTCATTCGTCAAGTAGAGACAAAGATGACGATAACAAAGGAAATGCTATTTTGATGATAGTCGGTTTGGTATTTTTAATTTTGTCGCCCATTGTTTCTAATTTGATACAACTTGCTGTTTCGCGTAGAAGAGAATATTTGGCAGACAGCACAGCAGTTCAATTTACGCGAAACCCAGATGGTTTGATTTCTACTTTAAAGAAAATTTCAAGCGATGATTCTGAACTAGATGTTGCAAGTAACAGTAATAGTTATATGTATATTGAAAATCCGTTTCCCAAAAAAAGGGAATATAACATAAGTAATTTATTTTCAACCCATCCTTCTATTGAAGAAAGAGTGCAGGCATTGGAAAATTTGAAATAAAAATTTAAAATCTGACCGCTCGTTCTATTCCATTTTTTGAAAAAATGTTATATACTTATAACAACTGTTAATAAAAAATGAGTTTTGAAGCATTTCAAAATAATAAAAAGCATTGAGGAATGGGAGAAAAAACGATGAAAATAGGATTTATTTTTCCGGGGCAAGGTGCGCAAAGCGTTGGCATGGGAAAAGATTTATATGAAGCATATGAGGAAGTAAAACAAGTTTATAAAAAAGCAAGTGAAATTTCTGGAGTAGACATTGCGAAAATTACATTTGAAGGACCAGAGACAGAATTATTTCAAACGAAACATACACAGCTTGCTATTTTGACAATGAGTATCGCAATTTTAGAAATTTTGAAACAAAAGCAAATCGTGCCAGAATATACAGCAGGATTAAGCCTTGGCGAATATTCAGCGTTGTATTGTGCAGGGGCATTTGATTTTGAAACAGTGATAAAAGTAGTCAAAAAACGTGGCGAATTAATGCAAGAATTGGTGCCAAATGGCGATTGGGCAATGGCTGCGATTATGGGATTGGAAGATGAAAAAGTAGAAGAAATTTGTCAAACCATAACAGATGGATTTGTTGTGCCAGCGAATTTTAATTGTCCGGGGCAGGTGGCGATTTCAGGTGAAAGAAACGCGGTTATGCTTGCCATGGAAAAAATGAAAGAAGCAGGTGCGAGAAAGTGTGTTGAGCTAAAAACAGCAGGACCATTTCATACAGAAAAATTGCAAGATGCATCAAATGCTTTGCGAGAAGTATTGCAGGCTGTGGAAATAAAAAGCCCTAAAATTTCAGTTGTAAAAAACATAGATGCAAAACCATATTCAGAGAATGATAATCAGCAAGAAATTTTGGCAAAACATGTGGTAAATCCAGTTCGATTTTCAGATACAATAAAATATATGATTGCAAATGGGGTAGACACATTTGTTGAAATTGGTCCAGGGAAAGTGCTGACAGGTTTTGTGAAAAAAGTAAGTAAAGATGTGAAATTAATCAACATTAATAATGTGGAAACTTTGGAAACTGCAATACAAGAATTGCAAAAATAAAAGGAGGTCAAAAAATGGGGAATGGAAAAACGGCTTTAGTAACAGGTGCTGCGCGTGGAATTGGAAAAGGAATTGTCTTGAAATTAGCAAAAGAGGGGTACGATGTAGCCATTAATTATCGAACCATGAATGAGGAGCTAGAGACTTTGAAAGCACAAATTGAAAGTGATTTTGGCGTAAAATGTGCGCTTGTGCAAGGCGATGTTGCTAAATTTGAAGATGCCGAAAAAATGGTAAATGAGACAAAAGAGCAATTGGGAAAAATTGATGTTTTGGTAAATAATGCAGGCATCACAAAAGACGGTTTGCTGATGAGAATGCCAAAAGAAGATTTTGAAAGTGTAGTTAATATTAATTTGGTGGGAACTTTTAATGTAACGAGAAATGTAGTTCCGCTTATGGTAAAACAGAAATCAGGAAGAATTATTAATATTTCTTCTGTGGTTGGTGTGGCAGGAAATGCTGGGCAAACGAATTACTCTGCCTCAAAAGCAGGCATTATTGGTTTTACAAAAAGTTTAGCAAGAGAAGTTGCTAGTCGAAATATCTTGGTAAATGCAGTGGCGCCAGGCTTTATTGCGACTGATATGACAAATGTTTTGACAGATACGCAAAAAGAAGGAATTAATAGCCAAATTCCACTAAAGAGAATGGGAACCGTGGAAGATGTAGCAAATTTAGTGAAATTTCTAGCATCAGAAGATGCGTCATATATCACAGGGCAAGTTATCAATGTAGATGGCGGCATGGTAATGTAAAATAAAAAAAGAAAGGAATGGAAAATGGAAAGAAGAGTAGTAGTAACAGGTTTGGGCTGTATCACTCCAATAGGAAATAGTGTGGAGGAATTTTGGAAAGGAATTGAGAACACGAAATGTGGAGTTGACGAAATTACGGCATTTGATACAACAGATTACAAAGTGCATCTAGCAGCAGAGGTAAAAAATTTTAATCCAGAAGATTATATTGATAAAAAAGAAGCCAAAAGAATGGATCGTTTTACGCAATTTGCCATTGTTGCAGCAAAAGAGGCTATGGCAGATAGCAAGTTAAAAGTAGACGAAATAGACAGCACGCGTTTTGGATTAATCATTGGTTCTGGAATTGGTGGAATCATCACGATTCACGAAGGTTCAACGATTTTGAATGAAAAAGGACCAAATCGAGTTTCACCATTTTTTATCCCAATGGCAATTAGCAATATGGCTGCTGGAAATGTTTCCATTGAAGTTGGGGCAAAAGGGCAAACGTTTAGCTTGACAACTGCTTGTGCTACAGCTACAGATGCGATTGGAGAAGCATTTCGTATCATTCGCCATGGCTACCAAGACGTTATGATGGCAGGCGGTACAGAATCTCCAATTACACCTGTTTCTATTTCTGGTTTTTCGAATATGAAGGCTCTTAGCACAGCAATGGATAAAAATAGAGCTAGTATTCCTTTTGATAAAGAAAGAAGTGGTTTTGTTATGGGAGAGGGCGCTGGTCTAATTTTGCTAGAGGATTTGGAACATGCACAAAAAAGAGGAGCGAAAATTTATGCAGAAGTCGTAGGATATGGCGCAAGTTCGGACGCTTATCATATTACATCACCATTGCCTGACGGAAATGGTGGCGCACGTGCTATGACAAGTGCTATTCAAGATGCAAAAATTAAGCCAGAAGATATTACTTATATTAATGCACACGGAACATCAACACATTTGAATGATTCAGGGGAAACATTGGCTGTGAAAACAGCTTTTGGAGAGGCAAGTAAAACAGTTATGATGAGTTCAACCAAAGGAAACACAGGACATTTGCTAGGTGCAGCTGGGGGTGTAGAGGCGATTGCGTGTATCAAAGCAATCGAAAAAGGATTAGTGCCACCAACGATTAACTATCAGGTTCCAGATGAAGAATGTGATTTGGATATTGTTCCTAATACGCCAAGAAAAGCAGATGTCAAATATACCTTGTCAAATTCGTTAGGATTTGGCGGACACAATAGCAGTATTATTTTTAAGAAATATGAACAATAATTGTAGGGATACGGCATATTGTGCACTGTGTTTCTGCGATATCAATATAAAAGGAGGGATTAAAAATGGAGTATCATGAAATCAAGAAATTAATGGATGATATGGGAAATTCAAAGTTGACAGAATTAGAAATTGAATTTCCTGACGGAATTAAAATTAGTATGAAAAAAGAAGATGCAAAAAAACTTTCTGCGCCTGTACCAGCAGTCGTTCCACAGGCACAGCCACCAATGAATATTATTCAGGCACAAGCACCAGTGGAAGTGAAAAATGAGGAAAAAAAGATAGACGGAAATATTGTGAAATCACCAATGGTGGGGACATTTTATTCGAAATCTTCTCCAAGTGCAGAGACTTTTGTTAAAAAAGGCAGCAAAGTGAAAAAAGGCGATACTTTGTGCATTATAGAAGCTATGAAATTGATGAACGAAATTGAGTCAGAATATGATGGAGAAATTGTGGAAATTTTAGTGAATGATGATGATATGGTGGAATATGGGCAGCCGTTGTTTGTTGTTAAGTAAGTCGTTAGCGAGGAAGGACATAAGATTGTGTATGTTATGTGAAAGCAATGTGAATTTTGTGTGAAATTTAAAAGGAGAAAAAGCTAATGTTGGAAAACAAATTAGGAATAGAAAGTCCTTTAGAACTTGCCTCAATGGAAGAAAAAATAACAAAAAAGAAAGCATTAGAATTATTTGAAACAGGAAAGCTAGATAGTTTTGAAGTAGGGAAATTTTCGGGACTTGCAAAAATTCATGAATTTTTATTTGAGGAGATATATGATTTTGCGGGGAAAGTTCGCACAGAAAATATAGCGAAAAATAATTTTCGATTTGCTTCTGCCATGTATTTAGAGGATGCTTTAAGAAAGATTGATAAGATGCCACAATCTAATTTTGACGAAATCATAGAAAAATATATAGAGATGAATATTGCGCATCCTTTCCGAGAAGGGAATGGAAGGAGCACAAGAATTTGGCTAGATGCGATTTTGAAACAGGAAATTGGCAGAGTTATTGACTGGAGCAAAATTAATAAAGAAGATTATTTGCTGGCGATGGAAAGAAGTCCAGTAAAAAGTTTAGAATTAAAAACGTTATTAAAAAATGCATTGACAAGTCAGATTAATGATAGAAAAGTGTATATGAAAGGGATTGATGCAAGTTATTTTTATGAAGGATATAATTTGTATCACACACAAGATTTGCAAAAATAAGGAGAAAACTATGTTAAATATTAATGAAATTATGGAGATTATTCCGCAACGTGCACCGTTTTTGATGATAGATCGAGTGGAAGAGTATGTACCAGGAGAAAGCTGCACTGCCTATAAAAATGTGTGCATTAATGAGCCACATTTTGCTGGGCATTTTCCAGGGCAACCAATTATGCCAGGCGTGCTAATCGTAGAGGCTTTGGCGCAAACTGGTGCGATTGCGATTTTGTCAATGGAGGAAAACAAAGGCAAAAATGCGCTATTTGGCGGAATTGATAAATTGCGTTTTAAAAGGCAAGTTGTGCCAGGAGATGTCTTAAAGTTGGAAGTGAAGGTAATTAAGAAAAAAGGACCAATTGGAATAGGAGAGGCTTTAGCAACCGTGAATGGAGAGGTTGCCGCCAAAGGGGAACTGACTTTTGCTGTGGTAGATATGCCGAAAGAAGATTAAATAAAAGCCACACAGGCAAACAAAAATAGAAATTCTGCTTGCCTGTGCGACTTGTGGGGGTAACTTTAGCAGCTACTCCGAATTGGAACTACTCTTGAAATAAACAATGGTTCTTCCGTATTCGCGGGTATAACATGTTACAATAAAACCAAATTCAGTGAAGATTCGGACAATATCTTTGCGTTTGTAACTGCCAGAAAGTTTTAGCTTTACAATATGACCAAGAATAATTTTGGTAAAATGGTAAACATGCCACTTATGTTTAAAGTCCTCAATAAGTGGAGCATACTTTTTTTGAACTCTCCGGCTTACACATTGACAGTATTTGTCGCAGTACTTAGTATAAATTTTGGTTAAATCAATGAACATTATAACGCCTCCTAATGATTTGATAAATGCATTATACTATAAATTTACATAAAAGTCAATCGATTTATAAAAAGAGAAAGGAATTATAAAATGCTAAAAAAAGTTTTAATTGCCAATCGAGGCGAAATTGCGGTTCGCATTATAAGAGCGTGCAAAGAACTTGGGATTGCAACCGTTGCAGTCTATTCGGAAGCTGACAAAGATGCGCTGCATACGCGTTTAGCAGACGAAGCGATTTGCATTGGACCTGCAAAATCCACCAAAAGCTATTTGAATATTAAAAATATTTTGCAAGCAGCTTGTGGAACTGGCTGTGATAGCATTCATCCGGGGTTTGGCTTTTTGTCAGAAAATGCCAATTTTGCAAAAATGTGCGAAGAAAGCAATTTGAAATTTATTGGACCATCTTACCAAATTATTGATTTAATGGGAAATAAATCTAACGCAAAAGAGCTTATGAAAAGTGCGAATGTTCCTGTTGTTCCTGGTTCAGACGGAAGCGTTAAAAACGTGGAAGAGGCGCTTAAAATTGCAAACGAAATTGGCTATCCGATTATGATAAAAGCAGCAGCTGGTGGCGGTGGCAAAGGAATTCGTTTGGTTAAAGCGCCAGAAGAATTGCCAGAGGCGTATGAAATTGTTAAGCAAGAAGCCTTGATTTCGTTTAACGATGATGAAATTTATATTGAAAAATTAATTGAAAATCCAAGACATGTGGAAATTCAAGTACTGGCTGACGAATTTGGAAATTGTATTCACTTAGGAGAAAGAGATTGCTCTGTGCAAAGGCGCCATCAGAAGATTTTGGAAGAAAGTCCTTCCACGGTTTTGGACGATAAATTAAGAAAAAAAATGGGAGAGGCGGCAATTAATGCAGTCAAAGCAGCACATTATTCCAATGCAGGAACCATTGAGTTTTTGGTGGATAAACACAAAAACTTTTACTTTATGGAAATGAATACAAGAATTCAAGTAGAGCATCCAGTCACTGAATGGGTCACTGGAATTGATATTGTGAAAGAGCAATTAAGAATTGCGTCAGGCGAAAATCTAAGTTATACACAAAAGGATGTTGACATAAAAGGACACAGTATTGAGTGTAGAATTAATGCAGAAAATCCAGAAAATAATTTTATGCCATGTCCAGGTACGGTTATGGATTTGAATTTGCCAGGTGGAAATGGCGTAAGAGTAGACACAGCAGTATATACAGGTTACAAAATTCCGCCAGTTTATGATTCGATGATTGCTAAAATTATTGTGCATGCGGAAAACAGAGAAGCTGCCATTGCCAAAATGAAGGTGGCGCTAGACGAATGCGTGATTGACGGTGTGGATACCAATATTGATTTTTTGTATCAAATTTTGGAAAATGAAAATTTTGTTTCAGGCAATTTTGATACATCATTTATTCAAAAAGAATTTGGCATGTAAACCATAGGAGGAGAAGAATATGGTTATTGATAAGATAAAAAAAAGAGGAAAAAAGAAAATTCGCCAGCCAGAAAATAAAAGTGATATTCCCATTGGAAAATGGGTAAAATGCGAAAAATGTGGCGAAATTTTATACAAAGAAGATTTCCATAAAAATCATAGTGTTTGTATGAGTTGTGGGCATCATTTTCGCTTGTCTGCTAGGCGTAGAATTTGGCAGACGCTAGACGAAAACTCATTTGAACCTTTTGACTTGCATTTGAAAACAGTCAATCCATTGGAAATGGAAGATTACATGACAAAGTTAAAAGGTTTGCAGGAAAAGTTGGGCATAGATGATGCGGTGGTTTGTGGCACTGGTAAAATCAATGGTGAAAAAGTGGTAATTTGTGTTATGGACGGAAATTTTTTGATGGGAAGCATGGGAAGTGTTGTTGGCGAAAAAATTACATATTCCATTGAGCAAGCAACCCAGCAAAAATTGCCACTGATTATTTTTTCTGTGTCAGGTGGGGCGCGTATGCAGGAGGGCATTATTTCGCTGATGCAAATGGCAAAAACGTCAAGTGCGATTGCTAAGTTAAATGAAGCAGGTGGACTATTTATTTCAGTTTTGACAGATCCAACGTATGGCGGAGTGACGGCGAGTTTTGCATCTTTGGGAGATATTATTTTGGCTGAGCCAAATGCTATGATTGGTTTTGCAGGAAAACGCGTTATCAAGCAAACCATTGGGGAAGAGTTGCCAGAAGGTTTTCAGACAGCAGAGTTTTTATTGGAGCATGGTTTTGTGGATAAAATTGTGGAACGAAAAGACATGAAAGAAACGCTTTATAAATTGATAAAATTTCATCAATAGGAATTTGAGAATTAGAAAGATAAGGTAAAATTATGGTACATTTAGTATATTGTGATGATAAGTCAAAAGAGTTAAATAAGATTTTAGATGGTAGTAAAACAATGATTATAAGAGGTGCAGCAGGAAGAAAAATACCACATAGCAGAGTATTCAAAGATGAAATACTTTATTTTATGGAAAAAGGAACAAAAAAGATAACAGCAAAGGCAGTTGTAACAGATGTTCAAAACTATGTAAAATTAAGTGATGAAGAAATAACAAAAACTATTGAAGAGAATAATAGTAAATTACAGCTAACTGATAAGCAAAAAGAAAGATGGCATAAAAAATGCTTGTGTTTAGTTGAATTTAAAAATGTAGAAGAAATTACAGCATTAGATTTTGACCATCAAGGAAATATGGATGATTGGTTAATTATCGAAAAAATAGAAGATGTAGTTGTAGGAACGAGTATTCCATATAATTATGAAAAATCAAAATTTTAAGGTGGTATGGATATGGCAATGTGGAATCCGTGGCGAGGCTGTAAAAAATGTAGTGATGGTTGTTTACATTGCTATATTCATAAAGGAGATTTCAAAAGAAATGTTGATACAAACGAAATAGTAAAAACAAAAGACTTTGAAAAGTCAATAGAAAAATTAAAAAATGGCAATTATAAAATGAAATCTGGAATGGTCTACTTATGTTTTTCTACAGATTTTCTTATTGAAGAAGCAGATGAGTGGAGAAATGAATGTTGGAAAATGATGAAAGAAAGACAGGACTGTACTTTTTTGTTTCTAACAAAAAGAATTGATAGATTTATGAAATGTATTCCAGATGACTGGAATACTGGATACGATAATGTAGTGGTATGTTGTACGATTGAAAATCAAAAAAATGCAGATTATAAATTATCCATTTTTAAAGATTTACCAATCAAACACAAATGTATAACAGCACAACCTTTATTAGAGAAAATAAATATTGAAAAATATCTTGATAATATAGAACTTGTAGTTGTTGGTGGAGAATCTGACGTCAATGCTAGGGCATTTCATTATGACTGGGCATTAGATATTAGAGAGCAATGTATAAGAAAAAATGTAAATTTTGAATTTAGACAATGTGGCACTTACACAATAAAAGATGGAAAGCAATATAAAATACAAACAAAGGACTTGTGTAAACAAGCAAAATTAGCAAATATTGATTTGCAATTTTAAAGGGCAAAGAAAAGGGAGGTGAAGATGTTGCCAAAAGATGAGAAGATGGAGAAAAAAACAGAAAGTAAAAAGCTGACGGCTTGGGATAGAGTAAGCCTTGCGAGAAATGCTAAGCGTCCAACTGCGCTGGATTACATAAATATTATTTTTGATGATTTTCTAGAGCTTCATGGAGATAGATTATATAGCGATGATGGCGCCATGGTTTGTGGTTTGGCAAATATTGGCAAGCAGAATTTTACGATTATTGCAGAGCAAAAAGGTCGAAACACAAAGGAAAACATCAAGCGCAATTTTGGGATGCCAAATCCAGAAAGTTATAGAAAAGCAATTAGGCTAATGAAACAAGCAGAAAAATTTAACCGACCAATTGTTACTTTGATTGATACGAAAGGTGCTTATCCGGGAATTGAGGCGGAGCAAAGGGGGCAAGGCGAGGCGATTGCGAAAAGTATGATGGAAATGGCAAATTTGAAAACGCCGATTATTTGTATTGTAATTGGGGAAGGCTCTAGTGGTGGCGCGCTCGCGATTGGTGTGGGAGACGAAATTATTATGCTGGAAAACGCAGTATATTCAGTGCTTTCGCCAGAAGGCTTTTCTAGCATTTTGTGGAAAGATGGCAAACGTGTCAAAGAAGCAGCTGAAAAAATGAAAATGACGGCACAAGATTTGAAAAAGTTAAAAGTAATTGATAAAATTATTGATGAGCCAGAAGGCGGTGCTCAGAAGGATTTGGAAGGCGTTGCGGAAAGTATGAAGAAAATTATTTTGACAGCAACAAAAAAATTAGCTAAAAAGTCAAAAGATGAATTAGTGCAAGAACGATATCAGAAATTTAGGAAAATGGGAGAGTATGCCCAATAAAAATTTTAGGAGGATTTTGAAATGATTTTAAAAGATAAAACAATTTTGATTATGGGAATTCGAAATAAGTGGAGCATTGCATATGGAGCGGCAAAGTCTGCATTTGATCAAGGTGCAAAAGTGATTTTTACCTTTATGGGAGAGGACAATCGTGATAAAATTGAAGAGCTAATTTCAGAATTTGGAGAGGCAAAAGCGTATAGTTGTGATGCTTCAAAGGATAGTGATTTGGAGAATTTATTTGACAATATTAAAAAAGATTTTGGAAAAATTGATGGAATTGTGCATTGCATCGCACATGCTTTTACAGAGGATTTGCACAATCCATTTGTGGAAACGAGCAAAGAAGGCTATTCACATGCAGTGGACGTCAGCGCTTATACATTTGTTGCAACAGCTAGAATTGCGAAAGAGAAAGATGTTTTGGCAGAAGAGGCAAGTTTGGTAAGTTTGACTTATCATGGTTCTACGAAAGTTTTGCCAAATTACAATGTAATGGGGGTTGCAAAAGCAGCGTTAGAATGCAGTGTGCGCTATTTGGCGGATAATTTGGGACCAATGGGAATTCGTGTAAATGCAGTTTCTGCAGGACCAATTAAAACATTGTCAGCAAAAGGAATTAAGGATTTTGGTTCAATTTTGGATGTAGTAGAAGAAAAAGCGCCACTTAGAAGAAATGTAACGAAAGAGCAAGTTGGAGATAGTGTGGCATTTTTGCTAAGTTCAATGGCAAGTGCAGTAACAGGGCAGATTATTTATGCAGATAGTGGATACAACATTATGGGAATTTAAAAGTATGAAAAATATAAGAAAAAATCCGTAGTTTTTATGCTACGGATTTTTAACTTATTTTCTTTTTTCTTTTTATCGTAATTAAATTATCTTTTAAAATGTATCTTGCATAATCGTCAATTTGTTTTCTTTGCTCATCCGTGATATTTATATAATCTCTAACAAAGAGACCAGTATAGATTTTATCATGATGACAATCTAGTTTTCCAGGTTTTCGAATATCTGATTTGCACAACAAATAATCGAGTGAAACATCGAAAAAATCGGCTAATCTAGAAGCGTCTTTTGTATCAAGTCTTCTTTTTTCATTTTCGTACAGTCCAACAGCCTGTGAGGTAACTCCTAAAATTTTGCCAATATCAGTTTGATTCAGGCGATTTTCTTCTCGTAATTGTTTTATTCTATTCATAAAAGTGCCTCCATATAGTATATGATTATTATAAAACAAAAAGTTTAATTTGTAAACAGCAAATCAAATAATTTCTTACAGGTGCAAGCATTTGAAACGATGAGTTTTAAATGGTAAAAAAAGGTGTTGACAACAAACTAATTGTTTGGTAATATAGATATAGAAACGAACTGTTTGTAAAAGAGGAGGGATTGTCATGAAAACTTTAAAGCAATTAAGACAAAGTAAAGGGCTAACACAAAAACAAGCATCTGAAATCCTTGAAATTACAAAAGAGTATTTATCTATGGTAGAAAGGGCAGAAAGAAATCCAAGTGATCATTTAAAAGAATTGATGGCAAAGTTATATGGAGTACCAATAACGGATATTTTTTTGTCCATACAAGAAACAAAGAGTTTCAAAAAATAAAATAGTATTCAATTAAATGTAAAAGGACGGTGAATATTATGTATACATATAAAAGATTAAAAAATTTAAGGGAAGAGAAGAAACTAAGCCAGCCGAAAGTGGCGGAAC
>CAOKFZ010000006.1 GCA_948467875.1 uncultured Clostridium sp.
CTATCTTATTTCATATTTTTTTTGGAAAAATATGAAATATTTAAAAAATTAAAATAAAAGGGAGGATTTTTTATGAAACAAAAAAATGTAGGGTTTTGTTTGGATGAACCAAAAAATAAGGAATATAGTTTCACAAGCAAACTGCATCCTGAGGTTGTAACTCATAAATTTCGAACAACCTCAGGAATCACATTAGTAGCACTTGTTGTAACAATTATTGTGCTATTAATCTTAGCAGGTGTGTCAATTAATCTTGTGGCACGGAAGTAATGGTATTTTGGGAAAGACGACAAAGGCTGTTAGCATTACAAAAGAAGCGCAAATGGAAGAAGAACTGCAATTAAAATTAGCGGAAATCATGATGGATTATTATGTGGAAGGAAAACGGGACAACGATATCAAGCTATGTTAAGAAAAAGTGCGAGGAAAATGAAGACGGAATTTGGCAAATTGGCAATGTTATGTTTGCGTGCGACGAAGACGGAAACCTGTATTTTACTGACTCGCAAGGCAATACGTCTGTGATTTCGATTGGAAATAATGGAGAAGTTACGATTGAAGGAGGCGTTTCAGCAGACGGAAGTATAAAAGACAACAAAGCACCAAGTATTTCAGCAACATCAACGACCAATTCAATCACGTTTGTGGCAAAAGACATTTTGGCGGGTGTGGCAGGTTGGAATTATTCGACAACAAATGCAGAGCCAACGAGTTGGAATGAGGTTTCGCCAACGCAAAAAAGTTTTACACATACAATTGAGAATTTGGCAAATAATACGACTTATTATATATGGGCGAAAGATGCCAATGGAAATGTGAGCAGCGCCCAAGAAGTTAACACAAAGGATTTTGATGAATTTCGTTATGAGGTAAGTTGGGAAAACGCGACAGCAACGATTACGGTAAACGCACCCCAAATGGGCGTGCAATTTAAGACAAGCCAAGAAGGTGCTTGGGAGAATTATTCAGCAAGTAATCAGCCACAAGTAGCAAGTGGAACAGTTGTATATTTTCAAGTGACAGACGGAAATAATATAAAAGAAATTAGTTCTGTGAAACCATTGAAGACAAGTACAATTACGTATCATGCCAATGGTGGAGAAGGAAATGTGCCAGCTGTGCAAAGTGCAAGGCATACAGATAATGTAACAGTGGATTTTGCGACAAAACCAAGTAAAAGTGGAATGAGGTTTATTGGGTGGTCAACGAATCCAAATGCAGGTGTAAACCCAGATACAGCGCAATATTCGGAAAGTGGAACAACAACTTTTGAAATGCCAGCAAATGATTTAGCTTTGTATGCGGTGTATCAAAATGCAACACCAGTTTATGGAACAGCAATTAGTTCAATGTATGAAAATATTTACACAAGTTCAAATACAAGAGCACCTGTGGTGGTAAATCGTAAGCGGAGTAGGAAATTATCCTGGTACATATGATGTTATCGAATGGCTTGAAGGGATAAATATTCATGGAAGTTCGAATGGACTTACAGAGGACTCTAAAAAAGCAAGAATAATAAAAGGTACAAATACTAATATTTTTGTGGAAAAAGTTCAAAACGAGTGGCTAGGATTTGGGATGTATGGTAGATGGGGAACAGGGACTTCTGTGTCCCTATCAAATTTGAAATTATTGTTTTCGGATGGCACTGTGACTACAATCATGGAAGCAGTACAAAAGGGCTATGTGGAGCCATTGGTGTTGTGTGGAGGATATTTTTATCAAGATAAAGATTATGTTTTTCCTGAAATAATGAATATTTTAAATGGGGGAAATACAGGTGCACAGGCATTTCCAATTTGTGAAATTATGTTAAAAGTGACTAAGGTAAAAAGTTTGAAGGGAATTTCTTTTGATTCAAGTGGTGAATGGTCTGTTGGAGGTGGCGATGGATTGAGAGTAAAAAAGTTTGATAATTTAGAATTGTCAACAGAGCCATTTTAATAAAATGAGAAAAGAGACACAATTGTGTGTCTCTTTTGTGATAGAATCGTGAAAATTATGTGAATTTTTATTGCAACATGCCTAGCACTAAAATTCCTAAATTTTCACGGTAAATTCCGTCAAATTGCGAAATGGGTAATGGATTTCTACCTAACCCAACTTCGATGGTAAATCCGGGGCGATTGTAATAGTACACGAACCAGTCTTTGTAGCCTGCAAAGCTAGAAGCAGTCGGCACTTCTTCCACAGAATAACCAGAAACTTGTGCAAAAAGGTTAGCAATTTGCGTAGAATTTGGTGGTGTGATATCTTGATATTTGTAATAAATAACACGCCCTTGCGTGTGGTAAGTAATCATAAGTGAGAAATTGTGGCGCAAAGTAAAGTTATAAAGAGCGACAGATTCAGGAGCCGTAAGTGGACCAAATCCGACAAAATCACGTGGTGCAGGTTTATCGAAGCCCTGCTCGTATTTGATTTCTTTTGCTTGTTCCCAACCTGCTGGGAATTGTAAATTGAGGTCAATACCCTCTATATTTGCTTTCCAGCCACTTGGAAAGGGAATATCAGGAAAATTGTTCGCAATTGCCTGTGCCTCTGCATAAGCGCGTGAACCTTCTGTAATCAGCCCAGTGACCAAATCTACGCCATCTGGATTGACCATTGGAACCAAATAAAGCGAAACTTGCGAGAAAAGTTCTCTGGGATTATTCCCAAAAATCGGCATACCATTGACATAGCTTTTGGATAAATTTTCTAGAAATTTCATCAAAAGTGGTGCTGTAATCCATTCATTTCCGATGAGTTGCAGCGCAATAAAATACTTCTTTAGCGCCATTGCCAAACTTAATAACTGGCAAATTTTTGCCTAAAACGCTTGTGCCAATCATGGACATTTCCAAAAATGGATAAATTGTTTTTAAAGCAGATAAATCCATTTCCATAAAATCGGAACAGTAACTAATGTTGGTTGGAACAACTGAGCCAAATGGCACAATAATTTGTTGCCCAATTTGCAAATTTTCGGCATCAATATCTGGATTGGCGTATAAAATGCTATTGACTGTAGTACCAAAATTTTGAGCAATTTTGCTTAAAGTATCGCCACGTTTAATCGTATAATTTGTGTAGCCATTTATGTAAGGAAAAAGTGCATCCCAAGTAGCATTTCCAACAATTCCATCACTAGATAATCCAAAATTTCTTTGAAAGTTTTTGACAGAATTTTCGGTTTGCTTTCCGAAAAAACCATCAATGCTTCCAGAGTAAAATCCTAGTTTTTTGAGTGTACTTTGCAAAAGTTCAACATAAGGGCCACTTGAATTTAAACGTAAAATAACCATGTTAAAAAATCCTTTCTTGTTTTTTCTATAATGTATGAAGAAAATGTGCCATTTGTGAATTGACAAATTTGGGCAAATGAGATACAATAACCAAAGTTACACATATATATAATAAGGGAGGAATGAAATATGAGTGAGGAGAACAAATTTAAAGCAACGCAAGATGTATTGCAAGAACCAAAGAAGGGAAGAAAGTTAATCATTGCAGTAATTGCAATTTTAGTTGTGATAATTGCGATTGTGGCTTTTTATATGCTAAGGTTAAATCAACCAAGATACATATTTGATAAGAAAATTGAACAATATTTTAGTGCAAGTGAAAATATTGAGTATAACACAATGAAGGTAAATGCGGATTTGTCGCTTTCTGTGAATGGAGAGGATCCAGATGTGCAAGAAATAGCAGATTTAGTCAATGATGCTAAAATATCCATTCATGCAGAGGCCGACAAAGAAACACAAGAGGAAATTGTTGGTATCAAATTTGTCAAAAATGAAGAAGAACTTTTGGATGTTGCAGCCAAACTTGAAATTCAGTCAGATGATATGTATATGAAATTAGGAGAATTGTTTGACAAAACAATCAAGATGAAAATTTCAGAGGTTTATGATACAGATGTAGCAATGTTCACGCCAGAGACAGTGAATCCAAAAGCAAGTTCAATTTTGATGAAGGAATTGAAGGCACAATTAAAAAATGAATATTTTTCAAAAGAAAAGACAACGATTGAAAACAAAGATTTGATGAAAAACACAATTGAGGTACCACTAGAAGAAGTAGCTACAATGATCAAAAATATTTGCGATAACTTGTCAAATAACGAAGAATTTTTGAAATGTTTTGAATTCCCAGAGGAAACGAAGGAAAGTTTGCAACAAATCAGTGATGAAGCAGATAACTATATTTTTGAGGAAGACGAGTATTTGACGATTGATATTTATACAAAAGGATTTATGAAACAGATTGTTAGAGTGGATGTTTCAATGGACATTGAGGAAGACAATTACAAAGTGGCTTTTACAGCTTTGAGTGAAAGCGAATATTCTTATCAAGTTTATGTGAATGAAGAAGAACAATTAACAGGAAAAATCAATTACACAAATCAAGGAAATGATTTTTCAATGGGAATTAGCATGGAAGCAGATGGTGTAGAAATTGCTATGAAGGCAGAGGGAAATGTTGCTTATGACGAAGAATTAAGTGATTTTGATGTGTCTGAAGCAGTCAATTATGAAGAGTTAACTATGGATGATATTTATACAATTATGGGAAATTTTATGAGTAGTGATTTGTATGAAATTTTTAATACAACGGCAGGAGAAGGCAGGAATTTAGAAGGTTTTACTGAGGAAGAGCAAAGTGAAGAAGGAAAAGCGAAAGAAGAGGTAGAATTGCGTATTGCTGAAATAAGTACAGAATATTATGAAGAAAAATATGTAAATGAAAATGAAGAGATAGGAGAATTAGACGATTATATCGAAACTCAAATGGCTCTTTCAAGTCAAAAAACAATGTCAGGGGACTTTGTTGTGACAATCCAAAATAAAAAAGTGGAAGTGCTAAAAGATGATGAAGTGATTGCGACTGGAATTTTAGAGGAAGGTTTTATTGATTGGGAGTCATAAAAAATGAATGAAATAATGATTATAGGGGCTGGTCTTGCAGGATGCGAGGCCGCTTTGCAAATTGCCAAAAAAGGTCATAAAGTAAAATTATATGAAATGAAACCACAGAAATTTTCGCCTGCCCATACGAATGCTGATTTGGCGGAGATTGTGTGCAGCAATTCGTTTAAGTCTAATCGTTTGACAAATGCGTGTGGTTTATTAAAAGAGGAACTCCGAAGATTGGGAAGTGAAATCATTCCAATTGCAGATGCGAATTCGGTTCCAGCGGGGCAAGCATTGGCGGTTGACAGAGAAAAATTTTCAAAAGCTGTAACGAAGAAAATTGAGGAAAATCCCAATATTGAGTTAATTCGCGAAGAAGTCACGCAAATTCCAACAGATGGGAAAGTGATTATTTGTACAGGACCGCTTACGTCAGATAATTTGTCTGCTGAAATTAGCAGGCTGATTGGCGAAAATGATTTGCATTTCTATGATGCGGCTGCCCCAGTTCTTGAGAAAAGTTCGATTGATATGGAAATTGCTTTTTGGGGTGACCGTTATGGAAAGGGCGAAGATGCTTATCTTAATTTGCCAATGGAAGAAGCGGAATATTTGGCATTTTATGAGCAGCTCATCAAGGCAGAAATTGTGACATTACATGACTTTGAGAAAAGAGAGATTTTTGAAGGGTGTATGCCAATTGAGATTATGGCGAAAAGGGGAAAAGATACGCTTTTGTTTGGACCACTTAAGCCAGTTGGCTTTACAGATCCGCGAACTGGCAAAAGACCGCATGCCATTGTTCAATTAAGGCAAGATAATAAAGAAGGGACATTGTTCAATTTGGTTGGTTTTCAAACCAATTTGAAATTTGGCGAACAGAAACGTGTGTTTTCGATGATTCCAGGGTTGAAAAATGCGAATTTTGTGAAATATGGCGTGATGCACCGAAATACATATATCAATTCGCCAAAACTTTTAAGCCATACATATCAATTAAAAAGCAATCCGAATATTTATTTTGCAGGACAAATCACAGGTGTGGAAGGATATGTGGAATCGATTTCTTCCGGTTTTGTAGCAGGGATTAATTGTGTATCAGAGAAAGAAATTGCATTTGATACCAAGACAATGATTGGAGCCTTGGCAGATTATATTTCGGCAGAAAATGATAGATTTCAGCCAATGAATGCCAACTATGGAATTTTGCCAAGTTTGGATGAAAGAATTAAAAATAAAATGGAGCGATATGAAAAATTATCTCAAAGAGCATTAAATTTTTTGAATGTTAACTTTCCGTGCGTGACATAAAATGACATGTTAAGAAAACGGGCGGGGCAAAATCAACAAAAAAATATATTCGAAAAAGCAGGAGAATAAATGAAATTCTCCTGTTTTTTGAGTTTTTTATAATTCTGTGTTAATTGGAATTGTAATGTAAAAAGTTGTGCCTTTTCCAATTTGAGTTTCGTAAGTTAAATTTCCATTGAAGTGAACTTTTATATTGGAGTATGACATAAACATACCAAGTCCAGTTCCATTTTTTCCTTTTGTTGTAATCATTTCTTTGAACAGTTTTTGTTGTGCCATTTCAGAAATTCCTGGGCCATAATCTTTGATGGAAATGATGATATTAGATGTATTTCTTTGCGCAAGAAGTTCTATTTTTTTATTGGTAAAGCCAGTTCCATATGCTTCAATGGCGTTGGAAATGATATTATTGATAATTTGTACTAAACTGTTAATATTTCCAGAAAGTAATTCAGCATCGCCAACATTGTTTTGGATTTCTAGGGTAGCTAGGGCATTTTTTATTTCATGTTTCATTAAAATGTCAACACGCTTGAATAATTCTGTAATCGAGAAATCCATAGATTCGCTTTCAGATAAAGTAACAGCCTGACCTTTTACGGTTGTGATAACATCTGACATATAGGAAATGTGTCCTCTCAATTTTTCAATCCATTGGCGCATGTCTGATGCAATTTCGTGCATGTCATCATTGGTTACAGAATCGTTATCAAGTGACAAATCAAATTCGTTAATCAAATCAGACAAACCTTCTAGTCCACCTGCAACAGAGAAAATGGGAGTTTTTAAATTGTGTGCAATACCGCCGATCATTTGTCCAAGGGAAGCAAGACGTTCTTGTTCAATTAAAATGTCTTGGTTATTTTTGATTGTTTGGATGTCTTGTTTGTGCTGTGTAATATCCTTAAATAATACAAGAATTCCTAGGAAGTTATTTTTATTGTAAATATTGTTCATTTCAATTGTAAATGTTTTTTCAATTTCAGGAACTTCTTCTTCAAATTGAAAAGTTTCAGTCGAAGTTTGAATTTTTTTAAGAGTGTCTTCAAAGGTGTTTTGAATTTTTATGTTGTTATCTTCCCTCGATAATTTAAAGAGATTTTTGCTTCTTATGTAATCTGCTTTTGTATGAAAAGTATGTAAAAAGGTTTCATTGAAGTCTGTAATATTGTAGTTTTCATCTAATACAATATAGCTATCAGAAATTTGATCAACAATTTTCTGAAGAGCGATAGGGGCAGATGAAATAAATTTAAATTTGAAAATTGCTAAAGCATAAAATATTGCCATGAAGGCAAAAGCAATAGGAGTAGTGTACATAGAGGCAGGTATAATTTTGGCTGTTCCCAAACCATTGGCAAGCAAAGGAATGGCAATTCCTAAAGCAAGCAGAAGTGATTGTTTTGAAAAGAAGCCTGAATTTTTAATGGAGTATCTAAGTAAATAGATAACACCAAGTAGATAAAGTCCATATGTGTAAAGAGAATGAATTGTAAAATATTGACCGTATTTAACAATATTCATGTTGTTAGAGTATTGCTCAAACATTAAATGATGATATTCATTTGTGAGTGTAAAAATAATAGTTAAAGTAGGTATTAATAAAAATAAAAGGTTTTTTTTGGTTAATTTTACTTTTGTTTTTGAGAAGATTATACTTAATGAAAAAAAAGCAACTGGACTTAGCGCTACGCCAAAAACAGATAATTTTTCAAATGAAAAAGGGTTAATAGTTGTATTTTGCAATGAGATTTGTAATACAGAGCCTAAAATCCATATAAAAATAAATGTTAAAAAGCTAAGAAAAGCATTTTTTAGTTGATTTTTCTTTTTTTGTGTAAAGAAAATTACGGCAAATAATATCAAGATTAAAATTTCTGAAATAATCATTGCGATGAGTGAATTTATATTTTCCATTTATTTGTCCTCCTTAAAGAAATTTATTTTTTTCATATAATTGATATATTTTTCAATATAATTTTCATCTAATTTTGGCCACTCAAATCCCAAACGTTGCAAGAAAAATTGTGTTAAGTTAGAATTTAAGTCAACATCTTTTTCATAAATTAAATCATAATTTTCATTCAAATCATTAATAATTCCTGATAAATCGTTTTGTGCTTCAGAATTGTCTAAAACTTTTTTTATCATGGATTTGAATTTTTTGGCTTCTACAAATTCTAGTTGAATATTTTCATTATTTAAAATAGCAACAAAATCTTTTAAATACATCGAATGGTTATTATATAAATGATAAACTGAAAAGTCTTTTATGTTATTTTGCAAAATATACACAATTGCTTTGGCACATAAATCAACGGGCGTAAATTCAAGAGGCAAAGCTTGCAAATAGTCTGGTATATTTTTTAAATGAATAAAACTTTTTAGTCGGTTTGCAAAAGCGTTTTCATCAGGATTAATTTGAAAAGTTCCATCTGAAAAACGATTTGTGATATTGCCAAGACGAATGATTTTTGCATTTAATCCATCTACCATATTCGATAAAATAATTCGCTCTGCTTCAAATTTACTAGAAGTGTAACTATTATCTAACATTTGACCAATGTACAAATTGCCCTCTGAAAATTCGGTGCTCTCATATTTTTTGGAAGCAACATAAGTGGCATCAATATTGGAACTTTCTGAAACGCTCATGGTTGACGTGTGAAGCAATTTTTTATGGTTATTTTTGCAGTATTCGCAAAGTTTTTCAGTCAATTTGATATTAACATTTCTGAATTTTTTAATGTCTCCATAATGCTTAACCATAGCGGCGGAATTGATAACGATTGAAATTTTTTGTGTAATTTCTTCAAAAGTTTCTACAGCTAGGCCAAAGTTTTCTTTTGTGATGTCGCCTTTTAAAATGATAATTCTGTCGTCAATAAAGTTATCGAGTTCATTGCCAAAATAGAAATGCAAAGTGTCAATTAATCTATCTCGTGCAGATTTGTTATTTTTGTCTCGAATAATGCAGTAGGCTTTTCCTTCGTCCTGCTTGATAAAGTTATACAAAACATGACTTCCTACAAATCCGTTGCTGCCAAGCAAAAGAATATTGTTTTTGTGGTTATGTGAAATGTTGGCATTTTTTAATGTTTGCAAATTATTTTTATCCAAAATTTTATTGATTTTTGTGTAATCAAAATCGTCTAAATGAGAAGTCGATTTTTCCAATTTAGTATTTTCTGATAAAGCACGTACAGTTGGATATTTAAACAAATTTGCATAAGGAATATTGATGTTGTGTGACAGCAAAGCAGTTTTAAATTTGATGGCAATGAGCGAGTCAACGCCAACTTCAAAAATATTATCATCAATTCCAATTTGTGTATGCAAAAATTGGTTCCAAGTGTCGCAAAGCAAAGTTTGCAAATCATTTTCTGGCGCGACATAGGTTTGCTTTTCAGTTTTTGTAATTTTACGCTTATTCAATTCTCTTTTATTGATTTTTCCGTTTGGAGTAATTGGCATTTGGTCTAGTTTTATAATATATTTTGGTACCATATAAAGTGGCAAAGATTTCGTTAATTCTTGGCGGATATTAGCCACATCAATTTCTGCATTGGAAGTGAAAAATCCTACCAAATAATTATCGTTTTCGTCCTGTTTGTAAATGACAGCACTATTGTCAATTTGAGGAATTTCTAAAAATTTATTTTCGATTTCAGATAATTCCACACGAAGTCCACGAATTTTAATTTGAAAATCTTTTCTGCCAATATAATCAATTTCGCCGGCAGAATTCCATTTTCCAATATCGCCTGATTTGTAAAGCATGCCGTCTCCAAAAGGATTTTTGATGAAGGATTTTTTTGTCATTTCTGGGTTATTAATATAGCCTTTGGAAACACCGTCGCCACCAATACAAATTTCACCTTCAATTCCAATTGGGCACAAATTTAAGTCTTTATCTAATAAATAAATTTGTGTATTACAATTTGGTTTTCCAATATTTATGACACCATTATTTTCAATTTTTTTATTGGAACAACATGCTGTAATTTCGCTTGGCCCGTAGCCATTAAATATATTGGCATTGGTGTAATTTTTTAATTTAGCATAAAGTGTAGGTGTGAAACTTTCGCCACCAAGTTGTATAATTTTTAGCTTTTTTAAAGCAGGCGCAGTGGTTTCGTCATTGATTAGCAATTCAATTCTAGAAGGTGTTGTTAAAATAAAATCGATGTTGTAATCTAAGATTAATTGGCTAATATATTGTGGTATTTTTTGTTGTTCTTCATTGGTTAAAATAACAGTTTTTCCAGTTAATAAAGGCACAAAATTTTCAACAATAAACATATCAAATGCGATAGAGCTAATGCTTAAAAATTTATCACAAGAATCGGTACCTAAAGTTTTCTGATAAATAAGGGCTAAATTTATAATACCTTGACGTTTTAAGGTCACTCCTTTTGGGGTTCCCGTTGAGCCGGAAGTGTAAATAATTGAAAAAGTATCGTCAGCAGAGTTTTCGGCATGAGAATTTGCGGTATTGTAATATTGCAAGGTTTCTAAACTAAACTGGTAAATATTTTCATAGTCAATTTTTTTGACTTTAGAAGATGTAATCAGCAGTTTAGCGTTGGCGTTATTTAGCATAAATTCAATTCGATCTTTTGGCAAACTTGCATCAATTAGCATATAACCAGCACCTGCTTTTAAAACTCCTAGCATACAAATAATGGTTTCGATAGAACGAGGTAGCATTATTCCAACAATTTGGTTTGACTTGATACGATTAGCAAGCAAGTAGTTAGCAAGCTGATTTGCTTTTTCATTTAATTCTTGATAAGAAATGGTTTTGTCTTCAAAAATAATGGCAGTTTTATCAGGATTTTTTTCTACATTTTCTTCAAAAATAGTTTGCAAATTTTTTTGTGTATCATAAGGCAATTGTGTGTCATTAAAATCCTGTAAAATTTGATTTTTTTCTTCTTCTGAAAGCATTTCAATATTGGCAATTTTTGTTGTAATATTGCTCGTTACAGTTGTCAAAATTTTTAGGTAACGATTTGCTAAATTTTGAATAAATTCTTCGTCAAATAATTTGGTACAATATTCAAAACGAAGAGCAAAATTTTCTTTATTTGGCACAATTTCTAGTGAAAAATCAAATTTTGAAATATGATTTTCTGCTGCGACAAAAGTGGTTTGGATGTCCTTGAAAGTTAAGGTTGGAGCACCCATGTTTTGATAAATAAACATCGTGTCAAATAAAGGATTTCGGTTGGTATTTCTTTGTAAGTTTAATTTGTTCACAAGAAAATCAAAAGGATAATCTTGGTGTTCAAAAGCGTCTAAACACATTTTTTTGATGTGATTTAAAAAGGTTTTAAAAGACGAATTTGATTTTAAATTGGCACGTAAAGGAAGCGAATTAACAAACATTCCAAAAACGTTTGAAAGTTCGGGCAAATTTCGTCCTGTGACAGGCGTGCCAATAATGATGTCTTCTTGGTTTGTGTACTTGTAAAGCAAAACATAATAGCTTGCTAGCAAGAACATATAAGGCGTAATTCCTAAATCTTTTGATAATTTGGCAATTTTATTTTTTAGTTTTTTGTCAATTTCAAAATGGAAACTATTTCCTTCAAAACTTTGTGTGACAGGTCTTTCAAAGGTAGTTGGCATATGTAAAACGGGTAATTCATCTTGAAATTGGTCAAGCCAAAATTTTTCGCTTTCTGTAAATTCAGATGACAAAAAATGTGCTTTTTCCCATTCAGAGAAATCTTTATAAGTAATTGGATTATCTTCTAAAGTGCGACCATTGTATAATTTTGAGAGTTCTTTCAGCAAAATAGTAATTGAAGAACCATCACTCATAGAGTGGTGCATGTCGACTAAAAGTGTTGCTGTTTGATTATTTTGTATCACAAGCGTAGCCCTAAATAAAGGGGCTTTTGCAAGGTTAAATGGTTGCACAAATTGTTTTAACAAATAATGTGTATTAGTGCTGGTACTGTTTTGTATTTCTAATTTGAAATTGATATTTGGTGCTATTTTTTGTACAATATCGTTATTCTTAATTTCAAAATAAGTGCGTAGACTTTCATGTCTTTCAAATAAAGTTTCAAAACATGATTTTAATTTATCAATGTCTGGAACATTGTTAAAAACAAGTGCTCCTGGACAATTGTAGAGCGTAGAGTCTTCTCCAGCTGCTTTGGAAGCATAAAAGATTCTTTTTTGTGCGGATGAAGCATCATAAAAATCTTGCATTTTTGCTTTCGAGATGGTTGTTTGAGGTATTTCGTAATTGGCAATATAATCCGATAAATCGGAAAGCACATGATGCTCAAAAATATCTTTTACAGATAGTTGTATTTTAAAAATATGGAATATTTTCAAGCATAAATTAATTGCACTAAGAGAGTCACCGCCAAGTTCAAAAAAGGAGTCATCAATGCTAATTTTTTCAATATGTAGATTTTTTGAAAAAAGTTCAACTAATTTTTTGTCAATATCATTTCGAGGTTCTAACAAATTTTTTTCAGTATTTGTAAGTGTTGGCATAGGCAACGCTTTTCTATCAATTTTGCCGTTTGGAGTTAAAGGAATTTTTTCTAATTTATAAAAGTAAGATGGTATCATATAATTTGGTAATGTTTTTAAAAGGCAACATATAATATAATTTTTATCAATTTCATTATTTGAAGTATAATAACATATTAAATGCTTTTTTGAACTATCAGAAATGACAATAGAAGAATTAATTTCTGTAATAGAATTTAATTCATTTTCAATTTCACCTAATTCAATACGATATCCTCTTAATTTCATTTGAAAGTCAGTTCTTCCTAAATGAATAATTTCTCCATCATTTGTAAAATAAGCTAAATCATTTGTATTATAAATTCGTTCCTTTTCATTAAATGATGAATAGCAAAATTTTTCATCTGTTAATTCTTTTCTATTAAGGTATCCGCATGAAACACCTGCTCCACTAATATAAAGTTCACCTGGAACAAGAGGAGGCAATAATTTTTTATGTTTGTCTAGTATATAGCATGTTGTATTAATAATTGGTTTGCCAACTGAAATTTTAGTAGAATTGGTAACATCTTTAAGAGTGGACCAGATGGTTGTTTCTGTTGGACCGTACATGTTATAAATTCTAGCATTAGAGACTTTACGAAGTTTTGTTAATAATATTTCTGATAATGCTTCACCTCCAACTAGTATTTCAGTCATATTTTCTAAAAATGTACAATGTTGATTATTTTGTAAAAAATGATTAAATCTAGAAGGCGTTGTTTGAATCATATTAACGTTGTTTTTAAGACAAAGTTTGTTTAATTGTTCAGGATTATCCTGCTCCATTTCATTAGCAAGAATTAGTTTCATTCCAGAAGAGAGACTGCACCATAATTCTAACCCAAAAATATCGAAACAAATTGTAGTAACTGAAATCATAACCTTATTTGGAGTAAAATCAATTTCTTTTTTCATACCATAAATAAAATTTAATAAATTATGATGATTTAAAAGAACTCCTTTTGGTTTACCAGTAGAACCAGAAGTATATATTAAATATACAATATTGGCTAAATTTTGTAGAGTATTTAAGTTATTTTTTGGATAGAAAGTATATATATTATTTGTTAAATCAATGATAAGTTTTGGAATTGATATAGGAATTTTATTATTGGAATTGGTTAGTAACATTTTTGCATTACTATCCTTCAACATAAAGGCAATTCTATCTTGTGGATAATTTGGATCAATAGGGAGGTAAGCAGCTCCAACTTTTAGAATTGCAATTAATCCAATGATTAATTCAAGACCTCTATTTAGACATATGCCTATAATTATTCCTGAATGAGCTCCCTTTTCTTTCAAATACCATGCTAATTGATTGGCTTTTGCATTTAATTCGCGATAAGTTAATTGTTGGTCTTCAAAAACAACGGCAACATTATCAGGTGTTTTTTCAACTTGTTCCTCAAATAAATCCACGACCGTTTTGTCTTTTGGATAATCTACTGCAGTGTTATTAAATTCAACTAAAATTTTATGCTTTTCTTCAGGTGTAACAATTTCAATATCTTTTATTTCGATGGTATTATTTTTCAAAACTTGTTTGATTATATGCATGAAACGTTTGTGGATATTTTCAATATCAATATAAGCATATTTACTGGTTTTATAGTCATAAGAAATAGTCAAATTTTCAACTTCATTCATTTGGTATAAATGTATATCGATGTCGTCAGCTGTGCAGCCGTTGAAAATCCAACGCGTATCATGTGAAATTTCACAGTCGTCACTAAAATGTGTTGTT
The DNA here is from genome assembly GCA_948467875.1 of uncultured Clostridium sp. Lineage (GTDB taxonomy): Bacteria > Bacillota > Clostridia > TANB77 > CAG-508 > Scatovivens. The sequence continues at coordinate 14,500 of CAOKFZ010000006.1, forward strand.
TGGTAAGATAAAAGAATATTATATAAATTAGGAATGGAAGCATCTTGTTTTCTTAAATCCTCTAAAATATTTTGATAAGGGTACTTTTGATGACGAAGTAATCCCATTGAATTCTTTGAAATAGAAGTGGCTAATTCTGTAAAAGTAGAATTGCTATCAAAAGTAACACGAAAAGGTGCTGTATTAATAAACATACCAGCAGTATTTTTTTCGGCAAAATTAGAACGATTTAAAATTGGTGTTCCAATAACAAAATCGTTTGTGTCATTAATTTTTGAAAGGTAGCTTGATAAAACTGCCATAAAAAAATTAAAAACAGAAATAGAATGTTGTGTGCAATATTCTGTAATTTGTGCGAATTCTTTTTTGGCAACGACAAATGAACTTCGATTTCCTTCACAAGAAAAGTCGTTCGAAGTCTCCATAGTAGATGGAATTGAAACGGTATTTGGGACAGTTGAAAATTTTTCTGCCCAATATAATTTATCTTTTTCAAATTTGTTACTTGTAAAATATTTTTCTTCTGTTTGTAAATAATCAATATAAGACAATTTTAAATTCTGATTTTTATTTGTGTGATTTAATAAATTGCAATATTCTTGCATAGGTTGTGTACAAACAAAGCCAGAAGTCCAGCCATCAGCAATAAGGTGGTGCAATTTGAAAACATAACCACCATGATTGTTTGGAAATCTAAAAATTGTAAATTGGAATAAAGATTCTTCAAAAATATTAATTGGCTGAGATAAAATTCTCTTGTCTAAAGCAGCAACGTCGTCTTCACTTTCTAAATCGACTACGTCAATATCAAATTCAGAAAAATCTTCAAAATACTGTTTTACGCCAGTTGAAGTTTGTTTTAGACGAATGCGAAAACTGTCATTGTATTTTACAAAATTTTGAATTGCTTTTTTTAACAAATCAAAATCTAAAGATTCGTGAACAGTAATGCCACCACCAATATTATTGATACTGCTTCCGCTATAAAATTGCTCTGTCAGTAAAATTGACTTTTGTGGTGCACTTAAAGGATATAATTTTTTCATTTCAACTTCCCCCAATGATAAATTTACATCTATCATATATAAAAAATGACAAAAAATCAAGCTAATTATGAAAAATATTTTAAATAGGTATGAAAAACCAAAATTTGGAAAAAATAATTCCACAAGGAGGCTGAAATTATGTATTATGAAGAAAAAAAGAAAAATAAAGAAAAGTTGATTTTATACAGTTTTATGATTATCATTATTGCATTATTGCTAGTTTTAATATTAAAAACAAGTGTGAGTAACTATACTACAAGTGTAGATGAATATAGCGCAGAGAAAATAAATTTTAGTGAAAATGTGATAACAGAAAATAAATCATTAGAAAAGAAAATTATGGTAGATAATATCCAAAATTCAGTGAATGCCATTGTTGGAATTTCAAAATTGAAACAAAGCGGAAGTTCTATATTTGTAGATAATGCTGAGCAAAAACTAGGATTGGGGAGTGGCGTTTTGATTACGGATAATGGTTATATTTTGACCAATCAGCATGTAGCAGGGAATAAATATAGCAACTGTTATGTAACTTTAGAAGATGGAAAAATTTATGACGGAAATGTTGTTTGGGCAGATAGCAACATTGATTTGGCGATTGTGAAAATCAATAAGAGTAACTTGGAATATTTGCAATTAGGCGATTCAGATGAAATTCATTTGGCAGAAGACGTGTATGCGATAGGAAATCCACTTGGTATGGATTTTCAAAAAACAGTGACAAAAGGCATCATTAGCAGCCTAAATCGTACCATTAAAATCGAAGGCGAAAATGAAAATGTCTATATGGAAGATTTAATCCAGACGGATGCTACAATTAATGAGGGAAATAGTGGTGGCGCATTGATTAACACAGATGGAAAATTAATTGGAATCAATTCAGTAAAAATCAGCAATGCAGAAGGAATTGGGTTTGCGGTTCCCGTGAATATTGTCAAACCAATTATTAATAAATTTATGAATGAAGGAAAGTTTGAAGAGGCATGGCTTGGCATTTACGGCTATGATAAAGAGGCTATCAAATATTTGGATTCGGAGCTAGAAATTGAAAATGGAATTTACGTAGCGCAAGTGGCACCGAATGGTCCTTTGGTTAATTTAGATGTAAAAGAAGGGGATATTATTACCAAAATTGATGATACTCAAATCAGTAAAATGAACGATTTGAAGAAATATATTTACAGTAAAAATCCAAAAGATGTAGTAAAATTGTATCTTCAGAGAAATGGCAAAGAAAGTGAAGTGGAAGTTGAATTGGCAAGCAAACCATAATTCGTATTGACATTTTGGTGTAAAAATATTATGATAAAGGCACATTATTAATAAAGGGGAAATAAAATGGAACAAGAAAAAATAAAGTCACCAGAACAATTTTGGCAGGGGATGAAAAATTTTTTCACAAAAGATAGAAAATTTATTGTGCTATTAACAATTATTTTAGGAATTATCACACATTTTTTACTGCTTTCTAACTTAATTTGGAGCCCAGATGGTTTGCTAAATGGCATTCATTATACAGCGGGGCGGTTATGAAGCAAGCCTTGGGCGTTGGGGCATTAATTTAATTGATTCGCTCCGCAACAATATTGCAATCCCATTCATCACAACATTGATTTCTATTTTGATGATGGGATTGATTAACGTAATGTTAGTTGAATTGTTTGAAATCAAAAATAAACTTTTTCAAATTTTAATCATTACAAGCGTCGTTGCTTCGCCAAGTTTGTGTATGGCGCTTTTGTATGCCTATACAGCTGATGCATATTTGTTTGCGATGCTTTTTTCGGTACTTACGCCATACGCCTTTTATTACATAAAAAACCAAAAACGAGGCATTTGTTTGGCAGGAATTTCGTTTATTTTCATGTTGTCCATTTATCAAAGTTATATGGGATTGACAATTGGGCTGATTTTAATGGTAAACATCAAAAAAATATTAACACAAGAAAAAACAATGTTAGAAGTTATCAAAGACATTGCTCAAAAAGCGCTCATGTTAGTAATTTTTGCAATTTTGTATGCCACCATTACAGTGTTGTACTTAAAAATCAACCACTTGACAATGTCAACCTACAAAGGAACCAACCAAATTGGGCTTGCTACAATCCTAACTTCAATTATTCCTTCCATCAAAAACGCATATATGGCATTTTTTAAGTACTTTTTTGCAGACGGCATTATCTTAAACAGAGCTTGGAAACGCGAAAAATTATATGCAATTTTCTTTGTGTTATTGGCGATTTCCATATTTATTTTATTGGTTAAACTATGGAAAAATAAACAAACCAAAAAAGATTTTTTTGCCAGAAGCGTTTTAGTATTGTTCTTAATTGCGTTATTGCCTGTGGCTTTAAATATAGTGGTTATCATTGCTTCAGGAAACGAAATTTATTTTTTAATGGCAACCCAAATGCTTCTTATGATACCTTTTTCACTCATGATTTTTGAGCAATTGGGAAGCAAAAATAGTATTGTAAATTTGCTCAATTGGGCAACAAGTCTTGTTTTGATTGTCATTATGATAACTTATTTTTTGTCGATTGTAGTGACTTATCAAACAACGCAAATGACTTATGAGCAAGCTAAAAATGTTGCCAATCGCATTTTGGTTAGAATGGAAGAAACGCCAGGTTACCGTTCTGGAATGAACAAACTTTTTGCAGGCGTGATTGATGATGTGAACTTTCCGAAAACGTTAGATATTTATAATTTGGCAGTAACCAACAGTTTACGTTCATCGATTTTTCATGCGACTTATTGGGGGCAAGAAGCCACTTGGCGCAATTTTATGGAAGTATTTTGCGGGGTACGTATAAACTTTTGCGAAGATGATGAATATTACAACATCATTCATTCAGATGAATTTAAGCAAATGGACATTTTCCCGGGAGAAAATTCGGTCAAAATGATTCAAGATGTGATGGTGGTCAAATTTACGGAAACGCCAGCCAATCCGCCACCTTCAGAAAATTTGGTAAAACACGGAATTTATATTGAGGAGGAACTATGAATACAAGTATCGAAAATGAAAATTTAAAACTAGAAATTAGCACATTTGGGGCAGAGCTTCAGAAAATCGAAAATAAGAAAAATGGCAAAAATTATTTGTGGCATGGGGACAAAGCTTTTTGGGGCAGAAGAGCGCCGGTTTTGTTTCCTTTTGTGGGAGCCTTGAAAAATAAGGAATATTGTTATCATGACAAAGTTTATCAAATGGGGCAACATGGCTTTGCGAGGGATATGGAATTTGAGCTTTTGGAAAAAACGGAAAATAGTTGTTGGTATGCTTTAAATTCAAATGCAGAAACTTTGGAAAAATACCCATTTGAGTTTTGCCTAAAAATTGGCTATGAATTGCAGGAAAATAAAATTAAGGTAATGTGGAAAGTTGAAAATCAGGGGACGCAAATGATGTATTTTTCAATTGGGGCACATCCTGCGTTTTGTGTACCAGTGGAGCAAAGGGAGGAATGCTACTTGAAATTTGACACGGCGAATTCATTGGCAAATGCAGGTTTGGAAAACGGTTTGGCGCCTGCGAAAAATGAGATAAATCCTCAAATTAATTTAGAAAATGGTTATTTGAAAATTGTGCCAGAACTTTTCAAACAAGATGCATTAATTATGGAAAACCATCAAGTGCAGGAAGTTTCGCTTTGTTTGCCAGACAAAAAGCCATATGTTACAGTGAAATTTGATGCGCCATTGGTTGGAATTTGGTCGCCTGATAAAGAAAATTGCCCATTTGTGTGCATTGAGCCTTGGTATGGAAGATGTGACAGCGTTGATTTTGCGGGGAATTTAGAGGAGCGAAAATGGCAACAAAAATTAAAAACAGGCGAAAAATTCGAGGCAGAATATGAAATTTGGGTGGATTAGTAAGGTTTGAAGTTAATTCCCAGTGCTGCGATATTGTTTTAGTGCCCAATTCCAAGCAACAATGGCTATCAGCCAAACTGTTATTGTGATGCAAGGCACAATGAAAAATAAATTGCTTTGGTTTTCGAAAAGATAGTCTAAAGTTGGAAGGTAAGAGGCAAAAGCAAAAGGCAAAATAAAACTAATTAAAATTCGTACAAATTTATTATAAATTTCAATTGGATATTGGGCGAGTTTATGCATTTGGAAAACGGACCAAATGACTTCATTGGATTTGTAAGTCCAAAAACCAGAGATGCTAAAAATGGTTTGAATTCCTCCAATAATAAAACCACCTAAAATACCAAAATATAAAATTTTTAGGATTAACATAAAAGTAATAGAAATTTCTAATTTAACTAGCATTGTAATAATTAGAAAAATGGAAAGAATTACATAACTCATAGAAGATGAACTTTGTGATTCGCCTAAAACTGAAATGAGTGGATGAACAGGACGTAGCAAAATAGTATCAAATTTGCCTTTTCGGATAAATTTTCTTCCAATGTCATAAGTAGAGTCAAATAATAATTCGTTGACAGACAAGGCTAGCATCATAACGCCATACAACAATAACAATTGCTGAAAATTCCAGCCAGCAATTGTGTCTGTATTTTGAAAAATAATCCATATAAAAATTAATTCAATGATTTGAAAGGTTAATTGCGAAAATGTACCAACCAAGAAATCGATGCGATATTCCATCATTTTTTTGAGTGATGCGCCTAAAAAAGCGAAATATAATTTTAGGTTTTGTATCATGTTATCCTCCATTTATCGTAATATTTTTAATTGCTTTGTGAAAAACAAATTTAGCAACGCCATAAAGCAAAATAATCCAAATGCATTGTTTTAGCATAACTTGCAAAATTTCTGTTGTGCTCAATTCGCCAAAGTAGATATTAATTGGTGTATAAATGCAATCTTTAAATGGCAAGAAATTTGCAATTTTTTGCAAAAATTCTGGGAATAATGTAAGGGGCGCAATCATGCCAGAAAAGATATTTAAAATGGCACGTTTCAGGACTTCAATGCCCCAAATTGAGTCTGTGTAAAAGGCTGTCATTCCGAGAATTAATTCAAAAAAGTAAACAACAAGGACAGATAAGCTGATAACACCAAGGAAACACAGAAAATTGACAAGTCCTGCTGGTGGCAAAACGCCAAACAACAAAGCACAAATGCCAAAAGTTAAAACACCAACAATAACAGCTTCGATTAGTTCGCCAATGCGAATTCCAAAATAATACCCAAAATAGGAAATTGGGTTTAGCAATTCTCTTAAAATTTCGCCTTCGCGAATAGCAATTCCAATGGTTTCATTAATGCCCCATGCAATGATTGGATTTAAGGAAACTACCAAAATATAATATGTCGTAATTTGCTCAAAACTCATGCCAGAAATTTGCCCACCTTGGTTATAAATGGCAAGCCAAATAAAAATGTACACCGTAATTTCCACAATAAAATTGAAAATATATAAAATTAAATCAAAACGATAATACAAGTTTTCGTTTGCATTTTGTTTGGCAATAGCCCAAATTCTACTTACCATGAATGACGTCACCTCGATATAATTCCTTCAAAATTTCTTCCAAATCTTGCTCCTGAATATGCAAATCCAAAATCTCGCAGTGGTTGGAAATATAGTTTACGATATTTATAATCGTTGTTTTTTCATGATTAAATTTAATTTTTAAGTGTTTTTCGTTTTCTTCAAGGACTTCAAAGTCTTCGTCAGCAGTTTCCATACTTAGATTTTTAGTTTTGTTCTGAATGATAAATTCTGCAATAATATATTTGCCATAAGTATTTTTGAAAATTTCTTTGGCGCCATCATAAATAATTTGCCCTTTGTCCAAAAGAATAATGCGATTGCAAACATCCTCAATATCTTTCAAATCGTGAGTAGTCAAGATAACGGTTGTGTTTTTTTCTTCATTAATATCTTTGATAAACTTACGAATATTTTCTTTTACCAAAATATCCAATCCAATAGTTGGCTCATCCAAGTAAACGACTTTTGGGTTATGCAAAAAAGTAGCAGCAATTTCGCATCTCATTTTTTGCCCCAAACTTAAATTTTTGACTTGTTTGTTCAAAAGTTCTGATAAATCCAAGATTTCGATAAATTTCTTTAAAGTTTTCTCGTAATCATCTTTTGGGATTTGATACATTTTTTGAATTAATCGAAACGATTCAATGACTGGCAAGTCCCACCATAGTCCGCGTTTTTTGCCCAAAAACGGCACCAATTTGTTGGTTGTTTTGAATTCTTTTTTCATAAGGCACAATGCCGTTGACAGTAACTTTTCCAGAAGTAGGAGTTAGTAGACCAGTCAGCATTTTGATGGTGGTAGATTTTCCAGCACCATTTTCGCCAATATAGCCAACTAATTCGCCTTCGTTAATTTGGAAATTAATATGATTAACAGCTGTATGTTCACTATATTTGGGACGAAATAAATGTTTGATATAACCTAACATGCCAGCGTCTTTTTGAGTAATTTTATACGTTTTTGCTAAATCTTCTACTTCAATTAATGCCATAAAATGCTCCTTTAATTTATTCATTAACAATAAGATAGCATAAAGGGAAAAGAATTGCAAGAGGGATGTAGAAAAGTTGCAAAAAGTATTGACAAAAAATATAATTCATGTATAATAATAGTGTATGATATATATTTAAAATATTATATAAATCTGATGATGGCATAGAAAAAATGAAAAAAAGGTAGTGTGTTGCTGACACTACCTTTTTATTTTAACTAAAAAGAACGATTATACTGCACACTAGGTTAGCAATTTCAAGAGCAATCTTGAATACTTCCCACAAAATATGTAGTGTTCTGAATAGTTTTGTCTTTGGAATATCTGATTTTGGCATATATCATCACCTCCTTTCAAGTTGGTGATATGATATATAAATAAAATGTTAGGATTTATTTGTGCGGTTTGCACAAGAATAAAAACACAAATATTATAACATGCTTGAAAATATATTTCAACAAAATATACAATTTTTTGAAAAATATCTAAAATTTAATATAGACATTCTAAAAAAAATATTATATAATAATGTTGTAAAATTTTAAGAATGGATGAGTAAGTATGAGAATTAATGATTTTAGAGAGATGCAGCAAAACCTTGAACAAATGCGTCATAATCTAGAAGACATAAAAAAAGTGGATTACATACAACCCAATTTAGGCAAAAAACGTGGGAAAGGGAGACGAGCTGTACAGAAAAAAATTAATGGAATTGTGCATCCAAAGTTAGCCAAAATTGCCAGAGAAGAACAAATTATTGTCATGGTAACAATTTTTATTGTGGCAGCTACCTTTATTTTTTCGACCAGTATTTTTGCTAAAACAATTTCTGAAAACACAGTTGAAAAACAGGAAATTGCCCAAGAAAATGAGCCAGAACCACAAATAGAAAATACGCAAAAACCAGAAGTAACACAAGAAAAAGAGCAACCTGCACAACCTGTCAATGCTGCAGGAGAATTGGTTTTAGAGAGTAATGAAAATGCGATTGAACTAGAAAATATTTTGATGCAAAATGTGAGTGTTTTGAAGTCGAAAGAATATGCCGAAGAGGTTCGCCCAATGGATTTTGAAACAAAATATGAGGACAATCCTAATTTGCCAGAAGGCGAAGAAAAAATTGTACAAGAAGGAATCGCAGGAACCAAGCAAGTAACGGTTATCAAATCTTATGAAAATGATGAATTAGTTGCTGAAAGTATCTTAAGTGAAATTCCAATGGCAAATTCGACAATGCAAATTATTGAGCGAGGTACATCAAAATTTTTGGCAGACAATAAAGTTCATTTGGATGATAAAATGTATTTGACGAAGGAAGTTGAACTAAAAAAAGAAGCCGAAGATTCTGCAGAAAGTGTTTGCACGATTTTGAAAAGTTTAGACGTGGTTTTGTTAGAATTAAAAGACGAAAATTGGTGCAAAATCAATTTTGATGGTTTGGAAGGCTACGTAGAATGCAAAAATTTGACTTCAAGCCAAGTAACGCCAGGTGTTGTGGAAGCCAATCGTGTACAAAGAATTAAAATGACGTTATCAGAAAGTATGCCACTCAATGAATCAACAGATTTAACGTTGGAAGATTACAAAAAAATGTTGTCAGGAAATGCATCTGACAAAAATCATATTTTAGAAGAAAATGCAGAAATTTTTTACAACATGGACAAGAATTATCACATGAATGGCGTATTTTTGGCGGCTATTGCGATTCACGAAAGTGCGTGGGGAACGTCGACGATTGCCAATGACAAAAAGAATTTGTTTGGTTATGGCGCCTATGACAATTCGCCATATGCGAGCTCGTTCACATTTGATACATATGCCGAAGGAATTGAATTAGTAGCAAAAGCTTTGGTAAAATATTATATCAATGAAGAAGGAACGCCAATTTATGGAGAGGAATTGGCAAAAGGTTCTTATTACGAGGAACCAACAGTAGCCTCTGTCAACAAAAGGTATGCAAGTGACGAAAATTGGCATAATAGAGTATATTCTTATATGGAATATTTATATAATAGATTATAGTAGGATAAAAAATGAAAGAAAAAATCGTAAAAATCATCATTCCGATTGTTTTAATGAGTGTGTTGATTCTATTAGGGATGATTAGTTATCAATTTATTTTTAAAAGAATTGCTGCGAGAAACAGGTTTGTAGAGGAACTTATGGTGATAGCTAAGGCGAACGAAAAGCCTGTCTTTCGTGTGGCTAAAGTGGTAAAATACAGTAGCGCAGAAGCAGTAGACAATACGGCAGAGCAAAATTTGCAGGATATTAGCATTTCACAATATTCCGATGTAGCGCTTTATATTGATAACTTTAGCGACGAATTAACACAGGAAAATACAGTAAAAGAGCTATATTTGGACAATTTTAAAATAGAAGTAAATTACAATTACGGGACACCAGCATTGTATTATAAAAATCCGCTTGAGATTTCAAAGTTTCGTTTGATTGAGCAAAACTTGATTGATCAAAGATTGGACTACAAAATCGTTTACACAAATGAAGACAATCAAAACAGCAGTTATGCCGAGCCAGTGTTTTTTACAGATTGCTCAAATCCAATTACGTTAGGTTACATTAATCAAAATATTGTCAACCAATATCAAGTCACAAAAGACAATGGTTTAGTGTCTTTTGATGGAAGAATTTTCAATAATCTAGATATCGATTTAGCAAAATTGTCACCTAAAATTCACTTTACGATTCACATCAAAAATAATTTGGACGAAAGTTTTATCTGCAACATGAGTGCTAATTTACAATTGGAAACAAACGAAGGAAGTGTCAAAAGTGGCTATATTATAGAAGTTTTAGATGATATTAAGTATTATCAATTTTTTAAAGAAGTATAAGGGAGGAGAAAAAGATGGAAGAAAACAAAAGAAATATTAGAGGAGTTAAAAAATTTATTACAAGAGTAGCATTAGTAGGGGCAATTGGAATGGCAAGTATGGCGGCGAATAAGCAGGAAGTGCAAGCAGCAAGAAATGTAAAAGTTACGACTGGTTCGGCAATTGAAATTAACACAAATGAAGTCGAAATTGATGAGATAACAAACCCAGCTGTGAAAACAACAATAGAAGAGGCGGAGTCGGAAGCGGCACGTGAGAGTTTTGAAGAATTGAAATCAAGAAAATGTAATATTTTGGCTTACAAAGAATATTTGATGGAAAATGAAGGTGGAGAATTGCGAAACGAAGTTTTTATTGCTTGGGCAACGAAAAATGATGGACTTATTTTGCGGAAATGGCTATAATGGCGGGAAGAATACGGCTAAGGAAATTGCCGTGGGACGTTCGGAAGCAAGCTCAATAGACCGATTAAAAGAAGGATTATCGCAAGAGGAACTTTTGGAATTTTTTGAAGTTGCCAAAGAAAATTATACAAATTTCATAAAAACTAAAGAACCTGATAAATATAAACAAAAAGATAAAATAATGAAAAATATATCTATTATGGCAGAAGAATTAGGAATTAATTTATTGGATGAGCAAATTCGCTACTTTAATGATATTAATGAGGCTAAAAATGTAGATTTATGGACGGATTGGAACGAGATTGGACAAGAAAAACAATCAGGAGTTAGAAGTATTTCGAATTCTGATCAAAAAAGCGAATCTAGAGTAACACAAAGAGAGAAAATATTATTAGGAGCAATAGAAACACCAGATGGAGGCTATGGATATGTTGGGGCTGATAGCAAAACAGGAAAAATAGTCAGCGCGACAAATGATTTGTCAAAAGAAGAGAAAAACCAATTGTTAGAACTTGCTGAAGAAAGATATGATGGGGTGAAGAAAAAGGATTGGAAAGAATTTGAAGTAAATGGATATGTTAATAAAGTACAAAGAAGTCAAAAAGAGAAAAATGCTAAAAAGGGAAAAGTAACTTTAAATAGCTTAAGAAGTGCTACAAAAGATGTAAGTGAACATGAGCTTGAAGAATGGAAAGATGAATTAAATCTTACATTGAACAATACAAAGGAAAATGGAGATAAAGGAGTAGAAATAAATGAATAACAGATATCGAGAAGCATTAACAGAGATTGATGAAATTTTCAATTATTTACCAGAAGAGTATGAAGAACAGATTCCAAATGGAGTTAGAAATTTTATCAGGCAAAATAAATCTCAAGAATATGTTTTCGAGATTGATGAAAATATTCCGTTTGAAAATCAAGCATTAAGAAAGGAAACGAAATCATTTATTGCTGTCTTATTATTAAAATATTGGGATACAGAGAATAAAAAGCAATTATTTGAAAACTATATGCAAAATGAGAAAAAATATCAAGATGAACTTCGTCAAAAATATAATGTAGAAAATATGTTTAAGAACAATAATTCAGACGAAAGAGAAGAAGAAACTCATACGAAACTAGAAATGATAGAGTATAAGAAAGAAGCTGGTATTGTAAAATTCTTTAAGAATATTTTTAATTTTATTAAAAAAAATCTTGCCAAATGATAAATTTCATTATATAATAAGAAAAAAGAACAAGGCTTCTTTTTAGGAAGGTATGTTTCAATAAAAAGCTATGAATCTCGTCAGATTCGAGAGAAAGCAGCGATAAGTAGTGTATTTATGTGATTGACATGCCTTCCTTAAGGGAAGTCTTTATAATACGAAAGGAAAGAAAGCTATGGCTTATACTGCTTTATATAGAAAATTTAGGCCATTGAAATTTGAAGACATGGTGGGGCAAGAGCACATTACAAAAACACTTAGAAACCAAATCATGGCAGGTCGCGTGGGGCATGCCTATTTGTTTAATGGTGGACGTGGAACCGGAAAAACAACAACAGCGAAAATTTTAGCCAGAGCCGTGAATTGCTTAAATCCAAAAAATGGCGAACCGTGCAATGAATGTGAAATTTGCCAAGAAATTTTAAGTGGTGCTTTGACAGATGTCGTCGAAATGGATGCTGCATCCAACAACAGTGTTGAGGATATTCGTAGCATTCGTGAGGAAGTCAATTTTTTGCCAACAAAAGCAAAATATCGTGTCTACATCATTGATGAGGTGCATATGCTATCAACAGGGGCGTTTAATGCGTTGCTAAAAACCTTAGAAGAGCCGCCAGAGCACGTAAAATTCATGCTTGCCACAACCGAACCGCAAAAATTGCCAGCCACGATTTTGTCTCGTTGCCAAAGATTTGATTACAAAAAAATTAGCAACGAAGATGTTGTCAAAAGGCTGAAAATCATTTGCGCAGAATCGAATATTCAAATAACAGATGAGGCGTTGCAAATTTTGGCAGTTTTGTCAGAAGGCGCAATGCGTGATGCAATCAGCATTTTGGAACGTTGTAGTCAAGAAAGTGCGGATGAAATCACAGCTGATTTGGTTAAAGAATTAGTAGGAATTCCAAGTTTGGAAATGATACACAAATTGACAAAAGCCATTTTGGAAAACGACGAAACAACTGCGCTTGAAGCGATTGACGACGTGCTAGAAGACGGCAAAGATTTGTACAATTTTTTGTGGGAAGTAATTAAATATGTCAAAGATATTTTGGTGTATAAAGCTACGAAAAAGTTGGAATTATACAATCAGGAAGAATTGGATAAAATCAAGAGTTTGGCGGAAAAAGCGGAAAAAACAAGATTTCTGGAAATCATTTATCAATTATCAGAATTGGAAAGTAGCTTGAAGAGCTCAACACAAAAGACGATTATGTTTCAAGCAGGAATTTTGAAAATTTGTATGAAAAAAATAGAAAAACCAATTTTGCAACCTGAAATTGACATAACGCAACCACAAGTTGCGAAAAGGCAACCTGAAGTTGCACAAAATCAGCCAAAAGCAATAAAACAAAACGTGAAACCGACACAGGATTGGCAGGAAATTGTAAACCAATTGAAAAATGCAGGGAAAATACGTTTATATACTTGTTTGGTAAATACGGTTGTGGATAAGTTAAATGACCAAACGTGGGAAATCGTATTCACCAATGGTTTGACGGATTTTAACAAAAGAATTTTGGAAGATCCAAATAATCGCGCTGATTTAATCAAAACAATTGCGATGGCGACTGGTAGTGAAATAAACATTAAATTAAGAGATGGAAAGGCAAAAAAGACAGAAAAAAAGACGGACACATCGGCATTTGACGGACTTGGCATAGATATTAATGTGATTGAATAAAATTGGGAAAGGAGATAAAAATGGCAAAAAGAGGCGGATTTCCAGGAGGAATGGGAGGTTTTGGAGGTTTTAATCCAAACCAATTGATGAAACAAGCAAAAAAAATGCAAGAGGAAATGGAGAAAACGCAAGAAGAATTGCAAGAAAAGACGTTTAGTGCAACGGCTGGTGGCAATGCGGTTTCTGTGACTGTGACAGGTGGAAAAATGTTGCAGGAAATTAAAATTCAGAAGGACGTGGTTGACCCAGAGGATGTAGAAATGTTGCAAGATTTGATTTTGACTTGTGTGAATGAGGCTTTGCGCAAAGTGGATGATGCCCAAAATGCAAGTTTTGGCAAATTTAATATCCCGGGGTTAATGTAAAATGGCTAATTATTCACCATCAATTGAAAAATTAATTGAAAATTTTGAGAAACTGCCAAGTATTGGGCACAAGACCGCACAACGCTTGGCTTTTTATATGTTGGATGTCAGCCACGAGCAGGCGAAAGAGTTTACAGATGCGATTTTGAATGCAAAACGCAATCTAAAATTTTGCTCAAAATGCTTTAATATTTCTGACACAGATCCATGTAATATTTGCTCTGATGTGAAAAGAGACCAAACCACGATTTGTGTGGTGGAGGACGTGCGCGATGTTTTTGCAATGGAGAGAACACACGAATTTAAGGGCGTTTACCATATTTTGCATGGGTCGATTTCTCCCATGAACGGAATTGGTCCAGACGACATAAAAATCAAGGAGTTGCTCTCAAGGCTAATGGATGGTAGTGTGAAAGAATTAATTTTGGCGACAAATCCGCGTGTGGAAGGCGAAGCAACTTCGATGTATATTTCAAAATTGGTCAAGCCAATGGGAATTAAAGTGACGAGAATTGCGAGAGGAATTCCGGTTGGAGGCGATTTAGAATATACAGACGAGGTGACGCTGACAAAGGCGCTAGAAGGCAGAAGTGAGATGTAATATAAATAATGATTTTGTGAGGAAAACTTTATCAATATTTATATACTTATGAAGATTCTAAATTAAAAATCGAGGAGTGGAAAGTATGGACCTTGTAGAATTGTCGAGAGATTTGATGTATCAGCAAACGCAAATTAATAAGGCGCCTGCATGGAGGTTGACGGAATTGGCGATTTTGAAAGGGAAAGAATTGGCGCAAAAATATCAAGAAGATGAAAAGCTGATTTTGACCTCGTTGTATTTGGCGCATACGGTGTTTAGTCCGATTTGGGCGGGAGAAATTCAGAAAAATCATCCGAATTTGAGTGCAGAATTTTCGCAGAAATATTTAGATGAATGGAATGTTCCAATGGAGGAGCAGAAAATTATTTTGAATAGTATTCAAGCACATCATGACAAAGTAAAAACAGAAACGAAGATTGCAGAGATTGTGAAAAATGCGGAATGTTTTAAGTTTGTGACTGTGGAGGGGGCTTTGATTTATCTGCATGAGTGGGGAAGAAGACAAGTGGAATATGAGGAAGCGCGAGATAAAGTGTTGCAGAAAATGGAGCAAAAAAGAAAATTGCTGACATTGGAGGAATGTGTGAAGGAGGCAGAGGAAAATTGCAAGGAAATTAGGAAATTGTTTGCAGGGAAAATGGGAGAATGAAATGCGAGTTTTGATTTTGAGTTTTAGCGCCAATCAGGTTAATAGAGATAGCTTTGTGCCTAATAAAATTGGTTTGACGTTTTCGTGTGTGGCAGAGTGCGAAAATGTGCTGAAAAGTTCTGGAAATGAGGTTGAACATATTTGTATCAATCAAAAAAATATTCAGAAGTGTTTGGCTTGCGGCGAGCGAGGCTGGGGCATTTGTTTGGCACAACGCAAATGTATTCAAGAGGACGATTTTAATGGGATTTATGAATATATGAGTAATTTTGATGCTTATATTTTTATTACGCCAGTGTATTTTTGGGAAATGAGCGAGAGTGCCAAAACGTTTTTTGACCGTTTGAAGAGGTGTGATGCTTTTTGCGAAAACTCGAAAATCAGGCATAAGAAAGTTGTTTGTATTGCGTGTGCGGGCGGCAGTGGAAGCGGCACAGAGGAAACGCTTCAGGCATTTGACAGATTAAATTATTTTTTGAAAACGCAAATGTGTGGCAGAATTCCAGTGACAAAAGCGAATTTTGAAACACAAAGAGAAGTGATGAAAGATGCGATGTTGGAGGTAGGAAAATGAGAATAGCACTGGTTCAAATGGATTCGACTGAAACGAGAGAAGAGAATGAAAAGAAAGCGTTGCGATTTATGGAGCAAGCGGTTTCAGAGAAGGCAGATGTGATTTGTTTGTCGGAGTCTTTTGTTTACTGGGGGAGCGAACGTAGTCAGAGAAATTGTAGCTTAGAAGATATTGAAAAATATCA
Source organism: uncultured Clostridium sp. (assembly GCA_948467875.1). Classification (GTDB taxonomy): domain Bacteria; phylum Bacillota; class Clostridia; order TANB77; family CAG-508; genus Scatovivens. The sequence goes on from CAOKFZ010000006.1 coordinate 30,544, forward strand.
GGATTTTGCAAAGGAAAATGAGGTTAATCTTGTGTTGGGTAGTGTTTCTTTGATAAAGGAAGGTTCGGAGAAGACAACGAATACGTGTTTTGTCATCAATAGAAAGGGCGAGATGGTTCATCGTTATGATAAAAAATATATGTACAAAGTAAATAAACCAGATTTGGTTGTGGATGAGACGCAAAAGACTATGCCGGGAAATGAGAACGGAATTTTTGAGTTGGATGGCGTGAAAATGGGAGTTGGCATTTGTTTTGATTTGAGGTACCCAGAATATTTTAGAGAGCTTATAAAAGAGGGAGTAGAGATTATATTTTTGCCATCGCATTTTAGAAAGGCAACTGGCGCAATTGCTTGGGACGTTTTGACGAAGGCGAGGGCAATTGAAAATCAGGTTTATTTTTGTGCGTGTAACCAAACAGGAGAAGGCAATTGTGGGAATACGCAAGTGATTTCTTATGAGGGAAAAATTTTAGCCAAGATAGAAAATGATGAAGGAATTATTGTGCAAGAAATAGATTTAGAAGCACAGAGAAAATATAGAAAAGAATTGCCAGTGTTAGAGCAGATGAGATAGAAAATTAGCTATGAATAGCTAATTTCAAAGGTTGGAATTCCTGTAGAATAAGGGGCGATGTCATATTGCTGAAAATAAATTACAACAGAATTAGGGATGAGATAAAATTGATTTGGCTGAAAAGTTTCTAGAACTAAAGTGCAGTAATTGTCAAAAAATAAATCGGCTCCTTTTTCTTGAATTTGCTGATTGATTTGCTTTAAAACAGAGAGTAAATAGTTTGGATTTTTGGCAAAAATATCATTTAAAGTTAATTGTTTGTTACATGCTAAGTTCCAATTTTGTGAAGTGCGAATTGTGGATCCATGAGCACCACCAGTAAAAGTATATTGGTCTTGATACAAACTAATAATTGGACTTTTGTTATACGTAATATTAGTTTCTAAAATTAATTCATAAACCATAATGGGATAGCCATTTGCGACATTGTAATTGTAAGTTTTTTTACTGTCTTCGAAGAGAGTTTTTTTCGCATATGTTTCGAGCTCTAAAGCAAGCGCTAAATTGATAGCGTTAAAATCGCAAATAGAGTAACAATTAGAAAAAATTTGTGGATATTCAATTTTATATTTTGCAATCACATTTCCTTTGTAAGTTAATTCATTTTGAATTATTTTTTTTGTCAATTTAAACATAAAAATCACCTAGAATATTGTATGAAAAAGTGAGCAAATTGGTTCATTTTAAGTCTAACATTTCAAGTAAATTTTTGCAGACAGTAATAAGGTAAGAAATTGTTTTAGAATCTGCTTTAATTCTTGTTTGCCAAATAATTTTTCTAATTGTATAAAAGTATAAAGTTTCTAATATTAATTTTTTATCTTCTTTGTAATATTTTGACATGAGTGAAATAAGTTTGTCAATTTTATTTTTCTCTAAGTTTGTGTGCTTTAATTCGGCTCTTAAAAATTGAGCAGTTTCAATTATTTTTTCACCAATTATTCCATGAGGATCAATTGCCTTCCAATCATGTTCGGATTTTAGAATATTTTTGTGATGTAAATCATCGTGCAAAATATATTTTGGTAAATTCATTTTTTTCATTTTATCATAGAGATTTTTAGCAATATTAATCATCCACAAAATGTCTTTAAAAAGTGGATAATTTTCTTTTGCAAATTCAAAATCTTTGATAAATATTTGGTCAAAAGTTAAAAGAGTTTCTGTATTATTTATAGGAATTAAAAGGTGATTGGATAAATTACAAAATACTTTTATTCTTTCTTCTGAATTTTCCAAATTATCTAAAGAATATCCGGGACAAATTTTTTCTAAAATCATAATATTATCTTCAAGATTCGAGTAATGACATTTTGGTGCATAATATTCAGAATATTGTTGGATGATTTTTATTTCTTGCTTAGAACTTGGTGAACCAATTTTGATGACAACTTCTCCCCATTTTGAAGAGGTGGCAAACATAACAATATTGACGCCTAATGGTTCAACTAATTGAACATTTTCTAATTCAAATTTTTGGGTATATTTTTCTATAATTTTATGGCTATGATTTAGCCAAATTTGACCTTGTTTTCCATAGCGATTGATGACATCGTTTTTAAATTTTTCTGGTAATTTTAACATGTTATTCTCCTTTATATTTTCTTTATTATAAGCTATTTTTGAGAAGAAAACAATAAAAATGTTGACTATTGTTTTAATTATGATTATAATAAAAAAGAATAGATAAAAAGGGGGAAAAAAGATGATTAATATAGGAGCAATTATTATAGGATTTATTTTTGCGTATATTGTTTATTTGGGACTTTGCAGAAGTGGATTTATGTTAGGGTATATTTTAAATTTTTTGTATTGTTTTGCCAATCATTATTTCAAAAATTCAGAGATAACGATGATGGAGGTTGCTAGAGTATTTTTAGTTGCAGCGATTATAACTTTTTTAGAATTTATTGCGTACAAAAAATCAGAATCGTTTGTGGGATATTTAGTTTATATTGTGTTAATGGTAGTAGGAATTATTATCGTTATTGCTTTAACAAAAGCATTGTTTACTTTTTTAGGAAATCCATCGATGTTATTTGAAAAATAGTAGGGAAGAAAAATGCAAGATTTAGATTTAATGAAAAAAATGGCAGAGCCAATTGTTAAGTGGTATCAAGAAAATAAAAGAGAATTGCCTTGGCGAAAAGAGAAAAATCCATATCATATTTGGGTTTCTGAAATCATGCTTCAACAAACAAGAATTGAAGCAGTTTTAGGATATTATGAACGATTTTTAAGGAGCTTGCCAATGGTCAAAGATTTGGCAGAAGTTGACGAAGAAAAATTGCTAAAATTATGGGAAGGATTGGGCTATTATAATCGAGCTAGGAACCTCAAAAAAGCAGCTCAAATTGTACAAGAAAAATATGCTGGAAATATCCCAAAAAATTATGAAGAATTATTAAATTTGCCTGGAATTGGCGAATACACAGCAGGCGCCATTGCATCAATTGCATATAACGAAAAAGTGCCAGCTGTTGATGGAAATGTGCTTCGTGTGGTAAGCCGAGTTGTGCTAAGTAAAAAAGATGTTTTGGAGCCAAAAACGAAAAAAGAATTTACCGAAAAATTAAAACAAATTATGCCAAAACAAGCTGGTGATTTTAATGAAGGATTAATGGAATTAGGGGAACGAATTTGTTTGCCAAATGGGGAGCCGATTTGTGAGCAATGTCCGTTGCAAAAAATTTGTTTAGCCAAGAAAGAAAATTTGACGCTGAATATTCCAGTGCGAAATGCAAAAATAAAAAGAAAAAAAGAGCAAAAAACAGTTTTTTTGTTGGAATATGAAAATCAAATTGCGATTCGAAAAAGAGATAAAACTGGATTACTTGCCAACTTATATGAGTTTCCAAATGTGGATAAAAAGTGCACAAAAAAAGAGCTAGAAGATGTTTTGAAGAATTGGAATTTGCAAGTAAATAAAATTGAAAAAATAGGAAGTTATCGTCATATTTTTTCGCATGTGGAATGGGATATGGTAGGCTTTAAAATTTTGGTCAAAAATACAAATAAAGAATTTGTTTGGGTAGAAAAAAAGAAACTTCTAGAAAAATATCCAATACCTGGAGCATTTAGCAAATTTCGAGAAAAAGTATAAAAACTACAAAAGCAATAAAAAACTTGCTATATAAAATAATCTATGATATAATATATCCGAAAAATTATCACGATGAGGTGTTGCTTATGAAGATATATATGTACTTAGATGAAAGTGGTTCGATACATAAAAATAGTAAAACGAAGTATTTTGCGGTTGGTGGTTATTTTACTTTTGCACACGATAAGCTTAAAATAATTTCCAAATATAAAAAGATTAATTATGAAATGAAACAAAATAAAAATTTAAGCTTAGACCAAGAAATTAAATCATATCATATGAAGGATGCAGAAAAAATTAATATATTTGATAATATACAAGACATGGATACTTTTTTTGGTTGTGCAAAAGTTTTCGATAAACAAGCAATGAAAAAAGAAATTATATATTCTAATATATTTTTTAATTATGCAGTTAAACTTCTTATAAAAGATTGTGTAATTCCGTTATTAAATTTAGAACTTTTAGCCAACGAAGTAGAATTTATTGTGAGTATTGATAATAGAAATATACGTGTTGGAGAATTAAATAATTTAGAAACGTATTTAAAAACAGAGTTCTGCTTAGAAAATTTTAATTTTAAAATTACCTATTATGATTCAAAAAATCATTACGGAATTCAATTAGCGGATTTAGTTGTGAATACTTTTTATAACTACTATAAAAATAAGAATATTGTGAAAGCGGTTGTTCCTCATTTAAAGTCTAAAAATTTTAGAATCAGTCTATTTCCAGGAGATAAAATCAGTGGTAGAGTTCAAAAAATTACATATAATAATAAAGATAAGAGTTGACATGATTGCTTTATTGTGTTAAAATATTATCAAAGACCTAGAGTAGGTAGCTAAAAGCTAAACGTATGTTAAGTACGTTGCCCTCTAGGCATTTTTATTTTATCAAATTAACTGGAGGAAAATCATATGAATTTATACATAAATGGAAGCAATCGCAGACAAAATTGCTACAAAGTTTTAAGCGATTTAAAGGAAGAAAATGATACGTTATTTTCCTTGTCGGACAAAAGTATTGATTATTGTTTGGGATGTGGCGTATGTGCAGAAGGTTTAGAAAATTTTTGTGTGCTAGACGATGACATGCAAGAATTATATTTGGATATAGTTCAAGCAGATAAAATCATTATAGCAACTCCAATTTATATGAATCATATAACAGGCATTTTGAAAAATGTAATCGACAGGTGGAACCCTTATAGCGCGCACGATGAACTATTGCAAGGAAAAACAATTTATGTGATTACAGTGGGGCAAATTAGTGAAAAAGAAAATCAAGAAGTTGCCAAGGATATTCAAAAATATTTTGAGGGCATTGGCGAATTTATGAAATTTAAAACAGTATTTTTGAAGAATTTTTCAAGTGGAGAATTGGATAAAGTCGAAGAGGAATATTCAAATTATGAGGAGATTATTCATAAACTAAAAGAAGAAATACAAAATGAAGGAGAAAATTCATGAAAAAATTATTCAAAAACTGGACCAGATTTGAAATTATACTTTTAGTATTAGGAACTATGTTGATTATTTTTTCAAGTGTCTTCGGCAAAAGTAATTTTTTAACAATTTTAGCATCTTTGGTTGGAGTACTTTGCTCATTATTGCAGGCGAAAGGGAAGGTCATTAGCCAATTTGTGGGAATTGCAGAAGTGACGTTATATTCTATCCTATCCTATATAAACCACTATTATGGGGAAGTCATGATTGATATTTTGGTGGTATTTCCGATGTATATTTATGGGGTAATTTCGTGGGTAACGCATAGAAACCAAGAAACAAATACCGTAACTTCCAATCAAATTAGCAAAAAGGAGTGGATAATTTTGGGATTTACTAGCATAGTTGGATTTGGCACTTTATATCTTGTGTTAAAATATTTCCACACAAGCCAATTAATGATTTCAAGTTTCTCTATGATTACAAGCCTAATTGCAACATATTTGCTTGTTAGAAGGAGCCAATATAGTTTTGCATTTTTCGTCGGAAATGACATTATCTTGATTTTATTATGGGGCATTCCAGTGCTACAAGGAGATTTTTCTCTATTGCCAATAGTAATAGAAAATCTAGTATTGCTTATGAATGATACCTACGGCTTAAAAAATTGGAACGAAAATATTTAAAGCCCTTCATTTTTATTTTAGCAACATAGGCCCGATTTGTGTGACGGTTCCAGCCCCCAAAGTTAAGACCAAATCATGTGGCACGGCGTTTTCTTTGACGTATTTTGCGACTTTTTCAAATTTCGAAATATATTCTACTTTTTTGCCAAGTGAAAGCATTTTATTTGCCAAATCCTGTGAAGAAATTCCGACTGTATTTTGCTCTCTTGCAGCATAAATATCCACCAAAATAACATGGTCAAAATCCATCAAAGATTGCGCAAAATCATCCAAAAGACTAGCTGTTCTAGAATACGTATGTGGTTGAAAAATGACCCAAGATTCATGATATTTTTTATTTTTAATCGCACTACTAACAGCTGAAATTTCAGTTGGATGATGAGCATAATCATCAAAAACAGAAATCTCATGAAAAGAGCCTTTATATTCCAAGCGACGTTCTGCGCCAATAAAACTTTTTAATGCTTCAGCCATCCTGTTTTTCTCAATTCCATAGTAATCACACATGGCGATACATGCCAAGGCATTCAAAACATTGTGCTTTCCAGTTACAGACAAAGCAAAATGATGATAAAATTTACCTTGTTTATAAACATCAAATTGAGCAAAACCGTTATCGTCAAATTCAATATTTTGAGCAACGAAATCTGCATTTTTATTTTCAATTCCATAACAAATAAAATTTGATTTTACGATATTTTTTAAAGCCAAACAATTGCTGTCATCGGCGTTGGTCACAAGCAATCCATTCTCTTTTAAAAGACAAGAAAAATCTTGAAAGGCTTTGATAACATTGTCAAAAGTTTTGTAATAATCCAAGTGGTCGCCATCCATGTTCAAAATAATGGCACTTTTTGGAAAAAAGTTCAGAAAATTGGCTTTGTATTCACAGGCTTCCAAAATAAAATACTCACTTTTTCCAATGTGATAATTGCCACCAATATTTTTTAGCATGGCGCCAACTTCGATAGAAGGATCTTTGCCAGCAGCTAAAAAGCAAGTGGCAAGCATGGAAGTCGTTGTGGTTTTACCATGCGTTCCGGCAACGCAAATGGTTTCTTGGTACATTTTTGTCAAATAGCCAACAAATTTTCCGCGGGTTACAAGTGGAATATGATTTTCATGTGCGATTTTCATTTCGGGATCGTCTTCGCCCACAGCAGCTGAAAAGACAATTAAATCTGCATTTTTAGTAATTTCAAGGTCGTGGCCAATAATCGTTTGGATGCCATGTGAATTTAAAGTATCGGTTAGCTGACTTTGATTTAAGTCTGAGCCAGTCACGTGATACCCCCAACTATGTAGCGTTTCTGCAATAGCACTCATACTAATGCCGCCAATTCCAATGAAATGTATATGTTTATATTTTGTTAAATCATCGATTTCAAAATCCATTTTTTAATCCTCCGAACAAAACTAATTGTATTATACACTTAAATTATGCAATTTTCAAGTATAATGTTAATATTATTATGCAATTTTTGGCAAAAAATATGTATGAAAATAAGGAAAATAATAAGGTCGAAAATTTTTTGTAAAAATTGAAAAAATATTGTAAAATTTAGAAGGAATTTCATTTATTTTGGCGAATATAATAATTAATACATAGAGATAATATTTATGTATGAATATTAACAATAGAAAGAGGTGCTAAAATGCAAATAACAGATGTACGTTTAAGAAAAGTAAATTCAGAGAACAGAATGAAAGCTGTTGCTTCTGTAACATTCGATAATGAATTCGTTATTCATGATATCAAAGTTATCGAAAGTGCAAATGGATTGTTTATCGCTATGCCTAGCAGAAAAACTCCAAACGGAGAATTCAAAGATATAGCTCATCCAATCAATGCTGAAACAAGAGAGAAAGTTCAAAAAGCAATTTTGGAGGCTTATGATTCTCCAGATGCTGAAATCGCAGAATCAGCAGAATAATTATAAAAATTATTATGAACAAGTTAGCTGTTATCGATAAGATAACAGCTATTTTGTAATTTATTTTATAAAAATTTTTTTAAACGATGAATGCTATTTTCTTGAAAAGCAATAAAACCATTTAAAATATCTTTTACATCATCTGAAGCCTCAGGGCTTTGATTTAAAAGTTTAACACCTTTGATAATTCCCATATCATAACCCTGAATGAGAAGTTCAGAAAGCTGGGAATTACTTTTGTCATTCATCGTATTAAACTGAATGCCTGACCAACCCATAATTTTTTGTCCCATAGGCGTATCATCTGGAATTTCGCCAATTTCTTCAAATTTTTGATCTACTCTTTTTTCGGTTTCTTGATATTGGTTATATTGGTAAGTCAGTTCATCGCGGAAATTTGCGTCAGAGCTTTTTTCACCCACCATAGCAATGGAATCTTTTCCCATGCAAACACCTTTGTGCACTTCATTTAAAATTGTTAAATTGTCCATAAAAACCTCCTTAATTTTTATTGTGTGTAAAATTTTTTAAAATTATTTGGCAAAAACAGATAAATTCAAAAAGAGGAACACTGTATAAAATGCCATTTAAACCAAATAATTTTTGCAAACAAAACGTAAGCAGAGAAAATAAAAAAATTTTTACAAAAATAAAAATTTTTTTGGGAGGATTAGTTTGTTCTGCCCAGATGCGAAAGGAAATTAAGGGAAGGCAAATAAAATAAATTTTTCCAGCATATTTTATAAAATTGATAGTGCCTGAAATAGTTGTGAAATTGGCAGCGATTTTTTCAAGTGAAAAATGCAAAAAGATAGAATAAAAGATGAGAAAAATGGTTGCATTTTTTAATAAAGTGGGCGCCTTTTTTGGGCGGATTGAAAAATATAAATAAAGAATAAAAACTGCTCCAAAATATAAAAATTGAATAACGTCAATTCCAGTATGATAAATGGGATTAGCAAATTGTATGATATTTATTTTTATCATCAATAAATAAATGATTTCTAACATTAAAATTTTCATAATTTATTTATATCATAATTTAAAAGGACTGGTCAAGCCAGTCCTACAATTTATTCACTTAAATCCCAAGCTGTACCATTCCAAGTTGTCTTTATATTAGAAGGCAATTTTACCAAAGGTCGAATGCCGCGATATATTCCATAAGTGTGATAATTAACCGCAGTTATTAAGCCTGTATTATAGACACACCATACATCGCTTTGACGATCAGATGGCATGGAAGCTAACCAATAGGATGCACAATTTTCTTTTCCGACAGCTTTGTATGGTTCCACATTATTTTCTATTGTATATCCACAACTAATAGTGTCTAGCCCACTAGAATGATTGGTTCCATATTTTGCATTATAGCTTTCTGTAAATTGTGGTTTGGTTGCTCCTCCCATTGCGATTGCACCATTTATTCCTGCTGCATAGGCACTCCAGTTTGTTGCATTTGTTAACCAATTAAATAACTGATTTGGATTATCGGTATACACTCGATAGTCACTTCCGTTTACTTTCTCAATTCCTGTTTCCAAAGTCATCCCGCTATTTGGCACATAATTACTTGAAATCAAAAACACATTACTTCCGTCATTTAAAAATATTTGCCAATCGCTCACGCTATTTGCTGAATAATTGACATTATCTCCATAATACTCTGGCTTAATTGCCGCTGTTCCAGCTAATTTTTCCCACACAGCATATAGTGTCACACTTTGACTTCCCATTGTAAAACTTCCTGAACTCGTATATTCTGGTGTTGTTGCATTTGGTGTTCTCGCCCAGCCTAAAAAATTTGCTCCTTTTTTCGTTGGTTTTGTCGTAAAATCAATAGTTACATTTTCTCCTGCTGCATATTTTTTGCTAGCTGGTGCACCTTGTCCGCCATTGGCATTATACGCAACTGTGTATTTTTGCACGATTTGGTTGCTGCTTAATTCGCCATCAATTGTGACACTTCCGTCTGAACTTAGAATTCCAATTTCTACCCCTTCATAATTTAATTTTCCACTTTCGTCACACGAAATTTCAGCCCCATTTGAAAGTTCCACTCCTTTTTCTAATTCAGCTTTCACATAATCATTCACATTTGCAAAATTGTTGCTTTCTGTATAATAATCCATTTGCAATTCTGCGATTTTTAATTCAATTTCTTTCTTAATTTTCGCCATATTCGTGATGTCAACTGCCTTTGTCGCCCTTCCTAAAATCCCATTACTCCCGTGCCACAAGATTGATTGATACACCTGCTAAAATCAATAATACGATAATTGTCACGACTAATGCGAGCAGTGTGATTCCTGAGACTGTTCGATATTTATGAGTTACAGCCTCAGGATGCAGTTTGTTTGTCAAACTATACTCCTTATTTTTGGGTTCGTCAAAACGAATTCCTACATTTTTTTGTTTCATAAAAATCCTCCTTTAATTTTTCTAAATTTCACACAATGTGAAAATGACGAAAGCAAAAAATACTAAACTATGAATTTTAGCATTTTTATACTTTTACAATTTGTGAAATATGAAATTATATTATAACAAAACGTGAATAAAGTCAAGATGATTTTTAGCAATATGTGAAAAATATTACGATAAGTGAAATAAATGGTATAATATAGAGTAGTTTCACAGATTGCAAAAATAGAAAGGAATTATTTTATGGAAAATATACTCGGAAAAAGAATTGAGCTAGAGAGAACAAGATTGGGAATGAACCAAATGGAACTGGCAAAAAGATTAAATTTATCTTCTAGCGCTTCTATTTCTCAATATGAAAATGGAGATAGGACCCCAAATGATGATATTAAATTAAGAATGTGTGAAATTTTTGGCTGTAGTTTGGACTATTTATTGGGAAAATCAAATATTCGTAATTTAGAAAAATTAAAATTAGAAAAAATAAAAAATGTAAAATATTTTAACAATAGACTTAATATAGACGGTTTGGAGGAAGAGGACATCGAAGAATTGCAAAAGCAAATTGATTATTTAAAGTGGAAAAAAGGGAAAAAGTAATAAAATAGAAACAAGGATAATGGCATATTTTGCAATCTCCTTGTTTTTTTGTTGAATAAATAAAAAAAATTTAAAAAATTTTCAAAAAACTATTGCAAAAAAATTTTTTTTATATTACAATTTAAATGAAGTGGAGAGAAGTGGAACAAAGTGGTAGAAAAGTGGAAGGAGGAAACAGCCTAGTGTTAATTGGTGAATATGAGCATTCTCTGGATGCAAAAGGCAGATTGATTATGCCTGCAAAGCTCAGAGAAGACATTGGCGAAAAATTTATCGTAACCAAAGGCTTAGACGGATGTTTATTTGCATTTTCCCTTGCTGAATGGACCAACTTCGAACAAAAACTTCGTACACTTCCTATTTCTAATAAAGATGCACGTTTATTTACAAGATTTTTCTTTGCTGGTGCTATTGATTGCGAAATAGACAAACAAGGCAGATTTTTGATTTCTAGTAACTTGAGAGAATTTGCCGAACTTACTAAAGATGTTGTCATTATCGGCATGGATTCGAGAATCGAAATCTGGAGCAAAGAAAAATGGCAAACATGTGACGACGATATCTCAGCAGACGACATTGCAGCTAAAATGGAAATGTTGGGGATTTAGCTCATGAAAAATTAAAATGTATATAAAACTTGCAAAAGTTTATATAAATATACGAAAGAAAAATGCGTGAAAAATTTTGCGTGCCTATCCTAAATTTAAACAATAAATCTAGGATAGAAAAATTTACAAATGATAAAAATTTAGAAGATACAAAAGAAAAAATAATTTAAAGTACAAAAGATTTTAAGAAATTTATGGGCTTTGTCTAAAAAAGCCCTACAAGAGAAAAAATCTTAGTTAACAAATGACTTGTAACTACGAAAGAAAAATATATTTCTTTACTAATGACAAATTGTTTAAATTACGAAGGATTGAAAAACACAAAAGATTATGAAGTTATAGGTCGTCATTTTTGTGGCGACCTATCTAAGTTAAAAAAATGAAGTAGAATAAGTGATGCAAATGGAGAATTTTAATCATGTGCCAGTATTGCTAGAAGAGTGCATAGAAGGTTTGCAAATCAAGCCAGATGGAATTTATATAGATGGAACTCTGGGTGGTGCAGGGCATAGCCAAAAAATTGTGAAACAAATATCTGAAAAAGGGCTTCTTTTAGGAATTGATCGAGATGAAGAGGCTATTTGTGTTGCCAAAGAAAGATTAAAAGAATTTTCCAATGTTCAATTTGTGCATGATAATCACGATAATATGAAAGCTATTTTAGCGAAATTAGAAATCCCAGCAGTGGATGGAATTTTGCTGGATTTGGGCGTTTCCTCGTATCAGCTGGACGAAAAGAACAGAGGTTTTAGCTATCTGGGAGAAAGTCAGCTGGATATGCGTATGGATAAAATGGCGGAACTGACGGCAAAAGAGGTCGTCAATACGTACCCCGAAGAAAAATTAGCTAATCTCATTTATGAATATGGCGAAGAACGATTTTCAAGGAGAATTGCGAGAAACATTTGTGAGCAGCGCCGAAAAAAAGAAATTGAAACAACGGCAGAACTTGTTAAAATCATAGAAAAATCAGTGCCTCGAAAAAAAGGAGAAGGGCATCCAGCCAAGCGAACTTTTCAGGCAATTAGAATTGAAGTCAATAACGAAATCAAACCATTATACCAAACGATTTTGGATTCGATTGAAATGCTAAAACCACAAGGCAGATTGTGTGTGATAACGTTTCATTCGCTGGAAGATAGGGCAGTCAAAAATGCATTTTTGGAGGCTGAAGGAAAGTGTACATGCCCGCCAGGGTTGCCGTATTGTATGTGTGGTGCCAAAAAATTAGGAAAAATTGTAACGAAAAAGCCAATTTTGCCAAGCGAAGAAGAAATGGAACAGAATACAAGAAGCAAAAGTGCCAAATTGCGCATTTTTGAAAAATTTTAGAAGTACAAAAGAAAGGAGGAGTAAGCATGGCAAAGTATAATTATCAATATGAAACAAGTCCTAGAAAATTAGAGCCAGAGTATCAAAAGAAGCCAAAGAAAAAGCCTGTCACGAAGTCAAAAAAAGCACCGCAAAAAGTAAAAGGCAAAAGCAAAATTAGAAAAAAACGTAAAATGTCGTTTGAAGCAAAGTTTTTTTTCAATAGTATGTTGTTTTTTGCGATTATTTTTGCCATGATTGCTTGTCAAGCCTTTGTGAAACAGCGTTACAAAGAAAAAGAAAATTTGAAAAAAGAGTATAATCAGCTTTTAACCAATAGTATGGTGGCAAAAGAAGCCAATGATGACACAAGGCGAATTGCTTCAGAATATGGCATGCAAACCAAATCTGCAACTTTAATTGACTTAGGAACAACGGATTATATCGAGGTTTCCAGCGATGAAGGAGAAACACAAGAAAGTTTTTGGGACAAGATCGTCAATTGGTTCAAAGAGATTTTTTAGAAATTAAAATAGATAAAAATGCTGGCACCGAGATGTGCCAGTTTTTTTGATTGACATTTTATGTAAAATATGGTAGAATAAAGTTAAGAAATACTTATATAGAAACCAAAAAACTATTTTATAGCTTGGAGGTTTCTAAAACCTCCAGCTGAACTCAAGGAGGTAAAAATAGCATGAGAGATTTACAAGAAATTAAATTGGAACTCAATAAAAGAAAAATGGATATTCTTAAAGCAAATGGGGTTCTTCCGAAAGAAAGAAGTGAATTCTATTTTCCAATGGAAGACAAATTTGGATATGTTTCTGCTATCAATTTTTTAGGGGATGATTGGGAACATGTGATGTTTAACGGATTTTGGCTTAACAGATGCCCAACTTATGAAGAAATGGCACATTTAAAAGATATTTTTTGGAAAGAAAATGAAATTGCAATTCAGGTTCATCCAAAAAAATCAGAATATGTTAATAAATGAGGATATGAATATAATCTTCATTTATGGAGAGATAGAAATGTGTCTGAAAAAATGGAAAAAACATTGAGAAGCAGAATTGAGAGAATGCTTGAAAGAGCAAAAGAATTTTACAAAAAGGGAGAGCAGAAGGAGATTTTGCTTGAGGAGGAACTGAAAGTCGTAGTGATTTTTGGAGGTAACAAGTGGCCTACTTGGGAGGAAGTCTGTAAAGTCAAACAGCGGTATTGGCAGGCAGAAGAGGCAGCTGTGCAGTTTAATGTTGGAGCAAAGTTTGATTTAAACTCAAAGTATATCATTATACTTTGGGATGCAGAAAACTTTGATTTGCTGTCAAAAGAGTTTGTGTAGTAGTGCTTTGAAACAGGGATGCTTGCTAGAAAGTGTCCCTGTTTTGCTATAATTGCAAAAGGGACTTGACATAACATGTGAAATATGGTATAATATAATTAACAAGGAGGCTTAGATAGCTCCTAAAAAATAATAATTTATCAAATAGGAGGAAAAGAAATGACACTTGAAACTTTAAAAGAAGAAAGCGTGCGGGCGAATAACGTAGTGGCTGTTTTCCCACAGCTGGGAAAAGAGGAGACTCTGAATTGCTTATGGGCAAGCCAGTATGATGGCTGTTTTGCGGTAAACAATTCAACAGTCGCTTTTGTGATTGGTTCGGATTTGTTTGTGACGCCATATACAGAGGCGGTGCTGCGTACATTGCAGGCAGAAGGATTTCGCTGGGAACGCTTCTATGTCCCATTTTCCAATTGGGATTATCCATCTTGCGCGAAAGAAAGATGGATGGAGCTCCGCAGAAAAGCAGCTGCTTGTTAAGAACAGGGCAGAGAAGAAGTCAGTAACAAGCTGACTTCTCTGTTTTTTTGCACAAAATAATCATACACCTCGTTCAATTTGCATATAAATTCCATAAAAGGAAATGATAGGTAAATGGGAAAGAGGTGTTTTTTTGATGAGAAGATTAGGTCGAATTAATGAGTTATTGGAGCTTCCAAGAGAAGTTGTGAGCAAAGTGCCGAAAATTACTGTCACGGCGTTTGATGAGATTTTGATTGAGAATTTTAAGGGAATTTTGGAATACGAAGAATTTTTTGTGCGCATTAGCACTCATATCGGAAATGTGAATATTAATGGTTTTAATTTGAAATTGAGTCAGATGACAGAAGACGATATTTTGGTTAGTGGCAAAATTGAAGGTTTGGATTTTGAGAGTAAAAGAGGTGAAGAATAGTGCTTTTTAAGTGGCTGTACATATATTTTTTAGGAAGTGTGGACATTGTTGTTGAGGGCTTTTTTATTGAGAGATTTATCAACATCTGCAAAACAGAAAATATTATTTTGTGGAGTTCTAAAATTGAAAAAGGGACGATTTTGAGGGCGAGAATTAGCAAGTCAGATTTCAAGAAAATTCGTCATATTGCTAGAAAAACTTCTTGTAGAGTGGTTTTGGAGAATAAAAATGGACTTCCTTTTGTGGTAAGAAAATATAAAAAAAGAAAGATTTTTGCAGTTGCGCTTCTTGTGATTGCAATTTTTTGTTTTTTTGTGACAAGATTTATTTGGAATATTGATATTTCAGGGAATGATAAGATTTCAAAAGAGGAAATTTTGTCTGATTTGGGAGGTTATGGTATTTCGATTGGGAAGTTTAAAATGAATTTGGATTTGGAGAAAATCAAAAATGAAATTCGTTTGAAGCGTGATGATTTGGCTTGGATTGGGATTGATATTAAGGGTACCAATGTGATTGTGAGTGTGGTTGAGGCAATTGAAAAGCCAGAAATTGTGGATGAGAATACGCCGTCTAATATTTTGGCGGATAGAAGTGGAACGGTTTCAAGAATGGTTGTGAGAAATGGAACGGCAAGGGTCAATGTTGGAGATGCGGTAAATGTAGGAGATTTGCTGGTGGAAGGCGTGATGGAAGGAAAATATACAGGGATAAGGGAAGTGGGAAGTGATGCCGATATTTATGTGGTAAGTCACTATGAAAAAGAAAAAAAAGAGGCGTTTATTCAGGAAAATAGCGAAAGAACGGGGAATGTGGAAAAAAATGTAGAAATTTATATTCATAATTTTAAAATATTTTTCAATAAAGGGGTTCCAAAATTTCAAAATTGTGATACAATAAGAACATATAAAAAAGTAAAACTATTTTCGAATTATTATATCCCTATAGAAATCGTAAATGTTACTAATTTTGAGACACAAAAAAACTTTAAATGTCTTACGGAACAAGAGCTTACAGAGAAATTAACAAAAGAGTTACAAAAGGAATTAAATCAAGAATTAAACATTTCTGATTTGAGTAATGTACAGCAAAATGTTATTTCCGTAGCAGATACGGACGGAGTAACAGTCAAAGTAATGTATGAAGTAGAAAAGAAAATAGGAACGAAAGATTGAGGAAAGGAATTTGAAAATATGGAAGAAAGAAGTTTAAAAGTACTTGCAAATGACACAACTTTTTTTAACAAAATCTCAAATACTTTAACAAAATTGTTAATCCCAACGAAAATTGGATTAAATGGCATGCTTATTACACTAAAGAGAAATGCGGTTTTGAAAACATACGAAAATTATAAATCAGTGGATAGAGAAGATACGAATAAAGAGGAGACTTTGCGCAATCGATATGAGGAAAGCTATACGTTGTATTTAGAATCTATTGATAAATACATTATGGATTCAGTTTACAAAAAGGTAAAAAGTGGAGCAGCATCTTCATTTGAGCAAAATGCTTTGTCAAATTATTACAATGTGGTGCATTTGAAGGATAAAGAATACAATGAGTATAAGGCGAGAAAACAAAAGTTCTTGTTAGATTTGGACTATGAAAGTGTTTTAAATGGCGGCAAGGAGAAATTGGTCAAAAGATACCGTAAATTGTACATTGAAAAAAGTGATGAATTGTATAAATCAATTTTGAAACATTATTCTGTCAAATTGGCAGATGGCATCAAGGAGAAAAATTTGAATCAGATTGAGTTATATAAGAGTATCTTTTTGACATTAGATGATTATGTGAAAACAATTTTGCCATTGAAATTAGAAGACGATTTTAGGGATTTTGAAAAAATTAAAAAAGCCTATGATGAGCTTGATAGATTTGATATTGGTAAATTGGATGAAAAAGATTTCTTGGAAAAAAATGTTATTTTGCTGGGTATGAGCAGAACTTTGTTTACGCATAGTTTGCCACTTGTGGCAGCAGAACAATGCTATCAAAAATTGCTAAAAGATACACGTAGCTTGATTGTGACAACGAAACAAGAGACAAAACAGGAAGAAATTTATCAGACATTATTGAAGGTTATTCAAAATTATAATGAAAAATTGTTGTCTACTAAAGTGTATTGGGAAAAGCCAGATGAAAGAGATGCTTACAAGAAATTCTGGGCAGAGTACAGTGAGGCAACTTCAGATGATGAAAGAGAGATTGCGGTTTTGAGGAAAGAATTGCATGATGTGCAAGAAGATACACCAAAGGCAAAACAAATACGTCAATTTTATAAAAATAAATTGGTGGAATTTGGGGTAATGAGACAATTAAAAAATTCTTGTCAAACATTAGAAAATATGAAACTGACAAAAGTAGAAGTGTAGAGGTTAAAAATGAGACAATATGCAGAAATAGAATATAGAGAATTAGAGCAGTTTGGCAATTATGATGAATTAGTAAATAACGTAATTGCCAAATGCTTTGAAGTAGAAAACTTAGAAAATACAAAATTGTATGTGAGTATTATTTTGACCACGCCAAGTGTGATTCGTGAGCTGAATTGCGAATTTAGAGAGATAGACAAGGAGACAGATGTGCTGTCGTTTCCGATGTTTGAAAAAGAGGAAATTCAAGAAATTCAAGAAGAGGAAGCATTGGGAGATATTATTATTTCTGTAGAAAGAGTGAGAGAACAGGCGGAGGAATATGGACACAGTTTTGAGAGAGAATTATCGTATATGTTGGTGCATGGTTTTTATCATTTGATGGGCGAGGACCATATGGAAGAAGAAGAAAAAAAGCAGATGAGAGAAAAAGAAGAAAATGTTTTGCAACAATTAAATATCACAAGATGAGGTAAAAATGGAAAATAAATGGAAAAATAAAAACTTTAAAATGGCATTGAAAAATAGTATGGCAGGAATAGAACATACGCTCAAAACACAGAGAAATTTGAAAATTCAGATAGGGTTTGCAATTTTGGCGATTGTATGTGCATTTATTCTTGACTTAAATGCAATCGAATGGATGATTTTATGGCTAGTCATAGGAAGTGTGTTGTTTGCAGAAATGATCAATACAGCCATAGAAATCATGCTTGATTTATATACACAAGAGTTTAACGAAACGGTCAAAATTGCAAAAGACATTGCCAGTGGCGCAGTGCTAATTAGTTCGATTGTGTCTGTCATTGTTGGAGGAATTTTGTTTTTGCCAAAAATATTAAATTAAAAGTAAGAGGGAAATTTTATGGATAAGCAAACGAAAATTTTAGTCATAGTTACGATTGTCATATTTATGGCATTGGGCGCAGTTTTAGGAATTAAAGTTTATAACAAAAATAAAAGTGGAGAAGAGGTCAAGACTGAGATAAAAGAGGTAGAAGAGGTCGCCGAAGAAGAGCCTGCTCCTGAAAAGAAAAAGGAAGAAATCAAGATTTTTCAGGGGAATGATAGACCAATTGCTTGTATGATTGATAACAATGTTAATGCGCAGCCACAATCTGCGTTAAATCAAGCTTACCTTGTTTATGAAATTATTGTAGAAGGTGGAGAATCAAGGCTGATGGCGCTTTTTAAGGGTGTTGATGTATCTGGAAATGATGTGACAGTGGGACCGATTAGAAGTGCACGTCATTATTTTATTGATTATGCTTTGGAAAATGATGCGATTTATGCGCATTTGGGACAAAGCCCACAAGCGGAAGAATACATAAAGAATTTCAATGTGTCAGATATTAATGGGCAAATTTATGATACAGGAAAAGCGAGAACAGGGACGTCTTTGTATTGGAGAGAAAAATCGAAAAAAGCTCCACACAATGCGTACACCAGCATAAAAAGCATTTTAGAGATTTGCCAAAAGAAAAATTATAAAACGACTTCAAACAAAGAAAGTGTTTTGCATTATGTAGCTGAAGAAGTGAAATTTGCAGATACAGCGATTTCTGCTTCCAAGATAAGCATTCCATATGGACCAAATCATACAGTTCAATATGTTTATGATGAAGCAAGTGCTAGATATAAAAGATATTCCAAAGGGAAAAAACAAGTGGACGAGCAGACTGGCGAAGATGTTACTATGAAAAATATTATTGTGACTTTTATCCGTAATACGACGTTGGACGATGGCGAAGGCAAAGGCCGTCAAGAGTTGAACAACTTCACAAATGCCAAAGGTTATTACATTACCAATGGCAAGGCAATCAAAATTACTTGCAAAAAGCAAAATGTAGGAAGTCAAACGAAATATGTGGATGAAGCAGGCAATGAAATCAACGTAAATGATGGAAATACTTGGATTAATATTTGCCCAATCGATAGCAATGTAACATTTGAATAGGAGAAATTATGAACAACAATTTTAAATCAGGGTTTGTGTCGTTTGTGGGAAGGACGAATGTTGGCAAGTCGACTTTGCTCAATTGTCTCATGCAGGAGAAAATTGCGATTACAGCCAACAAGCCACAAACTACAAGAACGGCAATCAAAGCCATTTTGAATAGTGATGATTATCAAATTATCATTACGGATACGCCAGGCATCCATAAGCCCAAAACCAAACTTAGTAGAACCATGGTAGACACGGCGTTTTCGGTAGCACAAGATGTCGATTTGGTGGTGTTTTTAATCGAAGCAACGTCTCAGAAAATTGGACTAGGAGATAACAGAATTCTAGAAAAATTGAAGCAAAGTCATAAAAAATGTATTTTGGCAATCAATAAAAAGGATTTGGTGCAAAAAGAAACTCTGTTAAATCTCATGAAAATATATAGTGAAGAATATGATTTTGAGGCGGTTGTTCCGATTTCAGCGACCACAGGAAAAGGCACAGATGAATTACTAGAAGAAATTGTGAAACATTTGCCGAATGGACCAAAGTATTACAGCGAAGAAGAATACACAGATCAAACGACGCGCCAAATGATTGAAGAAATCATTCGTGAAAAGGCGCTGCGTTTTTTGAAGGACGAAGTGCCACATGGCGTTTATGTAGAAGTCGAAAAATTTAAAACAGGTAAAACCATGAAAAACGAGAAAATTTTTAATATCGATAGCGTAATTTATTGCAATCGAGAGTCACACAAAGGAATTATTATCGGAAAAGGTGGGGCGATGCTGAAGCGAATTTCAACATCTAGTCGATATGATATAGAAAAAATGCTTGGCGAAAAAGTCAATCTAAAAGTTTGGGTAAAAGTTCGTGAAGATTGGCAAGAAAAAGATAATTTTGTTAAGAAATTCAAATTAGAAAAATAAATTGGGGATGTTATGAAGCAAGTCAAAGTAAATGGAGTTATTTTAGTGGAAAATAATATGGGCGATTTTGATAAAATGCTGACCATGTTAACTCCAAATTTGGGAAAGATTGGGTGTAGTGCAAGAGGTGCAAGAAGACCGAAAAGTCTTCTTTTGGCTGGTACCCAATTTTTGTGTTTTGGGGAATATTTACTGTATAAAAGTGGAGATAATTATTCGATAAATTCTTGTGAAACCATTGAAATGTTCTACAATATTAGAACTGATTTGGATAAATTGATGTATGCAACTTACATCACGAAAATCATAAATGATGTTACAACCGAAAATCAAAATTCATTTCACACACTGAAACTATTTTTGAATACTCTGTTTGCGATTTCTGAGACGAATAAGGATTTGGATTTTATTACTACTGTTTTTAAATTGAGGTTGTTGAAAATTTTGGGATTTTCGCCCAATATTAAAGAATGTGTGAGTTGCAAATCCAAAGAAAATATGAGCCATTTTAGTTTTAGGGATAATGGTTTTAAATGTGATAGTTGTAGCAGGCAGGACACAGGCGCAATTGCAATAGCAGGACCTACCCAAAATGCGATTCAATATATTATGCTTGCTGATCCGAAAAAGATTTTTTCGTTTCAATTATCGGAAAAATATGCCAAAGAATTAGAGTTGGTTGCCAATATTTATTTGAATGAAAAATTAGAAAAAGAATATAAGTTAGAGAAATTATTTTAGAAAAATTGACAAATTTACCAATAATCGATATAATAATAAAAGAAAGGAAAAAAGATGGTAGATTTACATTGTCACATTTTGCCAAACGTAGATGATGGCTCTTTTTGCATGGAGGAGACGATAGAAATTTTGAAACAGGCTGCTAATGCTGGATTTGACACGATTTGTTTCACGCCACATTATGCCGAGCCACAATATATACGAAACAAAAAGCAAAATCAAGAGGTTTTAGCACAGGTAAAAGAAAAATTGGCACAAGAAAAAATGGAGATGAATTTGTTTTTGGGAAACGAAGTTTTTTTGCAGGATAAAATGCCAGAATTGTTGGAAAATGGAATGATTTCGAGTTTGGCAGATACGCAGTATTTTTTGATGGAATTGCCAATGTATCAGGAATTGCCAGAAGAAATTGTGCAAAAAATGATTGTATCTTTGCAAGAAAAGGGCTTGAAAGTAATTGTGGCACACCCAGAAAGGTATCTTTACATACAAAGAAATCCGAGTAAATTGGCTGAATATTTCGGAGAAAACGTTATTTTTCAGGGAAATTATGCAAGCATGATTGGCGGTTATGGAAAAGAGGCGCAAAAAACAATCAAAAAATTGTTGAAAGAGAAGAAAATTCACTATTTTGCGACAGATACACATCATGCTAGTAACGGTATTTATGAAAATATGCAACTGATTTTGAAAAAAATGTCGAAAAATGTAGATGAAAAATATTTGGAAATTCTGACACAAACAAATCCTAGTGCAATTATTGAAAATAAAGAAATAGAGGAGAATTTATGAAAATTTTGATGGGAACAAAAAATCCTGGAAAAATAAAAGGAGCAAAAATTGCTTTTGAGAAATATTTTGAAAACGTTGAAATTCAAGGAATTTCGGTGGATTCTGAAGTAGGGGACGAGCCACTAAATGAAGAAATTATGCAAGGGTGCAAAAATGGAGTGAAAAATGTGAGAAAATATGCAGAAGAAAATCACTTGGATGCTGATTTTTTTGTGGCGAGTGAAGCGGGGCTAATCAAGCATTCAAATACATGGATGGATTTTAATTTTGCGGTTGTGGAAAATAGCGCTGGCGAGCAAAGTATTGGTTCCAGTGCGGGGTTTGCGATACCAGAAAAGTATGTAGAGGAAGTGATTGAAAAAGAGCTAAGAGTGATTATGGATCGAATTTTTGATGGTAAAAATTTGAATAAAGAGGACGGCGGAATTGGCAAATTGACGCATGGCGAAATAACGCGAATTGATTTGACATATCAGGCGTTTACCATGGCTTTGATAAAATTTATTAATGGCGAAATTTGGAAATAAAAGTGGCTATAAAAAACTCACTCGCTTTTTTTGGGAGGATCGAATTTTTTTTAGCCTCTTTTTGAATTTTTGAATAAAATTGTTGAAAATCCACATACTATTATTAAAATTTTAGAAAGGATTGAGAAAAATGGGAACTTTGAATCAAGCAGAATTGCAGAATTTAAGACATTTGATTGGAGCGCAAGAAACGAATTATGAAAAATTGACAAATTATGCGGACAATAGCGTTGATCCACAAATCAAACAAGTTTTAAATAAGGCAGCTCAGGATACTTTGAACACAAAACAGAAATTATTATCTTTTTTTAATTAGGAGGAATTTATGGAAGAAAAATATATGGTGAACGATGTTTTGGAATGCACAAAATCTGGTTTGAAAGATTATCAAAATGCGATTATTGAAACAGCCAATATGGAGTTAAGACAGACATTTCAAAATTTGCGTAATGCTAGCGAAAGTTTTCAATATGAATTATTTAAATTAGCCGAGTCAAAAGGGTATTATGTTCCAGCGGAAAATGCAAAGCCAGAAGAAATTCAAAAAGTCAAAACAGAATTGTCGAATTAAAAATATTTTGATTAAAAAGGTTCTGTAAAAAATTTAATTGATTAGCGTGAAAAATTGGGGGCATTGCCTCCAATTTTGCGCGTTTTTTGAGATTACATATACTGATACTTTTTTCGATTGCTGATTAAGAAGGCACTGCTAACGAATAATGCCAATATTTCTGCAAAAACAACTGCAAGCCAAATGCCATTTAGCCCCCACAAAAGTGGCAATACAAAAATCATGACAACTTGGAACAACAAGGTTCTTAAAAATGAAATGATAGCTGAAACGGCTCCATTGTTTAATGCTGTGAAAAAAGACGAGCTAAAAATATTAAAGCCACTTATAAAGTAAGAAAGTGCAAATAGTCGAATGGCATTTGTTGTCATGGCAAGCAAGTTTGCATCATAATTAACAAATATGCGAGCAAGTAATTTTGACAATAATTCTGCTAAAATAGTCATCACAAAAGAGGTAAAGGCAATCAATTTTAGGCTTTTTTGTAGCAAATTTTTCAATTCTTCCGAATTCCCAGAACCATAATGGTAGCCAATAATTGGCGCGGTTCCGATGGAATAGCCCAAATATGTTCCTGAAAAAATAAAACCAACATACATAATAATTCCATAAGCCACGACGCCGTCTGAGCCAACGTATTTCATCAGTTGCATGTTGTACAACATATTGACTAAAGACATAGACAAATTAGTCAACATTTCGGACGAGCCATTGATGCAAGATTGCAAAATAACTTTTCCGTTAAATTTGGTTTTGACCAAATGGAGAGAACTATCATTTGAGCGCAAAAAATAAACCAGTGGAAAAATACCGCTAATTAATTGGCTAATGCCTGTTGCAAGTGCTGCTCCCCAAACGCCAAATTTCAAAACATACATAAATAAAAAATCTAGTAGCATGTTTAGTACTCCAGTGATGATTGAAATGAGTAAACCTAAATTTGGTCTTTCAGCAACAATTAAAAAACTTTGGAAAGCATTTTGTAACATAAAAGGGACCAAAAACACGAGCAAAGTTCTTCCATAAGTGATGCAATCTCCAAGCATTGCTTCATCTGCACCAAGCAGTTTAGCAAGTGGTTCTACTAAAAAAATACCAATTACAGTTAACACAAATCCTAAAAAAATTAATACATAAATCAATAATGAAAAAGATTCATTTGCTTGTTTTTGCTTGCCTTCTCCAATTGTTTTAGAAACAAACGCGCTACCACCAGTTCCAATCATAAAGCCAAAACTTCCTAAAATCATAAGAGCTGGCATAATTAAGTTAACAGCAGCAAAAGCATTGCTTCCTACAAAATTCGACACAAAAATTCCATCTACGACACCATAAATCGACGTAAAAATCATCATAATAATGGTAGGAATCGTAAAGCGAATTAATTTTTGGTAGGTAAAATGTTCCGATAATTCAATTTTCATTTTTTCCTCCTATTATTTTATAGAAATCCCATTATAGTACGAAATAAGAGTATTGTCAAGAATTTTTTTAAAAAAGTTTTTTCAGATATTTCCGAATTTCTATTTAAAAATTTTGCAAAATTTTTAAATCTATGATAAAATTATTTTATAAAATAAAGGAGGATAGTTTTATGAAGAAAATTTTGCTAATTGGAGCAGTGTTGATACTCATTTTTGCTTGTAATGTGATTTATGCAAAACAGACAAATGCTTCACAAGATTTTTGCCAAGTAGAAAATTGCATACAAGCATATCCGCATCATCATGATTATCGTGTTCAATGCAATAATGATGTGAAAAGAGAACAGGTAAATTGTCATCATCATGCTAGGGGAACGAGACATCATTAAAAAGAATTAAATAAGGTTGAATGAGGGGGGCTAAAATAACGGTAGCAGTCCCTTGACTTTTTATGTAAATTATGATATAATACACAGGTCAAATGCTCGTATATTCGAGCAAATTATATAGAAAAGGAGAGAAAACATGAAAAAAGAGAAAGGAAAGCGGAATAAGAATGTTTTAGAGAGTTTTCTGTTAGTAATGGCAATTCTATTTATTGGAATATCCTGTTTTATCAGTTATAAGATGGGCTGCATGGTAACGGAAAGAAAATATATCCAAGAAAATATACAGGAATCGAGTGAGCAGCAAGAATTAATAACAGGAGGACGAGAATATGAATGAAGAGTTTGAAATAAGAGAACGGGAGAGAGAAATGTTAGACAGAGCTTGGGGGATATATCAGATAGAGCTTGATAAAAAGCTGCAAAAACTCAAAAGGATTGAAGCCATAAAAGATGTTATCATCTTTATGGTTGTTGGTGTATCTATAGTTTTTATCTTAATTGGTATAATTTAGGAAATAGCGAAGCCGCGTGTATAGTAACCGCGGCTTTTTGCTATTTTTTAAAAATTTTGTCTATATTCTTTCAGAACTTTCCAAAAGTAATAATGCCAAGAGTTATGGTTCAATTGGTTGGTCAAAATAATGTCTATAGAACATAAAATTTTGTCATCATAATAAAGCGCCATAGAGCCAATTTTATCATGACTTTTAAGCTTTCCAGAAAGACTACTTAGACAGTAAAATTTTGTATTTAAAAGATGTGAAGTATTGTTTTTTAAGGGAAAAGAATTGTGTTGTAATTTGGCAAGCTCGATTTTGGGAGCGGTTATTGTTTTATACAAATGCACATTGGGTTCATAATAAGATTTATATTTGGCAAAACTTTCTTGTACATAATTTGTGATATTAACATATTCAAAATTGTCGTAAATATAATGAATGACGTTGATGCTGTCACGCGTGCGTTGATTTTTCGTATCAGCCCCCAAAACAACAACAATAATATCCATGCCATTTTGGTTGCAACTAGAAACCAGACAACGTCCAGCATTGAAAGTAAATCCAGTTTTTACGCCATAAACACCGTTTAGATTGCCCAGTAGTTCGTTTGTATTGGAAATTGTGCGAGGATAGCCATTGATGGAAATTGTGGTAGTTTTGGTAGAAACGATTTCTTTGAATTTTTCATTTTTTAGAGCATAATCTGTCAAAATTGCAAGTTCGTAAGCGCTTGTGTAGTGATTTTCATCGTCTAAACCATGTGGCGAAGTAAAATGAGTATGTTTGAGGTTTAACTCTTGTGCTTTTTGGTTCATAAGAGTGGCAAAGTTTTCGACAGAGCCAGAAATATGTTCTGCGATAGCAACAGCGCAATCATTTCCAGAGCGCATCATAAGACCGTAAAGAGCGTCATTTAAGGAAATTTTGGCACCTGTTGAAACTTCTAGACAGGAGCCGCGAACATTGGCTGCTTCTTTGGAAAATTCGATAGTCTCGGTCAAATCGCAATTTTCTAAAACCAGAATGGCAGTCATAATTTTTGTGGTAGAAGCCATGGGCACTTCTGTATAGGCATCCTTTTCGTAAAGGACGGATAAAGTTTTGCGGTCCATTGCGATAATGTGCTTAGAATGAGTGGTTGGCTCTTTTTTGGTTTCAGTAGTGTCAGTAGAAACTTCAATGAAGTTGTCAACTTCATTTTCTTCTAAAAAATCGTCAGCAAAACAGAGAGAGGGAAGCATTAAAGCAATGATAATAAAAATCGTAAATAGTTTTTTTAAATCCATTTTTTTCACCTGTTTAAATATATACAAGATTTAGGGAAATATGAATAAAAATAATGATTAAAATAGAAAATCAAGGTCGTTTAAAATAATATCTTTTAAGTTATCTTTCAAACTAGGTAAACTTTCTTGAATAGTGCCCCATAATACTGATAAATCAACATTTTCATAGTCATGAACAATTCTATTTCTCATACCCTTTATACTATTCCAAGGAATATGGGGGTATTTTTTAATTGTCTCATTGCTGATTTCTTTTACAATTTCTCCTATTTGGGAAACCGAAAAAGCACAGGCAGTTATTGTTTTTTTATCTTCTAAAAAGTCTTTAGCATCAAGACCTTTTACATATGTTTCGATATCATTTATATAATTAATTATTTTTTGGATAATAATTCTATCTTTGCTTTTCATAAATAACAACCCCCTCGTTTTGAATGTTATTATAAATTGGGCTATTTTTTTGTATTTCGGATACCTCAAATAAATCAACATTTTTTTGTAACTTTTGGACTAAATCTTCTAATAAACCATAGAAGTAAATATTTAAAAGTTTACCATCACTATCAATTACTAAATCAATATCACTTGTTGGAGTAGCTAAATTTTTGGCATAAGAGCCAAATAAAATTGCTTTTTTTATGGCAAAGTCTTTAAAAATATCTTGTAATAAAATTGTTATTTCTTCGATTGTGTAAATTTTTTCAGACATATGGGTATCTCCTTTAAATTTTATATATTTAGTATAGCATAGATAGTAAAAAAAATCTACAAATAAATAAAAAATGTTTAAAATTTCTAAATCTTGGGTATGATTTTTATGAGAGTTTTAAAGAAATAAAATTTCTGATGTTTTTTATAAAATGACTTGAAAATATTAAAAATTATGGATATAATTTTTGATAGAATAAAAATAGAGGAGGTACATTTTTTATGGCAGAAGTGACAGAAGAAGAGAGAAGAGAAGTGGAAGAAATGGTAAATAGTTTGGTGGCAAGAGCGAGAAAGGCAGCAGAGGAATTCAAAAAGCTTGACCAAGAAACCGTGGACAGAATTGTGAAAAAAATGTCAATGGCAGGATTGGACCATCATATGCAATTGGCAAAACATGCGGTTGAGGAGACGAAAAGAGGAGTTTATGAGGACAAAATAACTAAGAATATGTTTGCCACAGAATATATTTATCATAGTATTAAATATGATAAAACAGTTGGTGTTGTGGAAGACAACGAAGAAGAAGGCTATGTAACAATTGCAGAGCCGATTGGTGTGATTGCTGGTGTTACACCAGTAACGAACCCAACTGCAACTGTGATGTTTAAATCCATGATTTCAGCGAAAACAAGAAATGTAATTGTATTTGGCTTTCATCCATCTGCGCAAGAATGCAGTAAAGCGGCAGGAGAATTAATGCGCGAGGCGGCTGTTTCAGAAGGGGCGCCAGAAGATTGCATTTTGTGGATTGATAAACCATCTGTTTTAGCGACCAGTTTGCTTATGAATCATCCAGATGTTGATTTGATTTTGGCAACTGGTGGTTCAGGTATGGTAAAAGCTGCGTATTCGAGCGGAAAACCAGCGCTTGGCGTAGGACCTCGGAAATGTACCTTGCTATATCGATAAAACAGCAAAATTAAAAACATCTGTGACAGATTTGGTTTTGTCAAAATCATTTGATAATGGCATGATTTGTGCCTCAGAGCAATCGGTAATTGTAGATAGCGAAATCAAAGAACAATTTGAAACATTCATGAAAGAAGCAGGTTGCTATTTTGTAAATGAAGAAGAAAGAGAAAAGTTAAAAGCGACTATGTTTGTCACAGACCAAGGAAATAAATTAAATCCAGCTGTTGTGGGGCAAACTCCAAAAACAATTGCTAATTGGGCAGGTTTTGATGTGCCAGAAAATACGAAAGTATTGGTGGCATACGAAAATGGAGTAGGAGATGAATTTCCATTTTCAAAAGAAAAATTAAGTCCAGTTTTGGCTTATTATGTTGTAAACAACAAAGACGAAGGAATTGAAATGGCAGATCGTTTGATTAAATTTGGCGGAATGGGACACTCAGCAGTCATTCATTCAGAAGATAATGACACAATCACGCAATTTTCAAATACCGTAAAAGTGGGAAGAATTATCGTCAATTCTCCATCCACTCATGGTGCGATTGGAGACATTTATAACACCAATATGCCATCATTAACACTTGGTTGTGGTACCTTTGGCGGAAATTCGACAACGTCAAACGTATCTTCAGCTAATTTGATAAATTTAAAAAGAGTTGCCAAAAGGAGGGTTAATATGCAGTGGTTTAAAGTTCCAGAAAAAATCTATTTTGAAGCAGGTTCTATCGGTTATTTAGAAAAGATGCCAAATATTTCAAAAGCGTTTATTGTAACAGATCCGTCCATGGTGCAGTTTGGTTATGTGGATAAGATTTTGTATCATTTAAGAAACAGAGAGCAATATGTGCATGCGGAGATTTTCTCAGAAGTAGAGCCAGACCCATCTTTTGACACGATTAAAAAAGGTGTGGCAGCCATGGAAGCATTCCAACCAGATGTGATTATTGCATTAGGTGGCGGAAGTGCCATGGATGCCGCCAAGGGAATGTGGCTATTTTATGAGCACCCAGATGCGGATGTCGAAGGTTTGAAGTTGAAGTTTATGGATATCAGAAAGCGTACGTATAAATTTCCGAGACTTGGCGAAAAATGCCAAATGGTTGCGATTCCAACTACTTCAGGAACTGGTTCAGAAGTGACCTCATTTGCGGTTATTACAGATAAAAAGAAAAACATTAAATATCCACTTGCTGATTATGAATTAACGCCAGATGTTGCGATTGTGGATCTAGATTTGGTTATGACACTTCCTGCGAAATTGACTGCTGACACTGGTATGGACGTTTTGACCCATGCGATTGAAGCCTATGTTTCTGTAATGGCTTCTGATTATACAGACGGTTTGGCAGAAAAAGCAATCGAGCTTGTGTTCGAGTATTTGCCACAAGCATACAGCGATGGCAGCAACCGAAAAGCGCGTGAAAAAATGCACAATGCAAGTACCATGGCTGGTATGGCGTTTACCAATGCATTTTTGGGATTAAATCATTCCATTGCCCACAAACTAGGCGGAGATTACCATATTCCACATGGTAGAGCAAATGCCGTAATTTTGCCATATGTGATAAAATATAATGGAACGATGCCAACGAAATTTGTATCTTGGCCAAAATATGAAACGTATATTGCGGATGAAAGATATGCTGAAATTGCGAAGAGATTGGGCTTACCAGCCGGTTCAAAAGAAGAAGGCGTGAATTCTTTGGTAAAAGCGGTTCAAGAATTAATGGAAAAATTGAACATGCCGAAATCACTCAAAGAATGTGGCGTCGATGAACAAGCTTTTATGGCAAATTTAGATACTTTGGCAGATAAAGCGTTTTCAGACCAATGTACAGGAGTCAATCCACGTGTGCCATTGATAGAAGAAATCAAGAAAATTTTAGTGGATGCCTATTATGGAAATGAGATTCAAATGTAAAAATAAAATTTGGTAGGGAGCACGAAGTATCGTGCCCTTTGAAAATATAAAATAGAAACAATCAACAGAACAGCTATATAAGAGCTGTTCTGTTGATTGCTTAAGGTAACGATAAAACAAATTTTTAATCGATTAAAGAATAACGCTCATGCTGCCCTTTTGCATGGAAAATGATTAAAGTTTTTTCTTCGTCTTCCGGCGTAGTTACTTTCCAGAGCGCAGTTGTGCCAGAGATAGCTCCATCATAAGTAAGCTTGGCAGGATATTCTCCTACAAACTGTACTGCCTTTGCGCTGCAATCGATTGGTACATCAAAGTACTGTTCCGAGTTTCTCGAAAGAAAAGTCAAATGGCGAATGTAGCCTTTTGCATCTTTTCTGGAATAGCCGACAAATTCTGAACTTGGAAAACAAGCTGGATATTCGTTTGCGGCTAATTCTGAAATTTCTGCATATGGACCCACTTTGCGCAGAAAGTTATGCCAGTATACGTCGCCATCAGCGGTGGTGGATTTAAAATGAATTTCCTTGCCCCCAGTAAGCAGTTCTGCCTTTCCCAAATGAGAAATTTTGATACCATTAGGAATATAACCTCTCTCCACAGTAAGCAGATAATCGCAAGAACCTGTAGAGAAGATGCCGTGGTAAATTCCATAACCTTTTCCGAAAAAGTCATACAGAGTTTCAAATTCTTTCCTGAAACCAGCGGTGCCATTAGGTTCATAAGGAACATTTGATAATATGCCAAGTCGATTTGCTGCATTGAGCTCGGTCAAATTTTCTGCGAAGTTTCTTAAAAAGAACATTTTCCAGCGGTTTTCAGTAGCCATTTTGATGGCAAATAAATCGCCGAAAAATTGATATTCGGAAATATTTGCCACGAAAACAAAGGAGCGGCTTATTGGTGGAAACACATACAAATCATATGTTCCATCCTCCTTTTTTGCCAGAATAGCTGTCTGATGCTGAGCGACTGAAACTGTCTGTGGGCGCGGCAATGTCAAATGAATATCGTTCCGCCAGACCATAAAACGATCCTTTTTTTCTTTAATGTTGAATACATCATTTGTTTCTGTCATATACAAATCCCTCCTTAATTTTTGACGATTTGCAAACATAGTCCATGAATGCAAATCAGGTTTCTGAATTGTAAACAAAAGAATCTTATCATATTTTACATAATTTGTCAACACTCTTAGCACACTATCAATAGTGTGCTATTAAAATTCAAAATTTGTATAATCTTCTTCAAAATGGGATTTAAAAAAATCATTCCAGGCATTGTCAAATTCGGTTTGGTTATAATCAAAGGTTTCTAGCGTATTTTCAAGAGAATTGTCTTGCGACATTGTGTGTGTAGTATTAGTAGCTGTTGTATTAGTATCAGAGGAAGGCGTTAAGTAATAGCTTACTTGAAAAAGATTTATGAAAAATAAAGATAAGGTAATCAAAAAAATAAGGACAAAAATTTGTATTTGTCGTTTTACAGTAAGATGACTTAATTTTTCTACCATAAAATTCGTAAAAGCAGATTCGGTGGTTCGAACAGTTGAAGTTTGGGGTTCGGGAGCCGTGTAGGGGTTAGAGGTAGGTTTTAATGTTTTATCATAAACGAGTTTTTTTTCTGAATTAGATAAAATAGTATATGCCTCGTTGATTTGTTTGATTGTTTGTTCGGCAAAATTTTTATCACCTGAATATAAATCTGGGTGATATTTTTTGACTAATTTTTTATAAGAATGTTTGATTTCAGTTTGAGTTGCATTTTTGGATAAACCCAGTATCTCATAATAATTCATAATCTTCTCCCTTATCTTTATTATACCTGAAAATTTGGAAAATGACAAGATTTTTGGGGCGAAATTATGCAAAATCACTTGAAAAATGTCGAAAAATGTTATAAAATAAAAACAGATTTAGGAGGCAAAGCAAGTGTTAGAAAAAGAAATTTTGGAAAAAGTAAAACAAAAAGTGCAAGAGGGCAGTTTGCGATATCATATTACAACGTTTGGCTGTCAGTTAAATGAAAATGATTCCGAAAAAATCGCTGGCATGTTGGAACAAATGGGATTTTGCAAAGCCGAACAGGAAAAAGAAGCAAATTTGGTTGTTTTTAATACTTGTTGTGTCCGTGAGAATGCGGAAGAAAGGCTGTTTGGCAAAATTGGCGAACTGAAAAATTTGAAAAAGTCCCCAAATTTGATAATTGCTATTGGTGGCTGCATGATGCAAGAAAAAGCGATGGTTGAGAAAATTAAAAAAAGTTATCCATTTGTGGATGTTATTTTTGGGACACATACGCTTCCAAATTTGCCAGAAGATATTTACAAAGCGATTGAAAAAAATGAAAAAGTGCGTGATGTAATTGATATAGAAGGCGAAATTCAGGAAGATTTGCCAATTAGGAGAAACAGCAAATTTAGTGCGAGTGTGACGATTATGTATGGTTGCAATAATTTTTGTACATATTGCATTGTGCCATATGTGCGCGGAAGAGAAAGAAGTAGGAAACCGCAGAAGATTTTGGAAGAAATTCAGAATTTGGCGGAGCAGGGTTATAAAGAAGTGACGCTTTTGGGGCAAAATGTGAATTCTTATATGGTGGTAGAGCGTGAAAAAGGCATAGCAGATAGAGAGATTAATTCATTTGCAAAATTGCTGCGTGCTGTGGCACAGATTGAGCAAATCGAAAAAATTAATTTTATTTCGCCACATCCAAAAGATTTTACAGATGATGTGATTGAGGCAATTCGTGATATTGACAAAATTTCAAGAATTGTGCATTTGCCTTTGCAAGCTGGAAATAGCAAAGTGCTAAAGGAAATGAACCGCAAATATACGAAGGAGCAATTTTTGGAGTTGGTGGATAAAATGAAAAAGCAAATCCCAAATTTGATGCTGTCTACGGATATTATTGTGGGGTTTCCGGGAGAAACAGAGGAGGAATTCGAGGACACATTGGATGTTGTCAGACAAGTCAATTTTGAGCAAATTTTTATGTTTATTTATTCGCCAAGAGAGGGGACTGTGGCGGCGAGCAGAGAAGACCAAGTGCCAGAAGAAATTAAGCATAAGAGATTTGACAAGTTAAAGGCGTTGTATGAGGCAAAAGTGGACGAAAATAATGAAAAATATATGGGAACAACGCACAAAATATTGATTGAGGGAAAAAGTAAAAATGATGAAACGAAATGGGCAGGTAGAACAGATACAAATAAAGTCGTTATTTTTGCGCCAGATGAAATTCACAAAATTGGTGATATAGTGAATGTGAAAATTACGGAAAATCATAAATGGTATTTAAAAGGAGAAATTGTGAGATGAAGGATGACAAAAAAGTGAAAGAGCCAGAACTATCCCCAATGATGCAAAATTATTTAGATACAAAAAAAGAATATCAGGATTGCATTTTGTTTTATCGTTTAGGCGATTTTTACGAAATGTTTTATGAGGATGCCATTTTGGCATCTCGCGAGTTGGAAATAACGCTTACTGGAAGGGCATGTGGCGCAGAGGAGAAGGCGCCAATGTGTGGTGTTCCGTATCATGCGGTGGATACCTATCTTTCAAGACTGATTGCAAAAGGCTACAAAGTTGCGATTTGTGAGCAATTAGAAGATCCGAAAACGACGAAGGGAATTGTAAAAAGAGATGTCATTCGTGTGGTAACGCCGGGAACTGTGACAGAAAATAACATGCTAGAAGAAAAGAAAAATAATTATATGATGGCAATTTTTAAAAGTGGCATTTATTATGGAATTTCGATTTGCGATATTACGACAGGCGATTTTTATGCAACTCAAATCAAGTTTCCAGAAAATAATTTTGAGAAGTTATTAGATGAATATGCGCGTTTTACGCCAACAGAACTTGTGATTAATCCAGCGATGGCGGCGTCCAAAAAAGAAATTGAAATGATGAAAGATAGAAGTTTGGCATTTGTGACGGTTAGGGAGGATAGCATTTTTGAGGAAAATACAGAGAAAATCAATAGCCAATATAAAGTAATCGATAATAGTGGAAATGAAAAAGTTTTGGAAAATGAAGATTTGCTGATTTGTGCTGCCAATGGGATTTTGAACTATATTGAGGAAACGCAAAAAATGAAATTAGAACATATGAATACTTTGAAAGTGTATGATGTTCAGAAGTATATGTCGCTGGATATTAGTGCGAGAAGAAATTTGGAATTGACAGAAAGAATGCGAGACAAGTCCAAAAAAGGGACATTGATGTGGGTTTTGGATAGAACTTCAACTTCTATGGGAGGACGACTTTTGAAACGTTGGATTCATGATCCATTACTTGCTACCTCCGAAATAAAAGCCAGAAATACAGCTGTCGGAGAGTTGAAAGATGATTTGATGCTACGTGGAGATATTGCAGAAAATTTGAATAAGGTTTATGATATTGAACGATTAGCAGGAAAAATTTCTTATGGAAATGCCAATGCAAGAGATTTGATTTCACTCAAAAATTCGATTTCACATATGCCAGATTTGAAACAAATTTTGAAAGATACGAATTGTGAGCTTTTGCAAAAAGCATATCACGACTTAGATGAGCTTGTGGATATTGCTAAATTGATTGAGGATTCCATTGTAGAGGAACCACCGATTAGCCTAAAAGAGGGCGGGCTGATTAAAATGGGTTACAACAAGGAAATTGACGAGTACAAAAGTGCTTCTGTGGAAGGAAAACAATGGATTTTGAACTTGGAAGCTAAGGAAAGAGAAGCAACGAAAATTAAAAATTTGAAAATTGGCTATACAAAAGTTTTTGGATATTATATTGAAGTGACGAAATCTTTTTTGAACCAAGTGCCAGAAAATTATATCAGAAAGCAGACTTTGACGAATGCGGAGCGTTTTATTACGCAAGAATTGAAGGATATGGAAGATAAAATTTTGGGGGCAGAAGAAAAGGCAATTCAGCAGGAATACAATGCGTTTGTTGAGATTAGGAATCAGATTGCGAGCAATATTGAGAGAATTCAGCAAACAGCAAGTGTAATTGCAAATGTGGATGTGCTTACGAGTTTGGCAATTGTGGCTGAAGATTACAATTATGTGTGCCCAGAAATGGATGAGAGTGGCGTTTTGGAAATTGAAAATGGGCGTCATCCAGTGGTCGAAAAAATGCTAGATAGTGGTGGTTTTGTCCAAAATGATACAAAACTGAATTTGCAAGAAAATCGCATTGCGATGATTACAGGTCCCAATATGGCAGGAAAATCAACGTATATGAGGCAAGTGGCATTGATTTGTTTGATGGCTCAAATTGGTAGTTTTGTCCCAGCTGAAAAAGCGCATTTGGGTGTGGTTGACAAGATTTTTACAAGAGTGGGAGCATCTGACGATTTGAGTATGGGACAAAGTACATTTATGGTGGAAATGGCTGAAGTGGCGAATATTTTGAAAGATGCAACAAAGAATAGTTTGATTATTTTGGACGAGATTGGGCGTGGTACGTCTACTTATGATGGACTTTCGATTGCATGGGCTGTGACAGAATATATTGCGACCAAGATTGGCTGTAAAACGTTATTTGCGACACATTATCATGAGTTGGTTGACTTGGAAAATAAAATAGAAGGGATTAAGAATTATTCGGTGGCTGTGAAAGAAAAGGGAGAAGATATTATTTTTTTAAGAAAAATAATGGAAGGTGGAACCGATGAGAGCTACGGAATTCATGTTGCCAAACTGGCAGGGGTTCCGAATGATGTTGTCAAAAGGGCGAATAAAATTTTAGGAAATTTGGAAAAAGGCGGCGTGAAAGTCAAAGAGAGCAAAGAAGATAAAAAACAGATGGAAGGGCAGATGGATTTGTGTAATTTGCAATTTGCGGATATTGCGCATGAGCTTGACAAAGTAAATGTGAATGAACTTACTCCAATTGAGGCGCTGAATGTTTTGGTAAAAATAAAACGGAAAAATCGCAGGGTAGAAATGTCGAAAGCTGTCGAAAAGAGGAAGATAAAAATGAAAAAAATATAAAAAAGTACTTGAAAATGAAAGACAAACGTGGTATGATAGGGCAAATAAAAGATAGGAGGTGAAAAAAATGGAAGAAGTTTTAGGAAAATTAAACCAGTTGGAAAGCATTATTTTAAATGTGAAAAACGAGCTTGAGGAGAAAATTGAAGAATTACGTGGGGAAAATCAAGCACAGCATGAGGAAATTCACGCCAAAATTGAAAATTTCCGTGAAGAAAATCAAAAACAACATGAAGAAATGTGTCTTCAAATTTATGGAAAAATGATTTTGGAAAACACAAAATTAGAAAGGAAAATAAAACAAGAATTACAGAATCAGTTTACCATAGAAAGAGCTAAAAATGTTGAGCGAATAAAAAGATTAAATGATTTAGATAGCAGAATCGAGAAGACGGAAGTTGATGTTATGTTGTGTCAAGATGAGATTTCTGAATTAAAGAGAAGTATGGTTTAATTTGTGTCGATACTTTTGATTATCAATAAAAGAGGGCATATATATTATTTTTTAGAAGAAGTAATATATATGCTCTCTTTCAAAATTTTTGAATTCTCTTGTCAAAAATTAAAATTAAAGATATAATAATAAAAAGGTACAAAAAGGAGAAATGAATGAAATTACTAAAGAGGTTATTATTTCTAGTATTGGTTATCATAATTGTGATTGCAGGTTATTTTGTCAAACAGGGTTATGATATCTATGATAAAGCAATTTACGAGATGAGTATTGAGGAAAAAGTGCAAGAAATAAAGTCAATTGAGAATTATGCAAGATTTGATGAGTTGCCACAAGATTACATCAATGCTGTGATTAGCGTGGAAGATAAACGTTTTTTTAAGCATAGCGGAATTGATTTGATTAGTATTTCAAGGGCTTTGTGGATTGATATTAAGGAAATGAAATTTGAAGAAGGGGGAAGCACGATAACCCAACAGCTCGCGAAAAATGTTTATTTCACGCAAGAAAAAAAGGTAACGAGAAAAATTGCAGAAGTGTTTATGGCTCGAAAGTTTGAGGCAAATTGCTCAAAGGAAGAAATTTTTGAAATGTATGTGAATACTTCTTATTTTGGAGATGGCTATTATTGTGTCAAAGATGCAGCAGAAGGATATTTTGACAAGTTACCTAAAGATATGAATTTGTATGAATGTACTTTGTTGGCTGGGATTCCTAATGCGCCATCTGTTTATGCGCCAACGAAAAATCCGGAATTAGCAAAGCAAAGACAAGCACAAGTTATTAGAAAAATGCTAAAACAAGGCTATTTGACGACGGAACAGGCGAATGAAATTATTTCAGTAGATGAAAAATAAAGAAGTTGGAAATATGTAAAACATTTTCTAGAATATCAGAAAAGGAGCCTTAAATGAATTTTTATAAATTGTTCAATCAAATGATAAATTACATAGAAAAAAATTTAGAAAATCAAATTAGTTATGCAAAATTGGCTCAAATTTTGGGTGTTAATGAGTATACTATGAAAAGCATTTTTGGGCTAATTTGTGATATCTCGATTGCTGAATATATCCGAAAAAGAAGGCTTTCTAATGCAGGTTTTGATTTATGCCAGACAAACGAAAAAATTATGGATATTGCTATAAAATATCAATATGAGAATGCAACATCGTTTTCAAGGGCTTTTGAAAAATTTCATGGAATAAAACCAAGCCAAGTTAAGAAAAATCCACAAAATTTAAAAATTTTTACGAAAATAATTTTTGATGAAAATATCGAAAAAAACAATGATATTGAGTACAGTATTATAGAAAAAAATGAAATGATTTTTTATGGAAAAGGTAAAAAAACAAATCAAAAAAATATTTCCAAGGATGCTCCAGAATTTTGGGAAAAAATGAACAAAACTTATAAAAATAATTCCATTAAATTTGGAATGGTTGTTTATGAAAGTCGCTATGAAAGTGAACAATATGAATATTGGGTTTTGTATGATGAACCTATGCAGGGGCTTGAAGAATATAAAATTCCGAAAAGTAAATGGATAAAATTTAACATTTATTCTCAGGAAGCAAAGAAAATTCAAGAAATGTCACATCAATTTTATGGCAAAATTTTACCCAGTTTAAAATATAATTTAAGAGAACTTCCAGAACTTGAATATTATCATGATAATATTACAGAATTTTGGATTCCAATTGAAGATTAATAACTGATTTTTTTGGTAATAAAAAAGTCAGTTGTTTTTTATTTATTTTTGATAAAATGAATAAAAAATAAATAAGGAAAATAAAAATGAAAAATAAATTTATATCTGAAATTTTTTTAACAGAGAAATTTGTATCAGAGGAAGCATGGCTTAATTTTATTTTTGAAATTTCTAAATTAAATGGAAAATTTAAAACATGGGATATTTTTGTATTGATTGAGCTCAATACAGTTCGATTTTTTATTCAAACTTCAAAAAAAATCCCACCAGTCATTAGTAATTTAAATGATTTTTTATTAAAAACAATTGAGCCAAAAGAAAAAATAAATAAATATTTAAAATTATTTTATTTTGTAAAAAATGATGAAAAAAATGTACTTGATATTTATGATAAAAATGAAACAAAAAAATCCAGAAAATTAAAAATATCAAAAATTGCAATTTTTCCATATTGTAGAAATAATTTTTTATCCAAAACAGATTTATTTTTTGAAAATAAAAATAAAAAAATTATAAAAAAACAAGCATTATTAAATATTCCGCAACAATTTTTGAGCATTGATTTTTCAATTTATAGTCGATTTTTTTATAAAAAAGATGCTATTAAATTTTTGGATATTCAAAAATCTTTGCATGTATTAAAAAGTGACGAAAAAAATAGTATTTTAAAAGTCAATGGTTTTCCTTATTTAAATGATAATTATTATTTGCATTTAAGCAATTATGATTTTGCAAAACATTCCTTAATTGTAGGGGCAAGTGGCTGTGGAAAATCCAAATTTATGAGTTCATTGATTAGCAATTTAAAAAATAATTCCAATACAAATTTGAAGTATAAAGTTGTGGTTATTGATCCCCATGCGGCTTTGGAACAAGATATTGGTGGTTTAGATGAAACAGAAGTTGTTGATTTCAAAAAGCCCCAAAATAGTGTCAATTTATTTATGAATTCTGGCAAAGATGTTGTAATTTCCACAGAATTGTTGCTGACTTTATTCCAATCTTTGATTGGAGATTTATATAATTCAAAATTGGAGCGAGTTTTAAGGCACAGCGTGTATACCCTGTTAGTCAAAAAAGAGTTATCATTTGCCAACCTAAGGCTTTTGATTTTGGAGCCAGAATATCGAAATGAGTTGATTAAAGCGCTTGAAAATGAACTTCCAGAAAGTACAGTAGACTTCTTTTTTAGCGATTTTAATGAACTAAAAAATCAATCTTATCAAGAAGCGATTGCGCCCATTATTTCATTTATTGATGAAATGCAGATGTTGCCAGTGTTTAATCAAAATTTTACGAATTTAAAAGGGATAAAAGAAGTGATTTCAAACCATTTTTTAACGATTTTTTCGCTGGACCAAGTAGCTTTGGGCGTAACGGTTGCTAAAACGATTGCTGGTTTTATTATGCAACAAATGTTGCAATTGGTTCAGGCTTCTGCATTTGACGAACACATTATTTTTCTGATTGATGAAGTGGCTGTTGTGGAAAATCCGATTTTGTGTCGATTTTTGTCAGAAGCTAGAAAATACAATCTTTCTTTGATTTTAGCGGGACAATATTTTAACCAAGTAAGTGAAGGGCTACAAAAGGCGATTTTTGCCAATGTCATCAATTATTACATATTTCGTGTTTCTCGAAGTGATGCGCAATTATTGGAGTCAAATATTCAAATGGAAGTTGCGGTGCGCAATTCTTACAAATTGCGTATGGAAATTTTGACTGAACTGGCGAACCGAGAATGCATTTTGCGCCTTTCTCAAAAAGGAAAAGTATTATCTGCGTTTAAAGGAAAAACGGTGGATTTTACGCCATTTCCGAAAAGCAATAAAAATCAAATTTTGGGAACAGATTTAATTGGAAATGTTCAAAATTTGAGCATAAAAATAAAAAAAGTTCAAAATTTCAGCATAAACAGTAAAATTGCTTTAAAAACATTGATGAAATCACAATCCACAGGAAGAAAGAAGGTGAATTCAGGTGAAGGATAAGGAAACATTAGAAACAGTAAATAAAGTATTTATGAGCATTTTTGGGGAGAAAAGCCCCTATGATTTAGAAGGGATTTTGACAGAATTTGCATTTGATGTGAAATTGCCGCAAAAAGTAATGGACAGCACAACTGGGGAAGAAACCTGGAGTTCTTCCATTAATCAGACAAGATTTATTACGCAAGAAAATATGGAAAATTTCAATCAAGGGAATGGCTGGATGCTGAAAAAAAGGGAGATTAGCAGTTTAGAAGATGTTTTGAAAATTTGGAAAAAAATTAATTATACGACAATAGAAAGGGTTTATGATTCAATCAATGTTTCGCAGAGTGACACGATTTACAGCTGCGAAAATGTGTATCGTTGCAATGATTGCAGAAAATGTAAAAACGCGATTTATCTGGATGGTTGTGGAACTTGCGAATTTATGATTGCATCCCAGCGAAGCGGCAATTCGTCATTTTGCCTTCGTGTGGATGATTCTGCTAATTGCACGAATAGTTATAATGTGATTTGCAGTGCCAAAATTAGCCATTCATTTTTTATCCAAGATTGCAACAATTTGCATGAATGCATGTTTTGCTCGCATATTTCAAACCGAAAATATTGTATTGCCAATATGCCACTTGAAAAAGAGGAATATTTTGCTATAAAAACAGAAATTGTAAAATGGATTTTAGGGAAATAAAAAAGCGCCGTATAGCAGAAATTTCTACTGTGCGGCACTTTTTTAATAATCAAGCAATGAAGCAATTATGCAATTTTAAATCAGATGTATCTCCTGTAACCACTTCGGATATTGCTCGAGTAGCTTGTCGTACAGCTCGTCATCGCTGAGTTTTTCAATCTCATCTACAGGCACAAAAGCTGTGTTGTCGGCAAAACGATCGCCCAAATTATCTAGTCTATTCAAATAATCGAAATCGTCGTCTCCGATGCCGATACACTGAAAGAACCCCTTGTACTTTGCTGATTCACGAAAAGCCATGTCAGACTGTCTTTTATCGTGACAATCGCCATCTGTGACAACAATGTTGAAGAGCGGATAGGGACTGTCTTCCTTTGCACGCTCAATTGCCTGTCGTACAAATGGGGCGTAATTGGTTCCTTCGGTAATGCTGTACTTGCTTAAAATCTCTCTTTTGACATAAGTTGCATAATTCTGCAACGTCATATCTGCAAGAGGATAAACTCCGTTGCCGAAAGCAGAAACCGGCATAACGTGGTCATCATCGAACAGCACAGCAACTGGGAAAATCCTAGTCAGTGCATCTTGTACTTTGCCATACTCGAAACGGTCAGACATGCTGCCAGAAATATCAATATATAACTCAACCCGGCAGATGTGGTGCGTTAAATCGATATTTTTTTCCTTTTTCAGGCTGATGATTTTTTTGTCAAGGCTTACTTTTGCCTTTTCAAATTTTTCCACGATGATTTCCGGCTTTTCCTCGCTGAAATTCCGGCTGTTGTTACTGGATTGTTTTCTCTTTAAAAAATCGAACATAATGTCCTCCTTCTGCGCCACATGGCGCCCTTAAAAGTGTTGTTGGTTGCAAAATAGGAATATACCTATTTTTAAATGACAAAGATATTATACTACATTTTACATAATTTGTCAACGGTTTTTTGTTGAATTGCAAAATGGTAGGAGCACGAGGCATCGTGCCTTTCAAGAATGTAAGATATATTTTTATAAAATTATAGCTCTATTGCTTAGCAAATTTTTTAGCGATTACTATAATTTCCTTTACTTTTGCATTTTCGTGTGATATAATGCAAATAAAAAATCGAGGAAAAAAATGAAATACGACTATTTGATTGTTGGGAGTGGATTGTTTGGGGCAGTTTTTGCGCATGAGGCGCATAAAAAAGGAAAAAAATGCCTTGTGATTGACAAACGTTCCCATATAGCAGGAAATATTTTTACAGAAAAAATCGAAGAAATTGATGTACATCAATATGGTGCTCATATTTTTCATACAAGTGACCGCGAAGTGTGGGACTATGTCAACCAATTTGCGAATTTTAATCGTTATACGAATGCGCCAATTGCGAAATATCAAAATGAAGTTTACAATCTGCCATTTAATATGAACACATTTAGCAAACTTTGGGGCGTTTTTACGCCAGAAGAAGCGAGACAAAAAATTGCGCAAGAATTGCAAGAAGTCAACATAGACGAGCCACAAAATTTGGAAGAGCAAGCGATTAAGTTGGTCGGAAAAACGATTTATGAAAAATTGGTAAAAGGTTATACGGAAAAGCAGTGGGGCAAGCGTGCGACGGAACTACCAGCGTTTATTATTAAAAGGTTGCCAGTGCGTTTTACCTATGATAACAATTATTTTAATGATTTATATCAGGGAATTCCAGTGGAAGGCTATACGAAAATGGTTGAAAAAATGCTTTCTGGAATAGAAATTCGTTTGAATTGCGATTATTTTGCGCATCAAAAAGAGCTCGAAAATAGTGCGGATAAAATCATTTTTACGGGACCCATTGACCAATTTTACAATTATCAGTTTGGAGAATTGGAATATCGTAGTTTGAGATTTGAGAGCGAAATATTGGATATGGACAATTATCAAGGCAATAGCGTGGTCAATTTTACAGAATACGAAATTCCCTATACAAGAATTATTGAGCACAAGCATTTTACGTTTGGAACACAGCCCAAAACGGTCATAACGAAGGAATATCCGGATTTTTGGACACGTGAAAAAGAGCCGTATTATCCGGTAAACGATGCGAAAAATAATGCATTATACGAGAAATATAAAAAATTGGCTGATGCAGATGCGAAGGTGATTTTTGGAGGCAGATTGGGGCAATATCAATATTACGATATGGACAAAGTCATTCAGCAAGCATTAGAAGTTTGCCGCAGGATGTTGAAATAAGGAAGGAACAATACATGGAAAAATTATACATAGTTATACCTGTTTACAATGAAGAAGCAAATATCAAAACAGTGATTGAAGAGTGGTATCCAATTGTGGAAAAACATAGTGGTAATGGGGAGTCTCGCTTAGTTGTGATTGACGATGGCAGCAAAGATAATACCTATTCGATTATTGAAGAATGTGCGAAAAAATATCCTTTGATAAAAGCCATTACTAAGCAAAATGAAGGGCATGGAGCCACGATTTGGTATGGATATCAGGATGCCATTCAAAATGGGGCAGATTATATTTTTCAAACTGATTCTGATGGACAAACGTTGCCAAGCGAGTTTGAGGAATTTTGGAACGTCAAGGAAGATTACGAAATGGTAATTGGCAATCGTAGCAAAAGAGAAGATGGTTTTTCGCGATATTTTGTGACAAAAGTGTTAAAGATTGTTTTGAAATTATGTTTTGGAGTTACGGTAATAGATGCGAATACACCGTTTCGTTTGATGAAAGCAGATGTGTTAAAGGAAAATTTGAAATGGATGCCGCCTAAATTTAATTTATGTAATGTGATTATTTCGGTCATTTATGCGAAGAAAAATTATCGTGTAAAATATATGCCAATCACGTTCAGACCAAGGCAAGGTGGGGTTAATTCTATTAATTTAAAGAAAATTTTTAAAATTGGTTGGCAAGCAGTTAAAGATTTTAGTAAAATCAATAAAACATTAAAGGAAATAGAATAAAATGAAGAAAAAACAGAAAATTTGGCTTTGTTTGGGTTTCGTAGCCATTTTAATGATATGCATTTTTATGCTATATCGAGCCACGAAAAAGTTAACTTATATTGAATACGAAAAATTGGGCACAAATTGTGAAAGCGTTTTGGAAATGAATAACAACGATTTCACAATTGAGCAAGAATTCAAAATGCCATATCCAATGTTTCAAGGCATTAGTTTGTCGATTGGAACGTATGGCAGGGAAAATAATTCGAGATATGAAGCCATTATTATGGACAAAACCACCAATCAACAAATAGCATCATTTGAATTCAATACTAGTCAAGTAAATGATAATGAACCATACAGGTTGCTGCTAGATTTTCCGAAAGAAGTTGATTGTACGCATCTGTTTTCGGTTATGATGAAAGCCAAAACGAGAGTCAATGGCGAAAATGGTATAGCGTTTTATGCTGATAAAAATGTGGAAAATAACGAAAATTTATATTATAATGGCAATAGTTATGATGCTGATTTATGTATGGAAATTTTTGGAGGAAATCCAAGCAAATTTTGGTTTTTATTGACATTTGCTTTAGTGCTTTTTGTGTTGGCTTGTCTGGGTTATATC
Source organism: uncultured Clostridium sp. (assembly GCA_948467875.1). Classification (GTDB taxonomy): domain Bacteria; phylum Bacillota; class Clostridia; order TANB77; family CAG-508; genus Scatovivens. Next base: position 74,896 of record CAOKFZ010000006.1, read on the forward strand.
ATTTATTTGGCAAGGCATCACAAATCCATTAGGCGCAATGCGTTTGTGCAAGCTGGCTTATTGGGAATGATTATTTTTGCAGGATTAGCCGTATTTTCTGGCATGGAAACCTTTGGTGATGAAGTAGATAACATGATTGGCGGAATGCTAATTGCCAAAGGACGCATTTTATATGTTGATTATTACACGCAACATACGCCACTAATGTACTTTTTGTGTGCTGTGTTTTCGCTTTTGCAGGCAGGTTCTGTTGAGCAATTCCGCTTGCTTTATTATGGAATTATCGCAATTGCCTATATGGCATTATATTTGCGCCATAAAGACAATTTTGGCAAAATCAAAATGGCAATTTTGCCAATGGTGCAAATCACGTTTGGGTTAATGCTTGGCAAAGAAACGCTTATGGTACTCAGTGACAACATACAAGCGATTTGTTTAATAGCATTGCTATTAGAATTTTTGCAATATTTAAAAGACGAAAAACTAGACTGGAAACGTTCTATGATTGTATCTATCAGCATTTTTGGTAGCTTTACGGCAGCATTTGTGAGTGTTTACGCGATTTTTGCGATTTGTGTAGGCGTTTTTATCAAAGAAATTTTATATTGGAAGCAGCAAAAATCCATCTCTTTTAGAAATCTTTTGATGCGATATTGGAAACTTGTGATAGCTTGTGCGTTTCCATTTATGATTTGGTTTGTTTATTTGATAGCCACTCATTCATTAGGGGATTTTTATGAACAGGCTTTTCGATTCAACACAGAAGTGTATTCATATTATTTAGAAGGCGGATTTGGAAGCAATGTTTTGCAACCATTTTTTATCGGAGTGACAAATTTTGTACAAATCGTTCCGAATGCAGTAGAAAACATCATGGAAAATCAGGAAGTTATCGCAGCTTTTGTAAATCTCATTTTGGGCATTTATTTGTTTGGTATTTTGATTTATTTGTGGCGAAAAAAGAAATATTTGAAAACCGTTATTTTATTTTTATTTATCAGTTTTGGTTTTACAAGAACAAACGAAAATTTCCATGCCATTGCAACATGGAGCTCAGTACTAACCATTGTTTTGCTGCACACTAATTGGGGCAAACTAAGGAACACACAAAAAACAGCTTTCAAAATAATTTTAATGGTCACGCTTCTTTTGGTGTTAGGAAATTATTGCAACCAGTTGACTTTGTATTTATTTAAAGAAAAACAAACCATTACAGCACTTGACCAAATGGTCATTTCGCAAACAAATGAGGGAGAAGAGATTTTTTACGATATTTATTCTCATTCTTCTGTGTACTTGATTTATAAAAACAGATTGCCAATCAATCGTTTGGGTTTTATTTTGCCGTGGTATATGGACTGGTATGAGCTGGATACAATTGATGATTTAATGGAAAAAAAGCCGAAACTTGTGGTTTATGACGAGGATTTGAAAGCATGGGAAATTTCTGGTTATGATGATTATTTGCGAAAATATCTGCATGAAAATTACGAACAAACTGAAAAAAATCGTAAAATTTGGGTTTTAAAGTAAAAAATTGACATAACACTTGCAAAATATGGTAAACTATGGTATAATGATATTAAGTACCATAGTTTTTTTGCTGCGCGCAAAAAACGTTTATCAAAAAACTTTAGAAAAATTCCTCCGCGCTTGCGGGGGTAGAAGGAGAGAAAATGTCATCAAAGATGAAAGATTTGTATTATTTCTTTGGAGGTGAGGTAGATAGTCAAGATATTCTGGCACGGAAGCGCCGAGAAAGAGCAGTAAGAAACACTGTGAAAACTTCATTTACAAGTGTAACACCATTAGTTCTTGTTGCTAGTTTAGTAGCTACTCCAGTGGTTTGTTCAGCCGCTCAGCGGCAACCACAGGAAAAGGCAGAGCAAATAGCATTGGAAGAATTGCTGAATTTTGAACCCAAAACAGAGGATATTTCTTTGCAAGAACAGATTGATTCTTTTGTTTTTTGGGGAAGAATGCAGCAAGTTGAGCGTAATATGGAAGCGCAAAAACTGATGGAAGAGGCTGTAAAGGCAGAAGAGAAAGCGAGAATTCAGGCGGAAAACTTTGTTTCGACAATGCAGGAGATGACGGTAGAGGGAAAATTTTCAGTAAAGCTGGCAAAAATCTCGAATAACCTGAATGCCTTATCTGCTTTAACGGAATGTCCGGAAGAGGCAAAAAAATTAGAAGACAAGATTGCCTCTCAGATAAAGCGCTTAAAAGAGTGCTTCTCGGAATACCCAAGACAATATGAGAGCCTTAAACTTGCTTTGAAATCTGAGCGGAAGCGTTTGAAAATTTACCAGCAGCTCAGAAAAGAATACGAAGAGGCTTTAGAAAAGCGTCGTCAAGAGATTGAGAGTGTAAGAAGTTTTTATCAGTCTTTTTCACGCTATGCGGATGTTTCTGTACGTATGGGTATCTCGAAAGAACACTTTCGGCAAATCATGTACTCTATACCGTATGGAAATGCGACAGTTTTTCGGAACAATGCGGACTTTTTATGGGAACTTTCTGAAAAGTACGGGCTCAATGAATTTTTGTTGCCGGGGATTTGTGCTTGGGAGTCAGGCTGGGCAGCGGATCCGATAGAGGCGAATAATTTTTCGTCTCAGAGAAAGAGTGACGGTTCCTATTTTTCGTATGAAAGTGAGGCAGCAGGAATTGAAGCGGTAGCAAGCAATCTTGCTGGAAACTATTTGCCAGTGAATGGGAAGTATTATAATGGCAAGAGTTTAATGGGAATTAATATTCTGTACTGCCAGCCAGATCCAAATCGGGAATGGGCTGGAGGAGTATCGGACTGCATGAAAATGATTGCAAGGGAATATCTTGCGACACTTGAATAGTTTCTCTGAAATGAAAATCGTCAAATGCTAGAAATTTTAGGCATTTGGCGGTTTTCTTTTGGGTTTGACGGTTTTATTTTTTTATGTTATAATCCAATAAAAGATAAAGTGAAAGGGAATTGCATTGATTAAAAAGTTTGGAATGATTGTAATCGGAATAGTGGCAGGATTGATAACAGGATACACGAGAAGGTTTCATCCGATGAGTTTTTGGGCATTTTCGGATTTAGCGGCAAGATATGGTTTCTGGATTTTGACAGTGACTTTGATTTCTATCACAGCCGAAAACAAAAAAGACGCTTGGCTAAGCAGCTTTTTGTATATGGCATTTATGTGTGTTTCGTATTATCTATTTTTGTACGCCAAAAACGGCATTTTTTACGGCAAGCAATTTATTTTGTGGCTAGCTTTTTCCGTATTTGCTGCGTTTTATAGTGGTTTGCTGAACAAAAGACGAAATGCTTTTTTGTGCTCTGTTCCGATGATATTGTTAGGAATTGAGGGACTAGATTTGGTAAGTAATTTTATCAAATGGCACACGAATTTTATGCAATTAATGATTGATTTTTTAGGCTTTGTTTTGCTATTTATGCTTTTTGCGAAAAATCAAGATAAAAAATATGTCAAAACAATGGCACTTTTTACTTTTGCTGTTGTGGCGATAGTTTGCACGATATTTTTGGTTTTATGGTCAATTGGATAGGGAGGAAAAGCGATGTTGCAAGATAAATTAATTTCTTATAGCAAAATATTTTTAGTAGGAGTAGTTGTTGGAATTCTCACAAGGCTTACAGATTTGTTGCCGGCAGGCGGTTTATGGGCATTTGAGTCCATAGCGACATTATTTGGATTTTGGATTGTGAGCGTGACAATGCTTGTCAGGTGGAGTTCTTCTCATAAAAACGCTGGATTGAATGTGCTTTTGTATATGGTTGGAATGACAATCAGCTTTTATGTAGCAGAATATATTTTTGGGCAGTTTTGGAGCAAGTTTGATAATGGCGGTTTTAAAACTAGTTTATGCATTACCTATTTGGTTTTATCAGGGATTTGTGGCATTGGTGGATATGTATTGTATTTTTGGAACCAAGAAAATAAATTGCGTTCTGTTTTGTTGGCATTGCCAGTGAGCGCGCTATTGGCAGAAGGAACCGCAACGCTAATCTACTTTCTAGAACATAAAACGTACTTGTTTCAAATATTATTTGATTTCATAAGTGCGTTAGTATTGGGTGTTTTATTTTATAAAAAATCGAGTAATAAAGCGATATATTTTTTGGTCATGCTAGTTGTTGCTGTGATTGTATATGCGGTAATTTATGGGCCTTTTTTGAATATTTAGCAAAACCCCAGCAAAGGACCAAGAGGTTTTTTGCTGGGGGTTTTGCTTTTTTGATTATGCTCTTCTACAATTCTTCGTAAAGGATTGTCAAATCGAACTGAGCAGAAGATTTCAGGAAGAAATGAAAATGTTCTGTTTCATGATGGTATCCTGAATAAAATTTGTTTTTGCTTTCTGTCAGATTAGTTACATGAAGCAGTGTGAACTTGTATGTTGCATCTGTGTGCAAGTTCAAAAATGTACTGCCGAAAGCATTTTGCTTCAGGATCGATTGATAGTCAACCAGCATCTGAGAAAGCAAATCAGAGACATCAAAGCTACCGAAAAGGCAAGTTACGGTAGGTGTAACAACAGGGAGACAAAATGCCTCGCCGACATGCATTCTAGTGTAAATCTGCATGAATTCGGCAATTCCGATGCCCGAAAATTTTTCTTTTAGAAAATCATCTAGTGTTTCTGCTGGTGTTAAGAAAATTTCAGCAGGACTGGCTGCGACTTTTGTTGCTAACTCTGAAGTAGAGTTGAGTTTTGCAAATTGTTGAAGCAGTTGTTCGCATTCCCCAGTATTATTGTCGAAAATCCGAAGTGGGGAAAGCTCTTGTAATAAATTCATTTCATTCATATTGCTAATACCTCCTGTTTTTTATTGGAATGAAAATTTTTTATTGAATATACAATACATATTATATATATTAACATAAAATTATAGATTTGTCAAATTTGAATTAATTCTCAAATGCTTGTACAAATAATCCCATTCTTACATATAAACCATTGACTGCTTGTTTAAAATACAAGGCTCTAGGATCATTGTCAATATCCTCACTAATTTCCTCATTTCGTGGTAGTGGATGTAAAACAATTGTATGGTCTGAGAATTGTTTTAAAATTTCTTGATTAATAATAAATTCTTCTCGCCCAAAATCCCCTTCAAACCTTTCTGACTGAATTCTAGTATGATACATCACATCAACATCTTTGGGAATATCTGCAAAACTGCTACATTTTTGATAATTTATTCCGCGATTTGCCAACATATCAATATACTTTTGTGGAAGTGCAAAACATTCCTTACTTAGTCCATAGACTTCTACATTCTCGTAAAGACTGACCAATCTTAGCAAAGAATGAATGGTTCTGCCATTGACTAAATCGCCTAAAATTGCAATTTTCACACCATCTAATGATTTTCGATGCTCGCGAATGGTATATAAATCTAGTAATGCTTGTGTTGGGTGTTCACCTTTTCCCGCACCACCGTTGATGATGGGAACAGTTGCGATTTGAGCAGCTTCCTCTGGCCAAGTATCGCTAGAATGTCGGATGACGATTGCGTCTGCGTAACCTTGTAGAATTTTGACAGTGTCTTGCAAAGTTTCGCCTTTTTTGCCAGATGAATTAGAAGCAGCGTTTTCAGTGGCTATGTATTGACCGCCTAATCTTAAAATGGCTGTTTGAAAAGACATTCTAGTGCGTGTGCTAGGTTCGTAAAACATAACGGCAACGATTTTTCCGTCCAGTTTTTTTGCATATTTTGCAGGATTTTTTTGAATATCATCAGTGAGCTCAAAAAGTTGCTCTAAACTTTCTCTGTCGAATTGTTTTGCATTTAATACGTGTTTCATAGTAAAATTCCTCCTTTATTTTTATTTATTATATTATGTTTTAGAAGGTTTGTCTAGTAAAATAATATAAAATTTTAAGGATTTTCTAACAAGTTGACAAATTATGTAAAATATGCTATAATATAATTATAGAAATATTGAAAAAGCATATGCCAGATTTTTTGGATGTAGTAGATGAATTAGAGGAAGACAATGATTTTTTCGATGTTCGTCAGGAAGATGGCGAGATATTTATAAGTTTAAAAGAATAACCAAAGTCCTCCAAGGCGCAAGTGTTTTGCGCCCGCGGGGGCGCTTTTTTATGGATAAATTTTATTTAGTATTGAAATTTTGCGAAATTTGTTATAAAATATAAAAAATGTAATTTTAAGGGAGATGTTAATATGACAGAAAAGATTTATTCAATTGAAGAAATTCGTGGCATACTTGGTAAGCTATTAAAAGATACTACGGTTCAAAAGGCAATACTATTTGGTTCGTATGCGAAAGAAAATTCAGTACCAGAAAGTGATATTGATATTTTGATTGATAGTAATCATACTTTGAAAGGCTTAAAATTCTTTGCTTTGATTGATTTAATAAAAGAAACCTTTGAAAAGGAGGTTGATGTAATTGAGAAATCAGAAATTATAGAAAACTCAAAAATTGACCAAGAGATAAAAAGTACAGGAGTAGTTGTGTATGAAAGAAATTATTAAAAAAATTTGTAGAGTAGTTGTGGCGTTTTGCATTTTCTGGTATTGTAAAATTGTATATCGCGTTAAAATTGTGGGCAAGGAAAATGTGCCCCAAGAAGGTGCTTTGCTATTTTGTGGCAATCATAGAACATACTTAGATCCGCCACTGATTACTGTTACAGCTGGCAGAGAAATGAGTTTTATGGCAAAAGAAGAATTAAAAAAGCAGGTAATCATGAGATTTTTATGTTTTACGTTTGACGGAATTTGGGTAAAAAGAGACAGCAAAGATATTGGTTCTTTAAAAACGGCGATGAAAATCTTGAAAAACGGTGGATGTATCGGAATTTTCCCAGAAGGAACTCGTAATGGTATGGAGAAAAATGATGGCAAATTAAAAAATGGAGCGGCTTATATGGCGCTGAAAACAGGTGCAAAAATTGTACCGATTGGCATTCAAGGGGAAGCAAAACCGTTTACTAAAAATATCATTATTTATGGTGAGCCAATGGATTTTTCAAAATATGCATCTGGCAAAATGGATAAAGAAGTGGAAGAAAAAGTAAGCGAAGAATTAAAACAAGCAATTATTGCATTGACAAATACTAAAATTTAAGATATAATATTATGGTTAAATTTATAAATTATAAAATGTTTTTTGATAATGAAAGGGATGTAATATCAAAATGAGAGTAAATGAGAAAATTAGAAATGTAGCGATTATTGCACACGTTGACCACGGAAAAACAACCATGGTAGATGCCATGTTAAGACAAAGTGGTGTGTTTAGAAGCAATGAGCAAGTAGCAGAAAGAGTAATGGATTCCAACGATTTGGAAAAAGAAAGAGGAATTACCATTCTTTCCAAAAATACAGCGATACAATATAAAGATATCAAAATCAATATTGTGGATACGCCAGGACATGCTGATTTTGGTGGGGAAGTAGAACGTGTTTTGAAAATGGTAGATGGCGTAGTTTTGCTTGTGGATGCTTTTGAAGGTGCGATGCCTCAAACCAGAGAAGTTTTGAAAAAATCGTTGGCACTAAAGTTGAAGCCAATTGTTGTGATTAATAAAATTGACAGACCAGGTTCACAGCCTCTAAAAGTAGTTGATGATGTGTTGGAATTATTCATTGACCTTGGCGCAGATGACGACCAATTGGAATTTCCAGTGGTTTATGCTTCTGCGAAAAATGGAGTAGCAACTTTGGATTTGAATCAGCCAGGCGAAAATTTGCAATGTTTGTTTGAGACGATTATTAACACGATTGAGCCGCCAAAATGCGACTTGGATGGAACCACACAAATGTTGGTTTCTAACATCGATTATGATGATTATGTGGGAAGAATTGCAATTGGGCGTGTCGAAAGAGGCGTGATTGAAGTGGGGCAAGCAGTTGCGATTTGTAAAGAAGATAAAACATTAAATAGCCGTGTGACTAGATTGAATACGTATGAAGGGCTGAAAAGAATTGAAGTCGAAAAAGCCGAAGCAGGAGATATTATTGCTCTTTCAGGTGTGAATGATATTAACATTGGAGACACAATTTGTGATTATAATAATCCTGAAAAAATTCCATTTGTTAATATTGATGAACCAACTGTCTCTATGACATTTAGTGTTAACAACGGACCTTTTGCAGGAAAAGAAGGCGAGTTTATTACGTCAAGACATTTACGTGATAGATTGTTTAAGGAACTTGACAGAAATGTCAGCCTTCGTGTCAAAGAAACGGATTCGGCAGATAGTTTTGAGGTGTCACGGAAGAGGCGAATTGCATTTGTCTGTTTTGATTGAAAATATGAGAAGAGAAGGTTATGAGCTAATTGTTTCAAGACCAAAAGTTATTTTTAAAGAAATTGATGGCGTGAAATGTGAGCCGATTGAATTGTTAGTGGTCAATGTGCCAGATGACTGCGTAGGAAATGTGATTGAAAAATTAGGTAGAAGAAAAGCAGAAATGACGAATATGGAGCCAGCTGAAAGCGGTCATACCAAAATTGAATTTCGTATTCCTGCACGTGGTATTATTGGTTACAGAACTGAATTTTTGACAGACACCAAAGGCGAAGGAACTATGAACCATATTTTTGACGCTTACGAGCCATTTAAGGGAGATATTCAAGCACGCACCAGAGGAACGATTGTGGCATTTGAAAATGGAAAATCGATTACGTATGGTTTGTATAATGCGCAAGACAAAGGCGAATTGTTTATTGGACCAGGTGTAGAAGTGTATGAAGGTATGATTGTTGGGCTAAATTCGAGAGGCGAAGATTTGGCAATTAATGTTTGCAAAGAGAAACATTTGACGAATACGAGAGCTTCTGGTTCAGATGAGGCTTTACGTTTAGTTCCGCCACTTCAAATGAGTTTAGAGCAAGCCATTGAGTTTATTCAAGACGATGAGCTTGTAGAAATAACACCAAAATCAATTCGTTTGAGAAAGAAAATTTTGAATAATAAAGAAAGAGAAAGAGTTGCAAGAAGAAGTTAAAAGATACACAAAGCCCCAGCCAACAAAAGTTGAAAGTTGACTGGGGTTTTGTGTTATGTTTGAACAGTGATGTTAACATTGTTTACAACGGTAGGCTTTGCGCAATCTTTAAAAAGTGCTAAAGATTCAAGTGTGCGCAAAGGCATAGCTATTTCTTGCAGCTTGGTACATCCTTCAAATGCCGAAAGGGAAATATATTCCACGGTATCAGGAATGTAAATTTTTCGTAGAGATGTGCATTTCTGGAAGGCTTTCTGTTCAATGCGCTTCAACCCGTTTGGAAGAAATACATTTTCTAAAGCTGTGCAGCCAGAGAATAGTCCAACAGGAAGCTGCTGTACATTTGGCGGGATTTTGATTTCTTTTAAACTTTTGCAGTTTTCAAAAACTGAAATAGAAAAATATTCAAAACCCTCTGGCAGGCTAACATCTTCAAGAGAAGTGCAGTTTTCAAAAGCACCAGTGTTAATAGATTTGAGAGTACTTGGGAACATGACTCTCTTTAATTGATAACACTCTGCCAATGCGCATGCATCGATTCCTGTGACGCCTTCAGAAATTTTGAGGTATTCCAAAGTTGTGCGCTCTCCAAAAGAATAAGAAGCAATGTTTTTTATTCCTTTTGGAGTGGTAACAACAGTAGCAGAACCGCAGTACCGAAGCAGTGTATTTGTTTCATGATTAATTTCAAACATAGACATAGTTTTCCTCCTAAAAAATTGTTGAACTCCAGATGTTGCTAGGAGTTTTACTAATTGGTTACATAACTTTATTATAATATTATACCATAATTTATGTAAAATGTCAAGAAGCTGGAAACGTTATTTTTGCCTAAGTTTCGGCATTTTTATTGTAGTTCATAATCTGTAAAACTCGTTTCTCGCTAACATCTAACTTAATCCGTAAAAATGGCTAACTTAATTTTTGTACTTGAATAATTAGAAAAGTAATGTTATGATATATGTAAGAGGTAAATTATGTTTAAAGTTTTATTTGTATGTTTGGGGAATATTTGCCGTTCGCCTATGGCAGAGTTTGTGGTGAAGGATTTGGTAAAGAAACAAGGCTTGGAACAGGAATTTCAGATTGAGTCTGCGGCGACGAGTTCGGAGGAAGTTGGCAATGGAATGCATTATGGAACAAGGGCAAAATTGGAGGAAAAACAAATTCGATATGGAGAGAAAAAAGCGCGAAAATTAGTCAAAGAAGATTACGAAAAATTTGATTATATTTTAGGAATGGAAAATAGCAATATCCAAAATATTCATAAAATTGTTGGAGAAGATGGCAAAAATAAGGTTTATCGATTATTGGATTTTTCACAAAATCCGCGAGATATTGCTGACCCATGGTATACAGGAAATTTTGATGTGACTTTTGACGATGTTTTAGAGGGGTGTCAAGCTTTTTTGGAATTTTTGAAAAAGGGGGAAAAGTAATCTTGACAAAAGAAGAGAAAATGGCAGAAGATTTATATTATTTGAGCGAAGATAGTACTTATCAGATGTTGGAGAGTTTTAGCAAAAGTCAAATGGTGGACCAGTCGCTGGTATATTGTTTTGTGAAAGCTTTTTACTTATATGCTACGCAGTTATATATTAAACGACAGAAATTGAATTTTAATGTAGAAAATATTTATCAAAAATATAAACAAAATTTGAAAAAGTATTATCAAACCAATAATCCTAAAATTGAGGATTTGGTTTTGGACCAAGTACTAAATTTTTTTGATAATTCATTTGGCTTGATTGGAACTGTTGAAATATTGAGTATTGAGGATTCTTATGATTTTAGGCATTATGTGATTCATGTGTTTGAGTTGCTACGTATGATTTTGGAGAAAAAGTCGAAAGTAGATATTAGGGCAGATTTGTTTGATAAAAATATTCGATATATAATAGAAGAAACAGAAAAAATTTGGGATTATCTCAAAAGTTAAAAAGCAAAATGAAAAAATTTCTTCAAATGCTTGCAAAATTTTTGATTAACAGATATAATAAATTTGCAAATGAAAAGAAAGGATGGTAAATATTATGAAAATAACGATTATTGGAAAAGATTTAAAAGCAACAGATGCGATTAAAGAATATACAGAAAAAAAATTAACCAGAATAGAAAAATATTTTGAGGAAGATAATAATGATGTTGAAGCAAATGTGACGATTAAAACTGAAAAAGATACACAAATTGCTGAAATGTACTTATATACAAAAGGAACTTCTTTTAAGGCAGTGACTGAGTCAAAAGATTTGTATGCTTCGATTGATAAAGATATTGATATTTTAGAAGGTCAAATGAGGAAAAGTAAGGCAAAAAAAGAGAAAATGCAACGTGATTCTTCTTTAAAACAGATGACAATTTCTGGTGAGGAAGAAAAGGCGATTGAAAATGAAGTTGTGAAAAATGCGTATTATGATGTGCGCCCAATTTCAGTAGAAGATGCAAAAATTAAACTTTCTGAAAAATCTAATAGCATTTTTTATACATTTATCAATGTTGACACTGGAAAAGTTAATGTTATTTTTAAATTAAAAGATTCAAAAAATTTTGGTTTAATAGAGCCAGATGTGTAAAACGTAGGGAGTTGTTCTTAGAGCAGCTCCTTTTTTTGAAAATAGAGAAATATATTATACTTGGAATTATTATAATTTAAAGTATAATAATTTTGGGAATAAGAATGAGAAAAATATAAAAGAGGAATATAAATTGAATTTAAAACAAAAAATAGAAGAATTGATGAAAGAGAATAATTTAGGTGAAAAAATATTAGAGGTAAGAAAAGTGACAGGTGGATTATCGCATAGAATGTACAAAGTGACAACGGACAAGGCGATTTATGCGATAAAAGAATTAAATCCAAATGTGATGAAAAGAGAAGAGGCATATGCCAATTTTGTTTTTGCAGAAAAAGTGGTAGATATTGCAATAAAAAATGGGATTTCAGCAGTTGGCGCGATAAAGTTGAATGGGGAAATTATGCAAAAAATTGAAGATGATTATTTTATGGTGTTTGATTGGATTGATGGAAAAGTGCTGTTGCCGAATGAAATAAATGAAATGCATTGTCAAATAATTGCGAGAGAATTAGCAAAAATTCATAATATTGATTTTTCCAAAATTGAAGTGGAGAGTAAAAAGGAGACGACATATAAGATTTTTGACTGGGACGATTATGTGAGAATAGCAAAAGTTCAAGGCAAAGAATATGCAAAATTGTTAGAAGAAAATTGTGAGTTATTGCGTGAATTAAATAAAAAAGCGATAGGAGCAACGAAATATGCGAATCATCAAATAGTGATAAGTCATAGAGATTTGGACAGAAAAAATATTTTGTGGAAAGGAAATACGGCATATTTAATTGATTGGGAAGCAAGTGGACCGATTAATCCGACTGTTGAATTAATTTCAATGGCTTACTATTGGTCTGGTGGAGATGTGCAGAATATAGATTATGATAAATTTAGAAATTTTGTGCAAATTTATAGAAAGAGTTCTAAGAGAGATATTGATAAAAATGTGCACAAACTTGCTTATGTGGTTTTTTACAGTGGGCTTGAGTGGTTAGAGTATAATTTGCAAAGAGTATTAGGGCTTCATGCTAAGTGTGAGAAGGAGGAAATTGAATTGGCAGAAAAAGAGATTATGAAGTCAATCATAGATATTCAATATAATGTTAGTCAAGTGAAGAGAATGACTCAAATATTGGGTGGAAGTGTATAAAAAATATTTGCTAAAAATTACCAGTTTATTTTGCCATAAATCGCACATGATATATATTGAAATTACATGATATGTTTTTTCAATTTGTAAATAGCGGAGGTGAATAAGATGGCAAGAAATAGTAGAAAAGCAGTTCCAGAAGCAATGGATTCATTAGATAGATTTAAATATGAAGTAGCTTCAGAAGTTGGTGTTAACTTAAAAGATGGTTACAACGGAAATATATCTGCAAAAGACGCTGGTAAAATTGGTGGACAAATGGTTAAGAAAATGATCGAGCAAGCTGAAAACCAAATGTTGAACAAATAGTTGCAGTTTTAACTGAAGTTTGATAATAAAATGGGTTTAAAAATGGGTATTGAATACGTATTTTTAGATCCGTTTTGTTTTTGTGTTTAAAATTTAATTTTGAAAAAGACTTGCCAAATGGAAAATTTTGTGTTAAAATATAACCGTATTTAAATGAACATAGATACGAATATTCCTTACTCACATGTAAAATGTGGGTTTGATAGCCAAAAGGAGGTGAAAGATAATGAATAAGTATGAAACGATATTCATTATTAATCCAAATGTTGAAGATAGCGGAGTGAAAGCTCTTATTGAGAAATTTTCAACCTTGATTAATAGTGATGGAAAAGTTGATACAGTGGAAGAATTAGGCAAAAAGAAATTAGCTTATGAAATCAAAAAACATAAAGAAGGAAATTATGTAGTTATTAATTTTGAAGCTAATCCAGAACTAATTAAAGAACTTGAAAGAATTTACAGAATTACAGATGAAATAATCAAATTTATTGTTGTAAGAAAAGACGAAGTATAAGATAAAGGTGGAATGACATATGAACAAAGTAATTTTAATGGGTAGATTAACAAGAGATCCAGAAGTTAGATATACGCAAACCAATAATACATTAGTTGCTTCCTTTTCACTTGCGGTTAATCGAAGATTTGCAAGACAAGGGGAAGAAAGACAAGCAGATTTTATTAATGTAGTGGCTTGGAGCAAAACTGGTGAATTTTGTAGTAAGTATTTCAAAAAAGGTCAACAAGTTGGCGTAATTGGAAGAATTCAAACAAGAAACTGGGATGATGATCAAGGTCAAAAACACTATGTTACTGAAGTTATTGCTGAAGAAGCGTATTTTGCGGATTCTAAAAGAGAAGGAGATGTAGCAGCTCCAGCAGGTTTTGAAAATACGTTTGGGGAAAATATAGCAAATTCCAGCGAATTTCAAGTGACATCTGGTTCTGATGATGATTTACCATTCTAATTATGTAAGGTTTAATAGATTGGAGGTAAAAAAATGGCAGATAAAAAACAACATAATAAAAAATTTAATAGAAATAATCAAGATGATGATTATAATCCTAAATTTAGAAAAATAAAAAAGAAAGTTTGCCCATTATGTGCAGATAAAAATTTTGAATTGGATTATAAAAATATGGATCAAGTGAAAAAATTTATTAATGAAAAAGGTAAAATATTACCAAGAAGAGCAACAGGTGCTTGTAGTAAACATCAAAGAGTAATTACAAATGCTGTAAAAAGAGCAAGACATATTGCTATCATACCATATGCACAAGATTAATATGAAAAATAGATAAAGACCAGAAATTTTCGCTGGTCTTTTAATTTTGCCAAATTTCAAATGCCTATTGTATAAGAAATAATTTTGATAGAAAACATTTCACACTTCTCAAAAATATGTTATAATGAAAATTATAAACGAAAAATGGTGGAGGAGATATGAGTAAAAGAAGAAAATATACGAGAGAAAGTATTATAGTCACGATTGCGGCGTTGCTTATTGTGCTTTTTACAGAATATAAAGAAAATATTTTAAGCAGTGAAACTTCAGTTTCAAATGTCATGCAAACTTCTTTTAGCCTAGAGCAAATTCCAGAATTTTCAAATGTGCCATATGTTGTGCTAAATAACAATTTGCCTAATTTTGAGGAGAAGGATTACACTTTGGAACCTTTTGAACAATATAGTGAACTGGATGAACTTGGACGTTGCGGTGTGGCTTTTGCCAATATTTGTAAGGCAATCATGCCTAACGAGCCACGAGGTGAAATTGGTTCTGTTAAGCCGTCAGGTTGGCATACAGCAAGATATGACGATTTGGTGGAAGGAAAATATTTATATAATCGTTGCCATTTGATTGGTTACCAATTGGCAGGCGAAAATGCAAATGAAAAAAATCTCATAACAGGCACAAGATATTTGAATGTCAAAGGCATGTTGCCTTTTGAAAATGAGGTAGCTGAATATGTTGAGAAAAACAATCATCATGTGCTATATCGTGTGACACCAATTTTTGAGGGAAACAATTTAGTGGCATCTGGTGTGGAAATGGAAGCATATTCTGTGGAAAATAAGGGAGAAGGAGTTTGTTTTCATGTATATGTATATAACAATCAGCCTGGAATTGTGATTGATTATGCAACAGGAGAAAGTGGAATTTTTGAATAAGCATATAGGGCAGTTTCAGTTGAAACTGCCCTATAATAGGTGGCTAATAATCCAAAATTGGTTTATTTAGCTGTTTTGATTTTTTTAATTTTTCCGTTTTTGGTTTCCACCTTTGTGACAAACCCTTTATTTTTAATGAGCTTCTTTATATTTTTCTTATATAAAATCCTCACTTTAAGGGTTTTCGAATCGATTTCGCCTACGGTGCCATTTTTCAAGCGGTACACGAGATTTCCAGTTGACAGAGCATATCCTGCTTGTTTGACATTTTTAACTTTTTTAACCTTGCCTTCTTTTTTGCCGCGGTAAGTTAAAGTGCCATTTTTCTTAAGGTTATACTTTCCAACTTTTTTATTGTTAGAGTCATATAAAACTTTGTTTTTAACCTTTTGAGCCGGCTTATATGCTTTGTCAGTGTTTGTAGTATCGTTGTTTTTGGTATCTGATGTGCTATCATTGGAACTAGTAGCATTATTATCAGAGACTGTCGAATTAGACCCTGTATCAGTGGTAGTATCATCGCCGGTTCCTGTAGTCGTGCTGGAACTATCGCCGGAAACTGTACCAGACTCGGTATTAGTGCTTGTACCTGTGCCAGAGCTTGCCCCTGTGTTGGTGCTAGTGCCCGGATTATAGATTGGACCAGAACCTGTGCTGGTGCCCGGTCTATAAATTGGACCATAGCCAGAACCTGTGCTAGAACTAGAACCGTTGTTAGAGCTGTTGCCGTTGTTATTACCAGTATTGCTGCCAGTACTGTTGTTGGTGTTATCGCCAGAGTTGTTATCGCCAGAGTTGTTGTCGCCAGTGTTATCGCCGGTGTTATCGCCAGTGTTATCGCCGGTGTTGTCGCCAGAGTTGTTGTCGCCGGTGTTATCGCCAGTGTTGTTGTCGCCAGAACTGTCGCCGGTGTTGTTATCGCCAGAGTTGTTGTCGCCAGTGTTATCGCCGGTGTTATCGCCAGTGTTATCGCCGGTGTTGTCGCCAGAGTTGTTGTCGCCGGTGTTATCGCCAGTGTTGTTGTCGCCAGAACTGTCGCCGGTGTTGTTATCGCCAGTGTTGTTGTCGCCAGTATTGTCGCCAGTATTGTCGCCAGTGTTATCGCCAGTGTTGTTGTCGCCAGTATTGTCGCCAGTGTTGTTATCGCCAGTGTTGTTGTCGTTGGTGTTGTCACCAGTGTTGTTATCGCCAGTGTTGTTGTCGCCAGTGTTGTTGTCGCCAGTGTTGTTGTCGCCAGTATTGTCGCCAGTGTTGTTGTCGCCAGAACTGTCGCCGGTGTTGTCGCCAGTGTTGT
>CAOKFZ010000007.1 GCA_948467875.1 uncultured Clostridium sp.
TTGACATCTCTTAAATCCATTTATCATAAACTAAAATATAATAATGCAATATAATATAATCTTTTCAAAGTACTCATATATATAACTCTTGCCGAGTAAATATAAATTTTTTATTGATTATATTATACTACGATTTTAAGAAATGTCAAATATTTACAATTATATGTTTTTCAAATATTCTTCTAACTCTGATAATTTAATCTTTTTAGTTAAGTTAGTAATATACACATCATTTGAATAATTGAAAACTAAGAAAGTAATATTTTTGATAATCACTCTATGTGGCTCGATATATGTAAGATTTGTTCTCTCTAATTTTCTAATACTACCATTGATAAAAGTAGGATTAACTTTAGAAAACTCACATATAAATTCAAGCCTTTGTTTTAGACATTCCTCAAATTCTAGTTCTTGTTTAATTATCTTCATTTCAAGCACCATCCCTTCTTTATAGATTTAGGATGATTTTTTGCAAAAGAAAAAATCAACCATTTTACTGATTGATTTTCATATCTATCTGTTCTATAAAAAGTTCGAACAGATACGTCGTTGGAGCGGGTAGCGAGAATCGAACTCGCGCTATCAGGTCGGAAGCATGACATTCTACCACTAAATTATACCCGCAGTTATCAATAAATTTATTATACAACAATAAATTTATTTTTGCAAGAATTTTGTAAAAAACACTTAAAATATTTTCCAAAAAAGCTAAAAAACTTTTGGCATCTACCAAAAGCCTTTTATCATTTTAATTTTTCCCTAAAAAATCGAATCCACATTTCTCAAGAAAATAACTCCTTCTATCACATCCATAATCGAATAAATTAAAATCGCCACACCAATTGCAATTCCGATTGTTTCCGCTTTTACCAAAACATAAATTCCACAAATAAAAATCAATATCGCAATAATTAATGCATATTTCCACTCCTTAATTTCTAGTTTTTTCAATTTTAAAACCAAGCCCAATCTCATAAAACCACTATACAAAATCCATATTCCAATTATCATTCTAAAAATAGTTCCAATCGTACTACTATGTACAAATGTAATAATTCCAATAATAATGGCAAGCAATCCATAAATCATTTCATAATTATAAAAATCATAGGTTCCTTTTGCCACAAAATAATTCACTAGCTTTATCACTCCAAACACAACAAAAATGCCACCTAAAGCATATGCCACAAGTTTCATCGTAACCATTGGGTTACAAATAATCACAATCCCAATTATGGCTGTAATCGCTGATGTCACAATGGAACTCCAACCAATCTTCTTTAAAAAATTTTCCATACATTACCTCCTCTATGTTTTCTTCTTGTCTAAAATTATATAACAAAAAAATTTTAAAATCAACATTTTTCTTTTATCACACAAAAATATCTTCAATATCTGAAAATAAAAAAGCGCCCTCTTTAATTAATTGATTGGTCCCAACCGAATTTTTAAAAGTCAAACTTCCGCGGAACAGCAAATACATCTTTTCCCTGCTCCAGCGCCCAATTTGCTGTAATTAAACTACCACTTTTTTGTTTTGCTTCCACAATAATTACCTTATCCGAAAGTCCACTAATCAATCGGTTACGCGCTGGAAAATGCTCTTTTTCTGGCTTTGCCTCCAAACCATATTCCGAAATCACAGCTCCACCATTTTTCAAAATTCGTTCAAACACGCCTTTATTCTCAAATGGATAAATGCGATTATTTTCCACAGAACCACCCAGCACAGCAACCGTTTTTCCAATCTCCGAATCCAAAGCCCCCAAATGACTATATTTATCAATTCCATTAGCCAAACCGCTAATTATATTCACATTTCGGTCTGCTAGCCTTTGCGCAATTCTTCGAGCCAGCTGCTTTCCTAAATCAGTTGCCCTTCTGCAACCAACCATGCCTACACTGTCATCGTCTAAAATCGCTTCATTGCCTCGCACATACAAAAACGCTGGTTTATCTACTATATTATGCAATTTATGTGGATACGTTTCGTCTTTTACCGAAATCAACTGAATTTGCTGTTTTTCCATCACTTCGAGATGTGCTTTGTACTCGTCCAAATTTCTATTTTGCAAGATTTTCAAAATTTCTGACTCACTCAAATAGCAATCCAAAAAATCGGCAAAATCTAAATTCCAAATTTCTTCTGTGCTAAATTTTTCCATTAATTCTAATTTCGTTTGATTTTTAATATCTACATTGGAAAACCAAATATCATAAATTTCCTTCATATTTACCTCCTGAAATAAAAAGGGGACATATTTTCTAAAAATATATCCCCCAACTATATTTATTTTTTATTATTATTTTGCAATTTCGCTGCTTTTACAACATTACACAATAGCATCGCAATCGTCATCGGTCCAACGCCTCCCGGAACCGGCGTAATATAACTTGCTTTTTGGCTCACTGTCTCAAACTCAACATCGCCGACAATCGTTCCGTCTTCTAAACGATTAATCCCAACATCAATCACAACACTTCCCTCTTTTATCATATCCCCTGTGACAAAATGAGGTTTTCCAATCGCTGAAATCACAATATCAGCATTTTTCACAATTTCCTTTATCTTTTGCGTCTTAGAATGGCATACTGTAATCGTCGCATTTTCTGCCAGCAGACATTGCACCATCGGCTTTCCGACAATATTGCTTCTGCCCAAAATCACGGCATTTTTTCCTTCCAATTCGATTTTGTATTCTTCCAACAATTTCATAACCCCAAACGGAGTACATGAAACAAAGCAATCTTCTCCAATAACCAAATTTCCAACATTAACAGGATGAAAACCATCCACGTCTTTGTCTGGTCGAATGGTGCGAAATGCTCGGTTAATATCAATTTGCTTTGGCACCGGACTTTGCAATAAAATTCCATGAACCTTTTCATCTTGATTTAGTTTTTCAATTAAGGCAAGCAATTCTTCCTCTGTCGTTTTTTGCTCCAGCAAAAACTCCTCAAAATCAATTCCTGTTTTAATACAAGCCCTTGATTTATTCTTGACATACACTTCTGAACTGCTATTGTCCCCAACCATAATCACAGCAAGTTTTGGCACAATTCCTTTTTGCTTCAGTTTCTTTACTTCTTCTTTCAAATTTTGCCTTACTTTTTTCGCCAATTCTTTTCCATCTAATATTTCAGCCATTTTTCTATTTCCTTTTACTAAAATTTATTCCAATTACTGCTACTAGCGCTACCAAAATGGCACTCACAGACAAATAATCTGCTATATTTTTTCCCACTTCTGGCAAAACGCCAATCTCTTTTGCCAAATCATTATTTTGAATATTCGTAGCAACTGGCTCTTCTGTTTCTTTATTTTGTGCTTCCTCAGCAGCTGGCTCCTGAGTTGGTTGTTCTTGTGGAACTTCTGGTTCTGGAACAGGCTCTGGCTCCGGAATAACTGGCTTAGTGCTTCTCAAAATACCAGCCTTAATATACGCCTCTCCTCCATCATATTTTATTTTATACCAACCATTGCTATATTCCGCAATAACAGTTACTTCTGTCCCAACATCCAAACCACCAACACGGTCACTTTCCACCGAATAACTCGAACGAATATTACATCTTTCTTGCACATACATTGTCTCATTTTTCTTGGTTTCAGTCGGCTTTTCTGGAACCTGTGGCTTTGTTTCATTAGTTAAAGTTGTATTTTGATTTTGTGGTTCTGCGGCTTCATTTTTTACTGTATTTTCAGTTTCTGCTGTTGCATAACAATTGGTCCCTAAAAATATTAAAATCATTCCAATAATAAATACTTTTATTCTTTTTTCCATCTTAATTTTCCCTTCTTAAGTACGTTTAACCTACTAATTCTGCTGTTACAATTAATCTCTGGGTAGAAAAATTCTCACATGTAATAAGTGTTATTTGAGAGCTATTTTCTTGCGGTTTTAGCACATCCAAATTCGTTGGCTCAACTGTCGTAATATCCACAATTTGATAAGAACTTTCTTGATTTTGTGGATTGATAATTTGAAATTCGTCGCCAGTTTGCATCTCATTTAATTTTCCAAAAATCCCATCATAATTATGTCCTGCTATACAAAAATTGCCTAGTTCATTCAAATTTCCACCATACAATTTGATGACACCTTTCTCCAATGCCTCATTTTCTCTTGTATCCAAAATTGGTTGTTCCACCCCAATTTTATCAATTTTTATTTTTCCCAACATCGTATATTTTTCATTTTTCGCTTCAGAGGCAGATGTCGGTGTTACTTCATTTTCTTCTTTTTGATTCAGATTAACAAAAATAATCATGCCCACAATAATTGCCAAAATGACAATCAGCCAAACAAATTTGGGTACCCTGCTCCAACTAAATTCTACATCAATTTCTTCATATGATGCATGTCTACCACTTCCCATAATACTACCTCCATTTTATCTTAAGAATACTAACGCTAAAATAACGATACCAAAAATCACGCGATACATAGCAAAAATTTTAAAACTGCCTTTTTTCAAATATTCTAATAAAAATTTAATCACTACAATTCCAACCACAAAACTTGCCAAAACTCCCACCAAAAAAGCAAGGCTAAACTCAAAAGCATCCAAACTAAAAATAACAGCTGCCAAAATCACTGGTGTTGACAACAAAAACGAATACTTTGCAGCACTTTCTCTGTCTACTTTTAAGGCTCTTGCGATAGTCATCGTAATGCCTGAGCGAGAAACGCCTGGAAAAGCTGCTGCAATCGCTTGTGAAATTCCTATCAAAATAGCTTGCGTAAAAGAAAGATTTTCATAATCTGTTGTCGCTTTTGATTTTTTGTCAACAATATACAAAACAATTCCCATTACAATCAGCGCTACCGCAATGGCAATGATATACGAATTGCTCCCCGCTGGGAAAATTTGATCAGACAACTTATCTAAAATCAAACTCAAAATTCCAGTCGGAATAGTGGCAATCACAATATACCAAAAAATTTTTCCTTCTGTCGATTTCTCCTTTTTCACGACTTGGTTCCAGCCGCCTTTTATCAGCCCAATCCAATCTTTTAAAAAGAATAGCGAAATCGCAAGTAGTGTTCCAAAATGAAGCGCTATATCAAATGATTCTGGAATTTCGCTCCATTTAAAAATCCATGGAAATATCGCCAAATGCGCCGAACTCGACACTGGCAACAATTCCGTCAATCCTTGAATAATTCCTAAAATTAATGCTTGTATAATTGTCATTTTACATCTTCCTTTCTATACTATAAATCGTATCTCGAATATATTCAGCAGCGCTAATCGGAGCACATTTTCCCGGCAAAGCCAACGCCCAAATTGTTTTAATATTCTTGGCTTTAGCATATTCAAAATCAACCCCCCCTGGACTAGATGCCAAATCAATCAAAAGTACTTCTTTTTTAAGCAAATCTAACCTTTTTTTGTCTAAAATTTGAACTGGTATATTATTAAAAATAATGTCAAATTGACTTAGCGTTTGTTCCAATTCATTCAAATGAATTGGTGTATAACCATATGCCTTAATGTAAGCCAAATCTTCATTCTTTCTTGCTTCACAAAATACCTTAGCCCCAATCCCTTGCAACATTTTAGAAATTACTTTTCCAATTCTGCCAAATCCCATTACCAAAATGTTAGAGCCAGAAAGCGTTTTTGGATACTCCTCCATCGCAATTTGAATAGCGCCTTCCGCGGTTGCAATTGCATTCAAAATCGCATATTCTTCGATTTCTAAAAAATCATAAGTTTCAATTTCTTTGTCATTTTTCAAATTTTCTGGGATTTTCCCAGCCATGAATTTTTTGCCTTTTAAATTTTGTTGTAATTCTTTTATCGTCAAACTTTCGCTGCTCAGTGGCGTATTGACATAATTTCCATCTTTGGACAATGGAATCGAACTCATAATAATTTCTGAACTTGCAATCGCTTCCTGCAAAGAATTGCACTCCAAACCTTTCAATTCTTCTGCTTTTTCCAACGCATAAGTACAAATAGAATAACCGTCTTTTTGTAGCATTTTCACAAGATTTACAAGACGCATATCGCCACCAATAATCGCAAATTTATTTTTCATAAAATCCATCCTTTCCCTATATTTCATCTTTTTTAAATATATGAAAAGCAATCTATTTTATGCCTTAACCAGAGCCCAATTCTTTTTGATTTTCCTCGTCTTTTGGCTCTTCTTTTTGCAATCGATTTTGAATGATTTCATCCACTTTCTTTTCTGTTTTTAATTTTAACGTATTTTCACTAATATCTCTTACTAATCCATTGGTCGATTCCAAATAAGCCCTTGCCCTCTTTTCTAACGAAAGCGTCCTCTGGATTTCTTCTTCCTCTCGCTCATCTTCATCTGGAGCTTCATTTTCCATTTTCACAGAAACCGTAATATGCTCACGAATTTTTTCAAAAACTTTTTCTCTATTGGCCAATTCCAAAAGTTCTGGCTCGATTTCAATCGCCTTATTCAAAAAATTAATCGCAATATCTTTTTCGCCTTTTAGCACATAAATTTTCGCCAATTGATAATACGCTTTTGACTCCAATTCCCCATACAAACTATGTTCAAAATATTTTTCTGCCACATCCAAATCCCCTTGAATTAAAGCGATTTGTCCTAAACTATAATGTGCCCCATAGGCTTTATGGTTAATATCAGCCGCCTTTTCATACATTTCTTTCGCCATTTGAAATTCACTCAGCATTGTGTACGTAATTCCTAAATTGTAATACAAATCAAAATCCGTTGGACGATACTTCAAAGCCTCTTGATACACTCTTTCAGCCTCTTTAAAGCGTTCTTGTTCACATAATAGTTCGCCAAGCAAAATTGAACCTTCATACGAATCTGGTTTATTTTTCATTAAATTTTCTAAAATTTGAATTGCTTCATTTTTCTGCCCCAATTCATTTAACAAATCCGCAATTTTAAAATAAGATTTATAATCATTTCCTTTGATATCAACCAGTTTGACATATTCGTCAATCGCTTTTCTCATGCCACCTTCTTTTTCGTAAATTTTAGCAAGCATTTTATGCCCCTGATAACTTTCTGGATATTTCGTTACCAATTTAATCAAAACTGTTTTGGCACCTTTATAATCGCCCAACATAACGAGAAATTTTGCCATAACTAAACTGATGATTTCTGAATAATTCAATCCATTGAGTTCTGCTAAAATAATCAAAACTGGAATGATAATGGAAAATAAATATCGCAAACTTTTGAAAAATGAATTGCTATCAATTCCTATTTTTATTTCAATAAAACTAATCGTAATCCCAATCGCTTCTAAAACCAAAATGCTTACATAATTGGTATCGTTTTTTCGGATAATCTTGAAAAATATGATGATGAAAATAGCAAAAGCCGTTAAATTAAAGCAAATTTTTTCAAGCATTTCATTCCCCTTTCATTTCCCCACAGCAATATTATTTGGATTATATCACATCAAATTTAATTAGACAATCTCTTTTTTCAAATAATTCAAAATTTTTAAAAAAGATACTACAAATGTAGCATCTCAAATTTTTTATTTTAAAAATCAGTTTCCACCTCTGTTTGCAATTTCTTAATCGTTTGTTTATAAGATTGCAAAATTTCCTCCAACCTAAGCACTTCATTTTTAGTTTCTTCCATTTGCTCATCATATAGCTGGTCCAAATTTTCCAATTCCTCGTCTGATAATTGATATAAATATTCCAAACTATTTTCATCAGATACACTTGAAGTTTGCTCTATTTTCTCTGGCATTTTCACAGATTTTGGAACCGTAATTTCTGCCAAACTTTCTTGTGGTTCTTCTATCTCATCTTTATGAAAAACATTGGTTATCCACTTAAAAAATCGTTTGAAAATATTTTCTTTTTCTGGAATCATCAAATCTTTTCCCACTTTATTTTCCATCACAAAACTCCTATCTCTCGAATTCTTGACTGCCTTCTGACAGCTTTTTATAACCTCTTAAAATCTTAGAAAGGCTTGCAATTTTTTCTTTCGTCTTTTCAATGATTTTTTGCAAAAACTGAATCACTGAAAATTTATCTTGCACTTTTTCCATTTTCTCTAATTTCATCACTTTATGTTCATTCACGGCGCCACCAAGCAACTCTCTTATTTTCAAAATAACCGCAATCGCACTTGCAATATCATGCCTTTGTATGCCATTAATACGGTTCGCAAAATAAGTCATTACACCTATAAATCTGGAAACTTCAATTTCCTCTAATGATACAATAAATTTGTGAAATTTATTTTGATAACGATTATCCAAACCATCCAAAATCTTATTTTCCAACAAATCCAACGCGTCATTGACTGGAAAAGCTGGTCTATCTTCCCTGTGCATTACCAAACCAACAAATTTATCAATTAATTCCAAAATATCGCCTTCTTTGGAACGCTCATAATTCTCCGGTTGATTATAACGATTATACTCAGAACAAATTTTGCAAAAACCATCCTCAAAACCAAGTTTTTGCAGAAATGCCTTATCCTCTTCTTTTTCGCGCTTAATACGCTCGATTTCCATGGGCGAATTGGTTCTGCGAAACGCATACACCAAACAAGCATTAATCACTTTATCACGGCTTACTTCATCAATATTCATTCGGTCCATAAACAGCCTTGCCAACTCCGCCTTCAAAATGGCAGTCGTATCAAAAAAGACATCAATCGTCGACTTTTGGTAACGACAAATCATTTCCACTTTTTTGATGATTTCTTTTTCTTCAAAAAGTTTTTCCGCAAACAATGCCTTATCAAACTTTTCCACCTTCGGAATTACCTTTGGGTCATTATTCAAAATTTCCTCAAACAAAATCTCATTTTTCTCAATGTCTTTGGAAAAGTCATCCTCAAATTGATCTAACTTAAATTGAATATAGCGGTTTTTCATGACATGATATTTGGTGCGCTCCATGAATTCTTTTAGGGCGTCTTCTGACAACATTTTTTTCAATTCGTTATAATAATACAAGCCATCTGCCAAATTGTCGTTCAACCTTTTATAATCCTTTTTCCAGCCATCTTCTGTCGCCAAACTTGGAACCAATTTTTTAAGTTTCAACAATTTTCTCATTTCGCGCTCATCCTCATAATGCTTTTCCTTGTACTCGATGTATTTCTCTTTGATTACCTCTATATCCAACTCGTTCATAATTCCTCCATTTACCTTTGTAAGAATTCCCTTTTTGTTATTATATCAATAAATTTCAGAATTGCAATAAATGTTACGCAAATGTAATCATTGTTACAAAATTGTAACATATGTCAAAGTTCCATACACAAATTAAAAATTTCCTGCAAACGTTCATCTTGTTTGGTCAAATATAAATACCCAATCAATGCCTCAAAAGCTGTTGACATCGCATAATCTGCCACATTTGCATTTTTAGCCACATGATGATTTTGCACATTTCTGCCACGTTTGACAATTTCTATTTCTGCCTCTGTCAAATGTTCCTGCAATTTTTTTAAGGTATCTGCTTGTGCTTTTGCCTTCACATAATGAATTGACTCCATATGTAACTTATGTGGTTTTGCATTGGAATGATTTACCAAATTCACACGAATAAACATTTCATATACACTATCTCCAATATACGCCCACACAAGCGGAGACAGCATTTTTACATCTTCTACTGCTTTTTTTCTTTCAATAAAATCCAATTTATTTTTCCTTTCTAGCGAATATCATGCGCCCGTTTTCTTAACATACCCTTTTGGGTCCGCCCATAAAGTTAACATCTCGGTTTTTCTAAACTAATTTTTCCAAATTTGCAATTTCTAAAATCTTCCAAAATAATTCGTGCTACTTTTTCATCGTCCACAATTCCACCCTGCTTAATGGCACCACATTTTTTGCCAATAACTTGCATACATTCATAAATGTTATTTTCTCGTGCTTCTATTTCTTCAGCTTCTTTTTCCATTATTTTATAGCGTTCCAAGATTTTAGTTTTATCATCTACATACAATCTTTTGAGTAATTCATAAGTAACTTCCACACGGTCAAAAATGTCATCTTTAATAGTACCTGTAAAGGCTAAATTTAGTGCTACTTCTTCACTTTCAAATTTAGGCCACAACACCCCTGGCGTATCCAACAATTCTTGATTTTTCCCAATTCTAACCCATTGCTTTTTCTTAGTAACTCCTGGTTTATTTCCTACTTCCATTGAATTTTTTTTCGTTATTCGATTAATGAACGACGATTTTCCAACATTCGGAATTCCTAAAATCATCACTCGAATTGTTTTATTCACTCTACCTTTTTGTTTTTGACGTTCCAACTCTTCTTGCATCATTTCGTCAATCGTCCTTAAAACTTGTTCTATACCTTTGCCAGAATTAGCATCAATAGCAAGCGTTATTGCCTCTTTTTGCAAGAATTTTATCCATGCTTGACTTGTCTTTTCATCTGCCAAATCGCATTTATTCAGTAAAATAATCTTTTTCTTGCCTTTCGTCATCTGCCCAATATCTGGATTTCTGCTCGATATTGGAATTCTACTATCCAGCAATTCAATCACAACATCAATTAATTTTAAATCTTCTAAAATTTGTCTTTTCGTTTTCGCCATGTGACCGAGGGTACCAGTTGATGTTCAATTTATTTTCATTCATTTCTATCACTTCCTATTTTCTATTTGTTATTTATTATCTGTTAACTTCAGCTTGCAAAATATATCATTGCCATAAAGACTATACCAATTATTATCATTATAAATCCCTTTAGTTGATTTTTTATCACATTGTCTGTTGGAATTTCTGGATTATACATTATTCTATATGTTTTACCAATTGGTGGCTTAGGAGCGCTATACCATGTACTAACATGTCTATATTTTGCTCCATTAACTTCAAACTCTATAATTGGTGCAAATATAACCTTATGTCCACTACCATTCATTTTATAGTTTACTACAAATCCTTCCGCCTCTCTAAAATCACTGAAATAAGATTTTTTTAAATTGTTTATTACATCAGAACCACCAAGTATAATAAATATGATACAAATCAAATAACCAATTATCATTTTACTTCCTTTCTCTCAATTTATCACATAGCAATACTTAAAATTATAAAAAATGCCACCAATAGTAAAAAAGGTAAAACAAAAAATAGAATACTTATAATTAAAATTAATTTCATTATCTTTTTGACTTGTGGGTACTCATTAATCACATTGAAGTTAAAGTTTTGATAATTTTCTCTCATATCTTCAAAAAATATCAGCTTTTTTCCACATACTGGACATTTCTCATCATTTTCATCTTTTATCTCTGCATAACAATTAACACATTGTTTCATTTTTTATTCCCCCAATTTTCAGCTTCTTTCCCAAAAATTTCTGGCTCTCCACCAATAAATCCTATTTTTCCGTCTACAAAACTAACTGCTTGCTCATCTGTAATGGCGTAAACTGGAAAAGGATTGTCTGCTAAAACATCTTGCAAAAATTCCTTTGTCCACTTTGCATGGTCTGCTCTCAAAAAATGCGGAATAATATTAAATGGCACTATGCCAAGTTCTTGGCATTCAATATCTTTCAAAGAAATTTGGTATCTTTGCTTCCAAAAATTCTCACTTTGAATTTGTTTGCCAAGCACAATAGAACCTGCAGAAGTTCCCATTAAAGCTCTCTTTTCTGCAACTTCCCTGATTAATTCTATGGTATCAGTTTCACGAAATAATTTTGCATAAATATGCTGCTTTCCCCCAACAATATAGGTCAAATCTGCATCCATTAAACGTTTTCTAATTTCATTTTTGGAATGTAATCTAAAATTAACAAAATCAATTTTGCCACCAATATGTTTTTCAATATTGGATAATTCACGAATGCACCATCTTTTACTTTTTTCACTTTCTAGTTCATACATCGCTTCATTTATAATAGCAATGTTAATTTCACGGGCTGGCTTGTTAACAATTTTTGCCACTTCTTTTTCCATTTCATTTGTCGTAAATCCTTGCGACGCCAAAATAACTTTCATACAAAAACCTCCTTTTTGTCATTTATTCCATAAAGGAACTTGGATGATAAGCCTCAATTCCCATTTCTTCTGCTTTTCTTAACACATCTATTCTATCATCTACAAAAGCCACCTCATTTAGATTAATCCCACAATGTTTACACCACTGCATGATAACTTCTGGTTTTAGCATAGTTGAACTTATAAAAAACATATTTTCTCTTTTTATGTTAGGATAATTTTCTTTTAACCACACATACTTTTGTTCAATTTCATTATTTGTAACAATTGTACCAAGTATAAAAACTTTCGTACTATCTAATGCTTCAACAACTTTTTGCATTGTTTTTAAAGGTCTTGCCCCATAAAATAATTGATTAAACAATAAATCTTCTAATGATTGGCATCCAAATTCCGGGCACCCACCTGCATATAATTTATCATTATATCTATATTCTGATAACGTTCCATCTACATCAAAAAAGACATACTTGTTCTTTAATTTATCAATCATGATTTATCTCCTAATTACTTAATTTTATACTGATTTCGGTCTGCTCTTTCGTCAAATTCACGGTCATATTTTTCATTTTCATAATACCAATCTGTCCCTTTATTTTGTGGAACAATTCCGCTTTTTTGTATCATGACATCACAAAATACCAAAAATGGTATGATAATTCCCAAACTATTCAAAAGTAATTCTGTAGAACCACTCAAATCCAAGCTTTGTGTAGCTGTAAAATTCTGATACACAATTGTTCCAAAATACGCTGCATACATACCAAAATACAAAGTGGCAGCAATCACATTTCTTCTAATGATAAAAACAATACATGGAATCGTTAAAAATAAAATCAATATTTCAATATTAGGATTCACTGGTTGACAAATAAAATCCAGTTGCATAGCTCCCATTAATGAAACTGCAACTCTAAAACCCCAATAAATCACAGCAAACATGGTAATCAAATAACTAAACATACTTTTCATAAAAATTCCTCCTTACTTCAAAAAAACGCGACCTGATGAGTTTTCGTAACAATACACAAAACTTCAAGTCGCTTAAAACTTTATCCTTTTATTGAATTACATATTATAATCACTTACTTTTTTATAAGCATATACTGCAGAAATTGCAAACACAACAATCATCAAAATCGCTTTTGAATTATTACTACCTGTACGAGGTAGATTCGTAGCATTTTTTACCGTATTTGTATTATTATAAGTACTTACATTGTTGTTTGTGTTATTGGTGTTGCTGTTCGTATTCGTATTTCTATTTGTGTTTGTATTGGTTATTGGTGCAGCAACATTAGCTGTGTTTCCTGTATTACTAACATTTGCAGTATTCGTATTATTGGTATTTGTTGCTGATGCATTTGTATTATCAGCAGTTGATGCTGTAATCGTCATTGGAGTTGTGTTGGAAGTATTTGTATCAGTTGCCAATGAATATACATTTCCAAACAATACCATCATTAAAATACCAACCGTCAAACTTAATAAAATTCTACTTTTTCTTACATTTTTTAACATAATTCATCTCTCCCTTATTTTTTACATAGGTATATTATACCATATAGAAAATTTAATGCAAGTGTTTTTTTAATAAATTTTAATTTTTTTACACATTAAATTTAAATAGTACAATATCCCCATCTTTCATCACATATTCTTTTCCTTCAGAACGTACTCGTCCTGCTTCTTTTGCCTCATTCATCGAACCATTCGAATGCATCAAATCCTCAAAAGATACCACTTCTGCTTTGATAAATCCTCTTTCTATATCGGAATGAATTTTGCCTGCAGCTTGGGGTGCTTTTGTTCCATTTATAATTGTCCATGCTCGAACTTCTGGCTCGCCAGCTGTTAAAAATGAAATATATCCCAATAATTGATAACTCGCTTTAATCAATTGATCTAGACCTGATTCTTGTAGTCCCAATGCCTGTAACATTTCTTTTTTTTCTTCGGCTTCCAAAGCACTCAATTCTTCCTCTATTTTCACACATAGCGGAAGCACTTCAGCCGCCTCTTTTTGTGCATATTCTTTTACTTTTTTGAAATGCTCATTGTTCTCTGGATGTTCCATTTCTGTCTCATCAATATTGGCTACATATAATGCTTTTTTCATCGTCAGCAAAAACGCATCTTTTAAAACCTCACATTCGTCTTCGCTGTACTCAAGACTTCTTGCTACTTTTCCTTCTTCTAACCCTTTTTTTACTTTTTCCAAAGTATCAATTTCAAATTGATACTTTTTGTCAGCTTTTAACATTTTCTTTGCTTTATCTAGTCTTTTTTCTATTGTCTCCAAATCGGCAAAAATTAATTCAAAATTTATGGTTTCAATATCCCTGATTGGGTCTACATTTCCGTCTACATGCACAATATTGGAATTTTCAAAACACCTAACAACTTGTACAATGGCATCGGTTTCGCGAATATGAGAAAGGAATTTATTTCCCAAACCTTCGCCTTGACTGGCACCTTTGACAAGTCCCGCAATATCCACAAATTCAACAATCGCATGTGTGACTTTTTGCGGTTTGTAAATTTCTGCCAATTTTTCAATTCTCTCGTCTGGAACACTAACCACTCCAACATTTGGCTCAATGGTGCAAAATGGATAATTCGCGCATTCTGCACCTGCTTTTGTAAGACTATTGAATAAGGTACTTTTTCCAACATTTGGAAGACCTACAATTCCTATTTTCATGATTTTCTCCTATTTATTTTTCTCAAATTTTTACTTTTTATTTTCCAATTTTTTCCTGCTCAATGATTTTATTAATCGGCGCTCCTACTGCTGTACAATTGGGCTGTATCGCTTTTAAAACAAGACTGCCTGCTCCAATTTTGACATTGTCCCCAATTTGTATAGGACCTAAAATTTTCGTCCCACAACCAACCATCACATGATTTCCAAGCGTTGGATGTCTTTTTACTGTGTCTTTTCCTGTTCCACCTAAAGTTACACCATGATAAATCGTGCAATCATTTCCAATCACAGCTGTTTGCCCAATCACAATTCCCATGCCATGGTCAATGAATAATCTCCTGCCAATTTTAGCTCCTGGATGAATTTCAATTCCAGTCAAAAATCTTCCGATTTGAGACAACAATCTCGCCAAAAACAACCATTTTTTTCGATACAAAAAATGAGCTATTTTATGAAACACTAGAATATGAAATCCTGGGTACAACAAAATCACTTCTAAAATGCATCTTGCTGCAGGGTCCTTTTCTTTTATATTTTGCGCATCTTCATATAATTCTTTTAAACTTCTCAACATCAAACATCACCTATTTATTATATGAAATTCCATTGCTTGATGTGTTAAAAAATTAATTTTTCTTGTACGTATTGGGCAACTTCTTCGATTTTAATTCTAATTTGTTCCATCGTATCGCGGTCACGCACAGTTACACAGCCATCTGTTTCTGTGTCAAAATCAACTGTCACGCAGTATGGGGTTCCAATTTCGTCTTGTCTTCGATAGCGTTTTCCAATCGAACCTGCTTCGTCATAATCACACATAAAACTTTTTGCTAAACTTCCATAAATTTCCATTGCCTTTTCACTTAATTTTTTTGACAAAGGCAAAACTGCTGCCTTATAAGGCGCCAAAGCTGGATGCAAATGCAAAACGGTTCTAGTGTCATTTTCATCAATTTTTTCCTCTTCATAACTATTGCACAAAAATGCCAACACCACTCGATCTGCCCCCAAAGATGGCTCAATAACATATGGCACATACTTTTGGTTTGTTTCTGGATCTTGGTAAGACAAATCCTGTTTTGAATGGTTGATATGTTGTGACAAATCATAATCTGTTCTATCTGCAATGCCCCAAAGTTCGCCCCAACCAAATGGAAAAGCAAATTCAATATCAGTGGTTGCTTTGCTATAAAACACCAATTCCTCTGCCGAATGGTCTCGCAAACGAATGTTTCTTTTTTGGATTCCCAAATTTAATAGCCAATTTTCGCAATAGTGTTTCCAATATTTGTGCCACTCCAAATCCGTCCCTGGCTCACAGAAAAACTCCAATTCCATTTGCTCAAACTCACGTGTTCGAAACGTAAAATTTCCTGGCGTTATTTCATTACGAAATGCTTTCCCAATTTGCGCAATTCCCATTGGCATTTTTTTGCGCGAAGTACGCAAAACATTTTTAAAATCCACAAAAATTCCTTGTGCCGTCTCAGGTCTCAAATAAATTTCCGCTTTCGAATCTTCTGTCACACCTTGAAAAGTTTTAAACATCAAATTAAATTTTCGGATATCTGTAAAATTCGTTTTCTCACAATTCGGACAAGGAATTTGATTATCTGTTATAAATTTTATCATTGCTTCATCACTCATGCCATCTGCAATCATATCTTTGCCTTGTACATGCGCCCATTCTTCAATCAATTTATCCGCTCTATGACGCGTTTTGCATTCTTTGCAATCAATTAATGGATCCGAAAATCCGCCTACATGACCTGATGCTACCCATGTTTCTGGGTTCATTAAAATAGCGCTATCTAAGCCAACAATATTGGGTTGCTCCTGAATAAATTTTTTGCGCCAAGCCGTTTTTACATTATTTTTCAGTTCGACGCCCAAAGGTCCATAATCCCAAGTATTGGCTAAACCTCCATAAATTTCTGAACCTGGATAGATAAATCCTCTTGCTTTACACAAGTTCACAATTTTTTCCATTGACTCGACCATATCATACCTCTTTTCCTCTTCTTTATCTTGTAATTTTATATTTTTTTTCTCCAAAAGTCAAGTTATATTGCATATTTTTGTATATTTTTATAATTTTGACAAATACTAGCAAAAAGGAGATTACAAATGAGCATAAAAAACTATTTCAAACAACTATTTGAATATCATGAAGAAAACGATTACGAATTTATTTTGCCCAAAAACACCAATAATTTGCCAGAAGACTCTGAAGCAATCAATGAAAAAATCTATCCATCGCTTTCTGTCAATTTAGAATACTTAAAAACAAAATATAATTTGTTAATCAATAGTGATGTAAAATTTAGGAAATTTGCCATTCCGATTCAAAATAAAAAAGTTCCTGCTATGCTTTTATACATTGACGGAATGGTCAACGAAACCACCATTACTAATTCTGTCTTGCAACCATTACTCTTAAAAAATTCCATTACCATGCAAGAACAAGAAAGCGCTAAAGGTAGCCGTGTTTCCATTACTCATGCCAAACCACCCAAACTGAATTTGGAAAACTTTATTTTTGAAGGCTTAATTCCTCATAATAGCATTATCAAGCAAACTGAATTTGAGGAAGTCATCAAAAATGTAAACTCTGGATTTTGCGCCCTTTTTGTTGACACGGTTGCAACCGCTTTTTGTGTGGAAACCAAAGGAATGGAAGGAAGAAGCGTTTCCACCCCTTTAACCGAAAACGTCGTTCGTGGTTCTCAAGAAGCTTTTGTAGAAAGTCTTCGAACCAACACTTCTATGCTTCGAAAAATCGTCAACAATGAAAACTTAGTCATTGAAGAAGTGGAAGTAGGGACTTTAAGCAAAACCAAAGTGGCAATTTGCTATGTCAAAAATATCGCCAATGATGATTTAGTTGCAGAAGCAAAATATCGTGTGAATAATCTCAATGTAGATTATTTGCTCTCATCTGGTCAATTAGAACAATTCATCAAAGACAATCCAAGCAGTCCTTTTCCGCAAACCATTTCAACAGAAAGGCCTGACCGTGTCAGCAATTATTTATTAGATGGACGTATTGCTATTGTTGTAAATGGAACACCTTTTGTGTTAGTTATTCCAGCTATTTTTCTGGATTTTCTAACCTCTGGTGAAGACAAAAACTTGAACTATCAATTTGCTAATTTTCTAAAATTTATCCGAATGATTGCTGTATTTTTCGCTACTTTTTTGCCAGGTTTTTATGTTGCTATTACGAATTATCATCAAGAACTTATACCGTCAGAACTTTTGTTTGCAATTGCTAACGCAAGAGAAGCCATTCCATTTCCTGTTATCTTTGAAATCTTGATTATGGAAATTTCATTTGAATTAATTCGTGAAGCAGGACTACGCGTTTCCTCTTCTTTTAGTACAACCATTGGTATTATCGGCGCTTTGATTTTAGGGGACGCCGCTGTTTCCGCCAATATTGTTAGTCCCATTTTAATTATTGTGGTTGCTTTTACTGGAATTTGTGGTTTCTCAATCCCTGATTTTTCGCTAACAAGTTCGATTCGAATTTATCGTTTCGCCTACATTATTTTCGGATTTTTAGCAGGATTTTTAGGAATTGCTTTTACCTTTTTTATACATTTTTTAGTGCTATCAAACTTAACATCCTTTGGCGTACCATTTTTTACACCTTATATTCCATTTAGCAACTTAAAGCGCAACAAAGGTTTTATTATGCAACCTGTCTGGAAACGTGATAGACGTAATGAATTTTTAAATACAAAACGCCCAAAAGCAGAAGATAAAATTAGCATGGATTGGAGGAATTTGAATGCAAAACAATAATTATAAATTGCAAAAATATGAAGCAATTTGCTTAATTTTAATTGTTATGGTTAGTAAATTAATTTTGAATATTCCCTACTATATTATCAATTTGGTCGGCACTGGAGCCGTTATTAATATGATTTATATTGGCATTATTGGGCTTATTTTTATCCTAATTTTAAATTACCTTTTTCAAAAATTCCCTAATTCGGACATCATTGATATTTCCGAATATTTGGGAGGAAAAGTTTTAAAAACAATTGTTAGTATTATTTTTATTTGCGTTTTCTTTTTTGTTGCTTATCTAACTTTAAGTGATTTTGCTAACATGTTAAAAATCATTTACTTTGAAAAAAGCCCTCTCATTTTCATTTTACTATTTTTTATGGTAGGCATTGTGGTATCCAATTTAATCGGCTTTAAGGCAATTGTTCGTACCATTTGTTTTGTTGTTCCCTTTACCATTATTAGTATATTGCTAGCATTATTTACCGTATATGACGATTTTTCAATGAACAAATTTACACCATTTTTCGGCTACAATTTTCAAACAACTTTTGTAAATGGACTGTTAAACACATTCTCACTTTACATTATCACTTACTATTATTTTTTAATGCCACTTTTAAAAGACAGTTTCCATTACCAAAAAATAACAACTGCCTCTTATGCTATCTCTTGGGTGCTATTATTTTTAACAGTTGTTTCCATCCTAACTATTTTTCCGATAGAAAATGACACTGAGCCAATTAATTCATTGTATTTATTATCTCGAAAAATAACACTAGGAGATTTTGTACAACGACTAGATGCCATCTTTATTTTGCTGTGGCTAATTTCCATTTTCTGTTATTTAAGTGTTAGCATTTTTATGATTACCCGCGTTTTTTCAAAATTAACGAACCTTGCTAATTCGAAAATGGTGACACTCTCTGCTACTTGCATTTTATTTGGTCTTTGCCTCCTACCTTTTAACATTGCTGTTGGTCACTTTTTAGAAGACACTGTTTATAAATATTTAATTATTGGCTTAGTCTTTGGCATTAATTTCATCATCATGATTTTAGCCAATTTAAAATTCAAATTTAAGAAAGGAAATTCAATTATTCACTATGGTTAAAAAATACATTGCTTTTTTATTGATTTTAACAGTACTTCTCTTTACTCTAACAGGCTGCTATGATTCAACTGGTATTGAGAATTTTTACTATATTGTTGCCATTGGAATTGACAAATCCAAAGAAGATGAAGAATTAATTACGCTTCATGTGCAAAATGCTAAACCAACCAGTTCTTCTTCAGGCTCTAGTTCTCAATCCAATGAATCAAAAATTTACTCTGTAGATTGTAAAACCATTGAATCTGGCATCAATATTTTAAATAATTATTTAAATAAGAAAATCAATTTATCCCATTGTTCTGCTATTATTTTTTCAGAAGAAGTAGCCAGAAGCGGCATAAAAAATTACATTAACACACTGGGCAATGACACTGAGGTAAGAGCCACTTGTAATGTAATTGTCAGTTCAAAATCTGCTTATGATTTATTAAATAATGTTACCAATTCCAGTGACAGCTTTTCTTCTCGCTTATATGACTACATCTTAAATTCAGTGGATTACACAGGTTATACAATTGATGCCGACTTCAATAGCTTTTCTTCTCGCATCAACAACAAACAAACACAAGCTGTTGCCATTTACTCTGTTGTTAATGATGATACTGTACAAAACTCAGGAGCTGCTGTTTTCAAAGATGGCTCTATGGTAGGAACCATTTGTCCACTTCGAAGCATTGCCCATCTCATGGTAACTAATCACTTAGAAGCTAGTATGATACCGATTGACAGTCCTTTTGATGAAAAAGGAGTAATTGATGTCAATATTAAAAAACTGAAAGCACCTGATATTGATGTAAGTCTAAAAGACAATCATCCATTCATTAAAATCGATTTATATTTGCAAGGAAACATTAACAGTTCTGGAGAAGAATTTGATTATACCAATCAAGAGAACATTAAAAAGCTAGAAGATGCTTGTAATCAATATATTGAAATTCTAGTAAACGAATATTTAGACAAAATCATAAAAGAATATAACTCTGATATTGCAGGTTTTGGTGGTATGCTATCTTCCAAATTTTTGACAGTCGATGATTATCAAAAAATTCACTGGAACGATATTTTTAAAGATTCAAAATACGAAGTTCACGTCAATACCACTATCACATCCAGTCAATTATTAAATCGAGAATAATTTACAAGGAGGTTTTATGACAGTTTTAGCAATTATTTTAATTATTTTGTGTTTTATGAAAAGTTTTTATTACGGCATTTATGAAATCAAGCAAAAGCAAAATAAGCCAGGAGGAATTGCAGTTTGTTTATTTGCAATTCTCCGGTCTTATCTTTCCCATTGTTATTATTTTTTGGCAATATATTTTATAAAAAATATGATATTTATGAATTTCTCCATTTTCCCCATTCTAAAAATTATAACAAAATCAAAGATTTTGATAATTTTTGAACGGTCCCCACAAATCATTTCAAAATTAATAAATATCATATTCCAAGCTACTCTATAATTTTAAGCTCTGCATATTTTTTAGCATCAAAATCTTCATTGTATGGAACTTCATCAAATAATGCTGGCATTTGTTGTTTGAAATACAAAAGCAATGGTATCATAAATTGCTGGATAGAAGGATGTGCATGCTTATCTGCCCTTAAGCTAAAAATATGTCTCCATTCTCGAATATTCGCTGTCATCGTCAATTCAGCCGCTGTACTGTGTGGCAATAACAAACGCAATTGGTCTGGAAGTGCTCCTTTTTTAGCCATCGTATTATAAGTGGTTTCAATATTTTGCATGCAATTTTTCCAGTCTTCTAATAACTCAGTATCATCAATATTACAAGGCTCAATAAAAGAGATTTCGCTTCCGAATTTGTCTTTTGAATAATTGCAATAACGTGTACTTTCAATCGAAAAAGAAGCCAAACGATGACGTGTAATATCTTTATAAGCTCCAACATCACAACAAATTCGTACTGTTACTTTTTCGTGCTCAAGAACAGATTCATGTCCACGATTAATGCAATTTCTCAAAAAATGGTCATAACTATTTTCCTTAATATTGCCTTCTGTACGATAACAGTGTTTCGCTGCTCTCTCTAAATTTTTCATTACTGTTATTCCATCTATTGCTTCTAACTCTACCCAAGGTTTAATAATTTTCATATTTTTTCCTCCATTTATTTCTTTTTTATTTATATCATATCCTCATTATTTTTTCAATAAAAAATAACAAATTTTTTAACGTCCGTTTTCTTAACATGCCATTTTATTTTGCGCACGTAAACTTAACATCTCTATTTTAATGCAAGCTTTAGCTTACATTTTGTCAACTAAAGCTTACATTAAAAAACACCAGTTATAAACTGATGTTTTTTCTCTATTCTCCTCTGCCTTCTGGCAATGCAGGATAATCTAATATCACTTTAATTTGCATAATATATTTTATGGTTCTGACAAATTTACTATTTTTAATTTTTTGCCACAAACTTGGCTTTGTTTCAAATCGAGTATCCAAAATAAAATTATCTAAATCCTCATTTGAATCATCATTATTAGCATTATTATTGGGAATATTTTCTGTAATAATATCTTGTAATAATTCAGAAGTTGGCTTGCTTGTAGCAATAGTTGTCTCTTCTTTAACAATTTCTTCAAATTGATTATTCTTTACAGTTGGCTCTAAAACTTGTGCTGGAGCTGGAATATATTTTAGTGCTTCTGCTACTTCAATTCCAATATAACTTAGTGCCTTTGAAAGATCTTCAATTCTCTCCATATCAATTTCGATGAAACTATTGGATTCTAGATTTTTGATTTTTGCTTTAATCAATTTTTCAGATGCCTGATACTCTTCTGAATTTGCTTCTGTTGTTCCAATCAAATTTAACGCTTCTACAATATCTTCTGGATATTTTCTTTTGACTTTTTTCAAAATTTCTTTCCAATTTTTGGCTTTGATTTGAACTGCTTTTAACACATCTGACAAAACATTCGCAAGTTTGATATTTTTTTCTCTTTCGCGAATTAAATCCTCCACTTTTTTTGTGTTTTCTTCAAATTGATTTGTTGCAAATTCAACCAAATCATAAGCTGCTTTATAAACATCTGCTGGAAACGTATTTTTTTGAGGATATTCCATCAAATACGTTTTAATCGATTCCACCAAATCCCTAAAATATGTATCTTCCTCTAGCTTAACAATTTGTTTTTTGCTGGTTGGATTAATTAATTTTTGTGTTTTGTCTATTTGTGATAAAATTTTTTCTTCCGTGATTACCATTTTCACGTTTACTATGCCTGATTTTTTAAAAAATGACATTGTAAACTTACCTCCTTAGTTTCATTCTATGCGCTTCATCCAAAAACACATTTCTTTCACTATTCCTATTATACATTCTTTATTTGAAAAATTCAAGTGATTTTTCGACTTTTTGTATTACATTTTCGTAACAACTTCTGTTTGTTTGTAATATTTTTGTAACATTTTGTCAATTTTTGTTATGGATTAATTCCTAATTTTTTCAATTCTTCAAAGCGTTTAATTTTCTGAGTTGTCGTTTTTATCAACTCTTCCTCTGTAATCATCAATTCTTTTACATATTTATAAGTTGGCATTTTTTTATTGATTTCTTTAATCTGTTTCCAAATCACATTTTTGATGTCTTCTTCTTTTTCCAAACCAAGTTCTGTTTGGAAAATTTCTTTATCATACACTACTTTGGCTGCCAGTTTCAAATCCATTTTATCCTCGTCTTCTGGCTTGCCATACACCATCGATTCTTTCACGCCCTTCAGGTCATTTATCATTGCCTCAATCTCTTCTGGATAAATATTTTTTCCATTTTTCAAAACAATCACATTCTTTTTGCGCCCTGTGATATGCAAAAATTCATCTTTATCAAAATAGCCCAAATCGCCTGTATGAAACCAACCATCTACAATTGCCTCTTTCGTCGCCTCTTCATGATTGATATAACCAGCCATGACCGTATCACCTTTTACAATAATTTCGCCAATTCCTTCCTCGTTTGGCTCAAAAATGCTAGCCTCCAAACTTGGAAACACTTTTCCAACCGAACCATATCTAACAACCGTTTTATGTTCTGCTGCGATAACTGGCGAAGTTTCCGTTAAACCATAACCTTGATATGTATCAATTCCCAAATCATTTAAGCCTTTTTCCATTTTGGGATCAAAAGCAGCTGCACCAGCCACAAACAGCCTTAACTTTCCGCCAAGCGAACGATGAATATCTTTAAAAATACTTCTTCTTTTATCTATCCCAATTTTGCGCAAAAAATTGCTAATCTTTAAGCCCATCTGCAATTTTTTCATTTTGCCTTGTTTTTCGACAGTTTTCATAACTGTTTTATACAGACTTTCAAAAAGCACTGGCACAGAAATCATTACACTGACTTGATATTCGCGGATGTTATCGGCAATGTGTCTGATGCCTTCGCAATAAGTAATTGTAGCTCCCACAAAAATCGGATACAAAAAACCAACTGTACATTCATAGGTATGATGAAGTGGCAAAAAGGACAACAAAGTATCGTTTTCACTTACATCAAAAACAGACGCAATATCGTACACATTTGTCACAATATTTTTATGTGACAAGGAAACAGCTTTACTTTTCGACGTTGTTCCTGATGTGAATAACATAATCGCCATTTTCTCATTATCAATTGGCGCTTCGATAAATGTTTTAGCACCATTGCGGATTAAATCACGTCCAATGCCAATTAGCTCTTTTTGCGAATAAACCTCATCTGTACTTTTTTCGGTGTCCATCGAAATAAAAAACTTGATTTTGCCGATTTTCTCTTTTCTTACTTTTTCCATAATCGCATCATATTTACTAGAATAAAAAATCACTTCCGCTTCAGAGCCTTCTATCAGATTGATAATTTCTACTTCTGGAAGCGAACGATCTAATGGCACAATGACACCTGTTCCATTGACTGTTGCAAAATAAGTCAAGGTCCATTCATAGCGATTTTCTGAAATGACTGCAATGCGTTTGTCTTTTAAACCTAAACTCAGCAGCGCAGTTCCCAAACAGTTAATTTCCTCGATATATTCGCCATAAGTTTTCGTGCGAAATTTTCCCGGTGTTTCTGTTTTAAATTTAAATGCCACTTTATCCTGATACTTTTTTTCGGTTTGTTGCAATAATTCTTTTAAATTATTGATTTTGTCAACTTGATATAATCTCTCGCAACCTTTATAAATCTTGGTTTCCATTTTTCTCTCCCTTTATCTTAATTTGTCAAGCAAATTTTTTTCATATTCTTGATACAAGGTATCCACCTCAAAATCGCCAACTTTTCTTTTATAAATCAAACTCGAACACGTTAGCGAAAAAATTTCGCAAGCCAATAGCTCGGCATTTCCCTTTTTGATATCTCCGTTTTGCATGCCGCTCTTCTAAAATATTTTCAATCACTTTTATGTATTCCATGACTTTTTCTTTACAAAGCACATTTCGCTTCTCATTTCCCCAAACTTGGCTCATAACAATGGTTAAAACATTTTCGTATTTTTTTATTCCTTTTAGCTGAATGAGCACAATCGCCTTTAACTTTTCAATTGTGGTATCACATTTAGAAGTTTTGATTTCAATACTCATTTTTAAAAGTTTCATGCCCTCTTCTACCAAGAAATTAAAAATTTCTT
Organism: uncultured Clostridium sp.; assembly: GCA_948467875.1. Taxonomy (GTDB): domain Bacteria; phylum Bacillota; class Clostridia; order TANB77; family CAG-508; genus Scatovivens. The sequence continues at coordinate 25,230 of CAOKFZ010000007.1, forward strand.
CCTTGCTCGAAAAATGATAATATAAGGTCCCTTTGGCAACCCCCACCGTTGCTGTAATTTCTTCAATGCTGGTTGCTTCGTATCCTTTCTCAGAAAACAATTTCATGGAAGTTTCAAATATTTTTCGTTTTGTTTTTTTCACGTTTCTTCTCCTTCTATAAAACAAATCCTACCATCTCTAATAGAATTCCACATAAAACTCCAATCAAATATAATATGGAAACTATTTTTAAATTTTCTTTTGCATTCTGATTTTCTTTCATCAAAACAATCAGCCCAACACCAGCTCCGACAAGAAGTCCAGCAATCATCGTCCCTGCCGAAATCACTTCATCAATGTACAATTTAGCAATCATAACAGAGGCTGCACAATTTGGAATAAGTCCAATTAATCCTGCTAAAATCGGTCCCAAAATCGTTCGATTTTTTAGGAAACCCAAAATGGCTTCTTCTCCTACAAAATGAATAATGCTATTTAAAATCAAATTCATCACAAAAATAAAAAGTGTAATATGAGCAGTATGCTTTAATGTAGATTTTAAAATTCCTTCTTCACAATGACAATGTGCCTGCTCACACAAATGTGAAATCTCATTTTGGGTTTGCACTCCTTTTCGCCAAATCAAATCAATCACAATTCCTGCTATCATCCCAATCATGACTTTGATGAAAAGCACTTTGAAAATCACTAGCACAGAAACCGATTCTGACAAAAAAACGGGTATCATTTCGTCTGAAGTTGATAAATAAACTGCCATTAAAGTGCCAAGAGAAATGACGCGTCCACAATACAAATTAGTTGCAGAAACAGAAAAGCCGCATTGCGGAAAGGCGCCTAACGCGCTTCCAATGACTGGTCCCCATTTTCCTGACTGTTTCATGTGCTCTTTATGCCTATCAGACATTTTATGTTCTAAATATTCCATCAGCCAATAAGTTACCAATAAAAACGGTATTAACTTGACACTATCTAGCACAGCCTCTTCTAAAATTTCTAACATACCAACCTCTACTTTTTAAATTTACATTTTGCGATACATAAAAAGCGCAATGGCAATTCCGATAATACTTGCAATATTGATTTTTACCATAAAGCCAAATGTAATTTTCAAAATACTCAAATCTAAAACAAGCGGACTTTCTAGCCCAAAATTCTGCCCAAATCCAAGCCACCAAAGCCAATCTACTTTAGATGCCAAATCGCCTAATAGACCACCAATTACCAATCCTGACAAAATAAAAATGAGCAAAATCCAAAAACTTTTATCTCTTGTAGCCATTTTCTCCTCCTATTATTTCTTCGTTTGTTATTTTATTTTTTTCTATTATATATGTTATCAATTAAATTTTCAAGTGTTTTTGAAAGAAACTTTTATAAATCGTTATTATTTATTATAATATTTTATCTTTTTTTGCATAAACTATTGATTATTAACTTAATTTATGGTATAATTAAATTAATAATATATTATTAGTGAGGTGATGTGATCCCTAAGGGTTGCATTGTCTCACTTCATTTTCTTTTAAAACATCTAATTATTTGATTATCTTTTGTAATAATTAATGTATTTACCCAACAAGTTCTTCTATTTGTATATATATCTTTTGCTTGTTTAATATAATCATCTGTCGTTAATTTTGCATTTGTAATGTCTATAACAAAATTGTCAGCTTGTTTTGGTTTATTATGTATTCTATTATATATACCTGTTTTACTTGAACCATTTATACCTTTTCTATCAAATTTTTCATTATTAACTATATAATCTGGTGTCTCGATATTATCTACTAAAGTAACTTTAGGGATAAGTTTTACCTTTCCACCATACATTTTTCCTAATAGCTCTGCTGTTTCTATTTCTTCTATGCTAGGTTCTAATTTAACCTGTTTCCCATTAACAATATATTTCGTTCCGTCTTCAGCAATAAAATATTTTTGTTTCTTTAATTGGTATCGCTTTTTATTAATATATTGATCTGTTACATCTTCATATTTCAAATTTGTTCCTTCTTTCGCACCGATTATATCACTTTTTACAATACTTGTCGACACTTTTGTAGGTTTTAGCATAAAACAGCGAAACTTCGTTCCGCTGTTTTCATTCTTCCAATATTGATTTTACAATTCCTCGATCAATTGTGTTTTCAAAAATATTTTTTAGAATAATGAGCACAATTGGTCCGACTAACATTCCCATAACGCCCATGATTTTAAAGCCTGTATACATAGCAATTAAGGTAAACAGTGGATGAATTCCAATTTTGCTGCTAACAATTTTGGGTTCCAAAAATTGCCTGACAACAGACGTAAAAATATATAATCCCAAAATCGAAAAACCAACTGTATATTCCTGATTTAAGAACAAAATAATACACCAAGGTATCATCACCGTTCCAGACCCCAAAATTGGGAGGGCATCCACAAACCCAATAAAAATCGCCATTAGAAGCGGATATCCAACATTCATTCCCATTAAATAAAAAATATTTAGTCCCATCAAAACAATCACAAATGAAATACCAATGAGTATCATTTCAGCTTTTAAATAGCCGCCCAGTGACTTTGTGATTTTTTCTACGGTTGTAGAAATTTTTCCCAAAATTTTCTTTGGCACATGATGCTCCATTCTGTCCCAAATGTAGATTTTATCAGAAGTAATGAAATACGTGCCCAAAATCGTAATGACTGTATAAATCAAAATCGTAGGAATGGATTTCAAGCTTTCTAAAAAATTAGTTAACATATTTTTCAAAAATTCCCCCATTTTGCTGAGCACATCTTCAGAAGATGTTTGAAGCATTTGCCTAACATCGTCTGATAAAGAAATTTTGTCCATGTTCAAACTTTTGATACTAGCATTTACCCAATCAATTGCCTTTTCTAAATATGTATTCAAGGCACTAAGCAAATTCGTACTCTCAGAAATCAGCGTAAAAGTTCCCCATGCAATCAATCCCAAAAGAATCAAAAAAACGGTAACCAGTACAATCACGCTACTGGTTTTTCTGCTAAAATCCGTTTTTTTATGAACCCATTTTATAACTGGCTCCACCAAAAGTGAAATTACATAGGCAATTAAAAAAGGAATGTAAAACATAAAAAGTTTACTTGCTAAAATTAAAACTAAAATGATTACCACTAACAAACCAACTTTTTTCACAATTGTCATACCTTCCAATTTTAACAGCCCCTTTCTAACTTTACTGATTTTGCTGACTACAAATACATTCCATCGTGTCTCCCACTTCCTGTGGTTGTACTTTGTGGTTTTGCGCTAAATCGCCAATGGTAAGCATTCCAACAATTTGATTATTTTCAATCACTGGCAATCTTCTAATTTGATTTTGAGACATAGTTTGTGTCGCATCTTCTAATTCTGTATCTGGTGTTGTTTTAATCACTGTTGTTGTCATAATATCAGATGCTTTTGTTTGGTCACAATTTTTGTTATTGGCGATACATCTTGTAATAATGTCCCTGTCTGTCACAAATCCAATCACATGATTTTCTTGATTGCAAATCGGAACACAACCAACATTATTTTGCTCCATCAATTTTGCAATTTCTTGCAAATTCGTATCAGAAGTAGCTCTTACTACTTTTTTGCACATACATTCTTTTACTCTCATTTTCATTCCTCACTTCCTATTCTATAAACAATATTTAATATGTGCAAATTTTCGCGAATTATACTTTTTATAAAAATTAAAATAGAGAGCATATCTATTACTTTTTACTCAAAAATAATAAATATACCCTCTATTTTTTATGAATTTTACTACTTTAGAATTCTAACTTCTTTCTAAGACCGAAATTCTTTTCTCATGATTAAAAACCTTAATTTCACTTCTTTCCATTCTCGCATCCAACTTATGTATCTTCTCAGATTTTTCCTTATTTTTGTCTAATTCTAAAAGAACTGCATCATACATCATGTCAATCTTTTTGCTATACTCTGTTTCAAACAAAAATTGCTTGTCTAATATGGTTCTCTCAAGTTGCTTCATTTCCCTTTTTAATTCTTTTTCAACTTGATCAATCTTTTCTGCATTATTTTCTAATTCCATCACAACTTGCTCGAATTTCTCATCAATTTCTCGAAATTTTTCATTCAGTCTTTGTTCAAAATCAATCATCCTTTGCCCAAATCCAATTAATAATTCTTTTAATTCTTCCATACTTTCACCACCTTCCTTATTGAATTGAATTTATTTTAACACAAATACATTTTAATTGCAAGCTTTATTTTTGTTTTCTGCTTCCAAAAATCGACATTTCTCGACAATCACTTTTATCCTAAATCCCTGACTTGCAATTTCTTCCAAAATATGCTATAATTTACATAGAAAAGTATAGGAGGTAAATCTTATGGAAATATTGCCAATTTTAGTAACAATTGTTGTTATCATTCCACTTTCCATTTTTTTTAAAAGCAAAAAATAATAGCACAAAAAGAAGCTGTTGAAAAAACAATATCTTGCGTGAGAAATTTGGGGCAGCGTCCCAAATTTCGCTCGCTTTCCTTTGAAAAGATGTTGTTTTTAACAGCTCTTTTTGCTTATTTCAATTTTTCATTCAATTTTTGATAAACTGGCTTCATATTTTTTTCACTTGTCATTTCTAAAACTTCACTCATATTGACCCATTTTACGCCACTGTTTTCATCTTTTTTTATGGTTAATGCCTCCTTTTCATCTGCCTCTAACAAAAAGCAACAATCCAAATGCAAATGCGCAGGCACAAATTTTCCATTCTTCACATGACTATCCACTGTCAAAATTTGAAGTGCATAAATATCCTTTTGCAAAATTTTGAAATTTTTTAAGCCTGTTTCTTCTTTCACCTCTTTTAATGCCACTTGCAACAAATTCTGATTGCCATCCGCATGTCCACCAGTCCAAGCCCAAGATTCATAAATATTATGATAAGCCATTAACGCCTTCGTTTTGTTCTGATTCACAATCCAATTAGAAGCTGTAAAATGGCACAATTTATTTTCTCTTGTCAGCACATCTGCAAACGTTTCTATGTATGTTAGCATCATTTCTTGGTCACTTTTTTCTTGCTCATTATAGGGCTTATAATTTTGTATTTGTTTCTTCAAATCCATTTTAATCCAATCTCCACAACTGAAATTTACCAGTAATTTCATCTACTTCTTTTGTATTTCCATAAATAATTGCACCCAAATATTCCAACTTATCATTCTCTTTCGCCTTTATTGCAGCAACTAATTCATCATCTGTTCTTGTTTCTAACATTTCCTTCGGATAATCTGCCACCAATAAATGAGGGTTATGTTTGGCACTATCAATCGCTGCCTTTAATTTTCCTTGTTTTACTTTCGTAATAATAAAAGGAAATTGGCTGATTCCCAAATGATTTACACCAGATTTATCAGTTATCGTTGGTTTCCCCATAATCTCGCTATCTGAATATTTTCCAATCGCTATAGCAAGATGTCCCATCACATTTAGCGCAACAGACGCCTCCACATTCGTGGCTAAAATTCCTACTATTTTTTTATCTTCATAATTCATATTTTTAATCTCCTTTATTTAAATTTTAATTTTCAAACAAAGGAGAAACAACATTTTCAAGCACTTCTATTTTTGCCCATAGTTCTCCGCCATGCATTTTTCTAGTATATCTTGGCATTTGGAACCTCCTAACCTAATTTTTCACTATATTCAGTATAGTTTTCATAATTAGTCTCCTATTTTTATTATATCTTAATTTTCCATAAATTGCAAGTAAAATTTGCTCATTTTATTTCTCTCTAAATTCACTTCTTCTTTTTTCAAAAAAATCAAAAAAATATTTCACATTTTCCAGCTCATTCCATGTTTGCACCTCATAATTGGGTGTATCTAAATTATAAATTTTTGCCTCCAGCATTCCCAACATAAATGGCGAATGAGTGGCAATAATAAATTGCACCCCCAAATAACGTGCCATTTGATTCAATTGCTCTGCCAGCTTCACTTGATTTTGTGGCGAAAGTGACACTTCTGGCTCATCTAACAAATACAAACAATCTGGCAAAAGATTATCCTCTAAAATTTGCAAAGTTGTCTCCCCATTGGAATATTTTTCCTGCGCAAACGCAAACCTCGCAAATTGCTTTTCCCCTTCTGCTGTCTGCAAAAATTCCTTCGCATTTTGCACGCCTCTTTCCCTTGCCAAATTGCTCTCTATACTTTCCTCTAACACTGCTGATTGCTGAATTTTTCTAATTTCATACAAAATTTCTTCACTTTTGATATAACGACTATTTTCTGGAACCTTTTTTCGTTTCCTACCAAACTCATCTTCCCCTAATTCATATTCACATAAAGCAGCAAACTCTTCAAAATAGCCTTGTGTTCCTTCTACTCCTGAATTACTTCTCTCTTTCCCCTTCAAATTTAATTTATGTGCCATCACATTCAAAATCGTGGACTTTCCACATCCATTATTGCCATATAAGACCGTAATTGGCTGAAAAATAAAAATATCTGGCTCCTTATTTTTCAACACATTAAATGGATAAATATGACCATTTTTATTTCTATATTCACTTAACTGAAACGTTTTTAAATAGACCATTCTGCCTCCTTTTTATTAACAGAAAAACTACTCATAATTTCTTACAAGTAGTTCTTCCCTTTCACTTATTCTTAGTTATAGATATGTTTGATGCCCAAGTCCATAATCACAACATCATCATCTTGGTCCACCATAAACTTAACAGCTTTTGCTGCTGTGCTTACTTTAAGAGCATTTGTCAGATCCTTATCTGGTAAGCCATTCTTGGCAAATAAACCAGTTTGTATGGTTCCTGGATAAAATCCCTGCACACGGATTCCTTGGGGCAAAAGCTCACTTTGCATTGCTTTTGTAAAACCAGTAATCGCCCACTTAGAAGCTGTATAAACCGAATAATCTGCTTTCCAATTGACACCTGCCGTAGAATCTACATTAATAATCAAACCACTTTTCTGTTTTTTCATATAAGGCACAACCGCTTTCGTCATATAGATAACACCTTTTACATTAATGTCAATCACTTGACTGATTTTAGCAAAGTCGTTATCTTCCAACTTACCGACAATCCATGTCCCTGCATTGTTAATCAAACAATCAATTTTGCCATATTTTTCATAAATCTGAGCAACCGTGTTTTCCACTTGTTGTGGATTCGTAACATCACAAACATGGTAATCAAAACCGCTATCCCTTAATGTTTCTTCTGTCCTTCCTAGAACAATAACCGTATTTTCTTTTGACAATAGTTTGGCAGTCTCTAAGCCTAGTCCTTCACTGCCACCAGTAATTACAATAATTTTATTCATAATTTTTCTCCTTCTATTTATTTTTATATGGTATATCACAAATCCAAGTAAAAGTCAAGCAAAATTTTCCGAACATTTTTTCTGAAAACCCTTGACATTTTTCCAAAAAGCTTATACAATATCACAAACAAAAGTTTTGTTATGGAAGGAGTTAAAATGAGCTTTTTACGTGCCACAAATGATGTTATCACATATACGGTTGACCAAACTTCAAATTCTAGTCTCTATATCTCCATTCACAATGGCGAAGTCATTGTAAAAGCTCCCACTTACTATACGCAACAACAAATTCAATCTGTGGTTGAACAAAAGAAAAATTGGATTTTAAAACATCTCAAAGAATATATCGAAGCGGAAAATATTCGTACCCAAAAAGTCAATCAAAAACCAATTTCCATTTTAGGCAAACCCTATGATATTCTTTTAAAATACGAAGCCACCAAAAATCCGACTTTAAATCTTTATCATAAATATGTAGAAATCATTTTGCCAGCCAAATATATTGATTTAGATAAAACGAAAATCATCCATGCTACGATTTCAAAAATGTACACTTCCCTTGCTAAAGATGAAATTGAAAATACAATGGAAGACATCCGACACCAACTAGGCTTTGCCCCCGAGGATTTCAAGATACAAGATTTGGGAAATTTGCTTGCCAAATGTTCCAATGACATCATTACCATCCATCCTTGTATCATGCAATATTCCAGAGAAATCATACGTTTTGTCATCACACATGAATTTTGTCATTTAAAATACAAAAATCATACCAAAAGTTTTTATGAATTAATGGAAAAACACATTTTTAATTATGAAGAAATCGCAAAACAAACAAAAAATTTAAAATTTTAAATTTTTTTATACAATTTTCACGAAATAGACACAATTATGTTTTATACTTTTATATTATATAATAAAATATTTGATTTTAAGGAGGATATTATGTGTGGAATTGTTGGCTACATAGGGAACCAAAAAGCGGAACCTATTTTAATTGAAGGACTTTCAAAATTAGAATACAGAGGATATGACTCTGCTGGTCTTACCATTTTAGAAAAAGAAAATTTTAAAACCATAAAAAATAAAGGAAGGGTAAAAGAATTATCTGAAATTACTAATCGAGAAAATTTATCTGGAACCATTGGAATTGCTCATACTCGTTGGGCAACACATGGAAAACCATCTTCTACAAATTCTCATCCGCATAACGATAATTCTAACACTTTTTCAGTTGTTCATAACGGCATTATCGAAAATTATCAAGAGCTTAGAAAATTTTTAGGTGAAAATGGCTATCATTTTTTGTCAGAAACTGATACAGAAGTCATTCCAAATTTAATTCACTATTATTTTTCCAATGGGAAAGACAACTCACAAAATGGATTTTTAAAAGCGGTCAATCATGCGACTAAAGATTTAAAAGGAAGTTTTGCCATTGGTGTGCTTTGTACGCATTTTCCAGATATTATGATTACTGTCAAAAAAGACAGCCCACTTGTCATTGGAAAAGGCGATGGCGAGAACTTTATCAGTTCTGATATCCCTGCTTATCTTGCCTTTACACATCAATTTTACTTTTTGAAAGACAACGAATTTGCTGTCATTTCTAAAGATTCTATTGATTTTTACGACAATAAATTAACAAAAATTGAGAAAGAAATTTCTCAAATTGATTGGGATGCCACTTCTGCTGAAAAAAACGGCTATGAAGATTTCATGTTAAAAGAAATTTACGAGCAACCAAACTCTATTCGTGAAACCATTGGAAATCATTTGAGTTTAAGTGCTCCTTGTCAATTTAATGAATTGAATTTTAGTAAAGAATTTTTGAGCCAAATCCATAAAATTTATATTGTCGCTTGTGGAACCGCTATGTACGCTGGACTTACTGCCAAAACATTACTCGAAAATATCTGCGAAATTAACACCGAGGTGGATGTTGCTTCTGAATTTAGATATCGAAATCCACTGATTGACAAAAATACATTATGTATCTTTATCACGCAATCTGGCGAAACTGCTGATACCATCGCAGCCCTAAAACTTGCTAAAGCAAAAGGTGCTACAACTTTGGCTGTATCAAATGTTGAAGGAAGTTCTATCACAAGAGAAGCAGATTTCGTAACCTACACTCATGCTGGTCCCGAAATTGCAGTTGCTTCTACAAAAGCCTATACTTCCCAAATTACTTTGCTTAGCATCTTAGTGATTTATTTTGCAGAAATTTTAGGAAAAGATACAAAAACATTAGAAGAGATAAAAAAATCAATTTTAGAATTGCCCGCAAAAGCAGAGCAATTGCTGTCTGACGTTACAGAAATCAAACATTTTGCTCATGAAGTTTATCAAGTAAAAGATGTTTTCTTCCTTGGCAGAGGCTTAGATTATAATAGTAGTGTAGAAGGCTCACTAAAGCTAAAAGAAATTTCCTATATTCATTCAGAGGCATTTTACAGTGGAGAATTAAAACATGGACCAATTGCTTTAATCGAAAAAGACACTTTAGTTGTTTCTGTTTTGACTGTCGCAGACTTAATGGATAAATCCATTAGTAATATTCAGGAAGTCATTACACGTGGTGCAAAAACTTTGATTATTACAGACAAAAATTTAGAAAACTCTAATTTCACAAAAATTATCAAAGTGCCTGAAACCAACCAGTTTTTAACTCCAATTTTATCCATTCTTCCACTTCAATTATTTGCTTACTTCATTTCAAAAGAAAAAGGATTGGATGTAGATAAACCACGAAACTTAGCAAAATCCGTTACGGTTGAGTAAAAAACACTAAATATAAAAAAAGTAAACGCCTGCAATACTGCAAACTTGTAGACGTTACTTTTTTTAATTTTAAATTTCTGTTATAGCAAAATATCCAATCGCCTCATATCTAAAAACAAATCCATCATTCCAAATACTATTAATTCTGGTTGGACCCAATTTAAAATTAGGCTGGATAATTTGAGGTTGTGATTTTTTCCACTTTTGAAACCATAATCCAGTCTGTTTGTCCCGCCGAATGAAATGAAAATCACCCACTTTCGATTTTTTATTTGGCAAAGAATAGAATGCTTTTATCAGATATTCGTTTTCTCCTAAAATTATCTTATCCTTTAGACCAAGTCGTCTAAACCTCTTTCCAAGGGTCTCTAAATCAATGTAGACTTTAGTCATTAGTTCTTCAGGTTCTCTCCCGTAATATTTCAAATTCTGAGAAAATCCTGGATTACAAATATCTTTTGGATACATAATTCCAAGAGCATAAGCATAACAATTAATCATTTCTTCTAAATTGGAAGCAAATGTTATAGAAACTCCCTCATGAAATAAATCTTCTGACCGAACAATTGTATTCTTAATTTCTTCTATGCCAATATTAAGCATAATCATTGCCCCTTTCTTAATTATCTTAAAAAATTTTTTTCTATTTTGACTTCTTATTTTTTATTATACTATATTTACATAAAATTGTCAAATTTCCTTTCCACTAAACTGCTGATATCTTAAAATCATTTAGGATAAAACGTAAAAAAAGCAAAAAATTACCCCACGTCTAGCCGTAAGATGCTAAATTTTTATGGACCTGTACTCACACAGGTGGGTGCTCTCCTAAATACTCCTGGGTTTCTTGAAGGATTTCTCGTTCAAGCATACACGCCATATTCAGAGTCGAACTCCCTTATCCAAAACTTGTAGGTTCTAAAAATTCAGTCTACACGTACTTCGTAGGGTACTTTATTTAGTATTTTGTTGTTAATTACATTATAGCATATTTTTTTCGAATTTGCAACTTTATCTAAACAAATTAGAAGCATTTAGCAATGTTTAAAAGCATTTTTCAAAGTTTTTCTTACTCTATCTCATTTTTTAATATTTCTTTCATACTTGACAAATTTGAAAAAATTTTCTAGACTAATAAAGGATTATTAGGAAAAAATATTGTTAGGAGGAAAAATAAATGGATTTTAAAGAATGGAACAATTTTGAACCAGGTGACTGGACAAAAGAAATTAATGTTAGAAATTTTATTCAATTGAACTATACTCCCTATGAAGGCGATGCTTCTTTCTTAGCAGATGCAACAGACAGAACACACAAGCTATGGGATATAGTTCTTGATTTATATAAGAAGGAAAAAGAAAATGGTGGTGTTTTGGAAATTTCAAATGACATCGCCTCTACGATAACTAGCCATGAGGCTGGCTATATTGATAAAGATTTAGAGCAAATTGTTGGACTTCAAACCGAAAAGCCTTTGAAACGCGCCATTATGCCAAATGGTGGTATTCGTATTGTCGAAAAATCTTGCGAAGCCTACAACGAAAAAGTCTCTGAAAAAATCGAAGACATTTATCACAATTATCGTCGTAGCCATAATGACGGCGTTTTCACAAGCTACACACCCGATATTCGTGCTGCTCGTAGTTCTCATTTGATTACTGGTTTGCCTGACGGTTATGGTCGTGGTCGTATCATTGGGGATTATAGACGTGTTGCCCTTTATGGCGTAGATGCCCTAATCAATGAGAAAAAAGAAGATTATAATAATGCTGTCTCTTCTGATTTTACAGAAGACATCATTCGTGAGCGCGAAGAAATTCATGACCAAATCGAGGCTTTAACAGAATTGAAAAAAATGGCTGAAAAATATGGATTTGATATTTCTCGCCCAGCTGCCAATGCCAAAGAAGCTGTTCAATGGCTATATTTTGCCTATCTTGGAACCACAAAACAGCAAAATGGTGCTGCTATGAGTTTAGGCCGCACCTCTACTTTCTTGGATATTTACTTTGAAAGGGATTTGAAAAATGGTACTTTAACCGAAACAGAAGCACAAGAAATTATAGACCATTTCGTCATGAAATTGCGTATTATCCGTTTCCTACGTACACCTGAATATGACCAATTATTCAGTGGTGATCCTGTTTGGGTAACAGAAAGTATTGGTGGTCAAGGAATTGATGGTCGTACATTAGTTACCAAAAATTCTTTCCGAACTTTGCACACGCTTGAAACGATTGGTCCTGCTCCAGAACCAAATTTGACTGTCCTTTGGTCTGTTCATTTGCCACAAGGTTTCAAAGATTACACTGCCAATATGTCCATCAAAACCAGCTCCATCCAATATGAAAACGACGATTTAATGCGTGAATATTGGGGCGACGACTACGGAATTGCTTGTTGCGTAAGTGCTATGAGAATTGGTAAACAAATGCAGTTTTTCGGGGCTCGTGCAAACCTTGCCAAAACACTATTATACGCCATCAACGGTGGGCGTGACGAAATTTCTGGCAAACAAATTACCGAAAAATTTGAGCCTGTCTCTTCTGAGTATTTGAACTATGATGAAGTATGGCAAAAATTTGACCAAATGATGGATTGGGTTGCTAAAACGTATATCAAGGCACTTAATATCATCCATTATATGCATGATAAATACTGTTACGAAAGTTTGGCAATGGCGCTTCACGACCGTGAAATTCTTCGTACCATGGCATGCGGAATTGCTGGACTTTCCATTGTTGCAGATGCATTCTCTGCGATGAAATATGCTAAAGTCAAAGTACTTCGTGACGAAACAGGTCTTGCAGTGGATTATCAAATTGAAGGCGATTTTCCAAAATACGGAAATGACGATGACCGCGTGGATAGTATTGCAGTTGAAATTTCAAAAAGGTTTATGGATAAATTACGCGGGCAAAAAACGTATCGTCATTCAAAACCTACGATGTCAATTTTGACAATTACTTCTAATGTTGTTTATGGAAAAGCAACCGGAAGCACACCTGACGGAAGACGCAGCGGCGAGCCATTTGGTCCCGGTGCCAACCCAATTCATGGTCGTGATACCAATGGTGCGATTGCAGTGCTAAATACCATCGCAAAATTGCCTTACAAACACGCTGAAGATGGCATTTCTTACACTTTTGCCATTACCCCAAATACACTTGGAAAAGACGAACAAACACGTATTAACAACCTTGTTTCTTTGTTAGATGGGTATTTCGTGCAGCACAGTCATCACGTGAATATTAATGTTTTTGATCGAAATTTATTAGAAGATGCGATGGAACACCCTGAAAAATATCCTCAACTTACGATTCGTGTTTCTGGCTATGCAGTTAATTTCACAAAATTAACGCGTGAGCAACAATTAGATGTTATCCATCGTACCATTCATGAAAGAATATAATTTTACAAACTAAGGGCACGGTACTCCGTGCCCCTACTACAATTCTATAGAAAGGAAGCAAAATGGAAAATTTAATAGGAAGAATTCATTCATTTGAAACATTTGGCACCGTTGATGGTCCTGGTATACGATTTGTGATTTTTATGCAGGGCTGTCATTTAAAATGTAAATATTGCCATAATCGTGATACTTGGGAACTCAATCATGGAACCGAATATTCGCTAGAAGAAGTTTTTCAAAAAGCAGTTCGCTTAAAACCGTATATGAATACCTCACATGGTGGCGTAACCGTTTCTGGTGGCGAACCCCTTTTGCAAGCTGAATTTGTAACAGCACTTTTTCAAAAACTGCAAGAGCAAAACATTCACACTGCCCTAGATACTTCTGGAAATTTGCCGATTTCTGAAAAAATCATCGAGGTTCTAAAATTTACGGATTTGGTTCTGCTTGACATTAAGCATATTGATAATCAAAAAGCAATTGATTTAACTGGTGTGCCGAATACACATACTTTAAAGTTTGCTGAATTTTTAAGTGAAAACGGAATTCCTATGTGGATTCGACAGGTCTTGGTTCCCGGTTTTACAGATGATGAAGAAGATTTGAAAAAGTTAAAACATTTTATTGACTCTTTAAAAACAGTCAAAAAAGTAGAACTTTTGCCTTATCATAATTTAGGGCAATTTAAGTGGGAACAACTGGGAGAAAAATATGAACTCGAAAATGTTCTTCCCCCAACTGCGGAGCAAATTGAAAAAGCCAAAAGCATTTTACAGCTTTAGGCTTCTTCCTCCATTTAATTTATTTTCTGATATGGTTTTGTAAATCGTTTTTTGACTATTAAATATAGCATACAAAAATGTTGTGACAAAAAAAGATACTATCATACCAATACTTCCTGCCATTGCTACTACTATCATTTCTTTTGTCATTGTATGCGTTCCTAAAAATAGCATTCCTATGCCACTGCATCCTAAAAAAACAATATTCAGCATACCTAATACATTGTGGCTTGCTATTTTGATGCCACTTTGAAACATTTTTTTCCAATACATATCTTCTGTTTTCTTTTTTATTTCTTCCAAATTTCGGATACTATCAAAACATATATAAAAACTGATTCCCAAAACAGCTATTAATATTGCTTGATAGGAAAATTCCAGCTCTAGAATATGCCATTGTTTTGCTAAAATCAATAGCAGAACACTTACGCTCATACCAGAAACTGTGCCAATTCCTAAAAATAATATTTTTCGGTCAAAACCAATTTTTCGCAATACATAAATCATATTCGCTCCAAACACAATCCAAAGCCATATTGAGTATTGATTTTGCTCTTCTTGCATCGCCGCTTGTTCTTCTACAATATCCTCAAACTCTAAATCGTCAGGATGAATTTCATCAAAAATCTCGCCTTCCCCCTCTAACATCATTTCGCCCTCTGTTGCATACAAATTAAAACAAATACTCATCATTAGTACAAAGACCATGAAACCAATTTGTATTTTCCTCATCTCTTTGCTCCTCCTAAAAAATCACTACATCCATTTCATTTGTATAACTATTATTTCCATATGGATACACAATATATACATATCCCTCATTTGTTAAAAAATATTCACTTGCATTTTCTACTCGGTACATATCACTGTTCAAATCTCTCTCATACAAAACACCATATTCGTTTGCAATAATTTGAGCATTTTCATAAGCCACCTTTATTTCCTGATTAATATTCGATTGAACAGCTTGCAAAGTTGTTTTTTTAGAAAGAATTAAATCTTCTAAAGTAACCATTTCCTCTCTTGAAATGCTATAGGTATATGTCTTGAGAGAAACTTTTTCTGACTTTCCTTGCTCTTTCAAGGACGCTCTTATCACAACAGACAAAATATCGCTATTCAAATAAGCTACATAAGATACCTTATAAATCGTATTTTCATTGGTTTGTCTCATAATGGAATTCGCTTTGTTATAATATTCTGTCTTAATTTCTGAATTGATTTTTTTAATCACACTTGAGTCAATGTTAATTTCTGGAATGCTCACATCAACACTATAATATGTTTCATCTTCATTCATCAAATTATAGGCAGTATAGACAACTTCCCTTTCGCCATTTAATTTCTCAATCGGAACATTATCCGCACTTTTCTTTAATGAATTATCAAACAATCCATTAAAATTACTTTTTAACATCGCATACTCTTCTGTCGTTTTCTTAGCTCCAATATTAATTCCCAGCATCAAAGGATCGGTATCTGCATACTTATAGAAAAACTGTGCATAAATACCAACACTCAGCGCCACAATGCAAATCAAAATCAGCACAACAAAAAATATATTCTGGCTTCGTTTATCCAAACTATTTACTAATCTTAGAATCCATTTTTTCATTTTTTACCTCAAACTATCTTATAAAATTTTCAATTTCTTGTTTTGCTTTTTTGACAAATACGTCTAACTTCATGGCGCCAATATCGCCCTCTTTTCTACTACGTACCCCAACAGATTTGGCTTCTACTTCTTTTTCGCCCAAAATCAACATATATGGAATCTTCTGAAGTTGTGCTTCACGAATTTTATAACCAATTTTTTCTTGTCTATCATCTAATTCCGCACGAATTCCCGTTTCTTGCAATTTTTCAAAAACCTGTTTCGCATATTCTGCTTGGTTGTCCGAAATTGGCATCACTTTCACTTGAACTGGTGCGAGCCAAATTGGAAAAGCGCCTGCAAAATGTTCTGTAATAATTCCAATAAATCTTTCAAAAGAACCAAACAATGCTCTATGAATTAAAATTGGAGTTTTCTTTTCGCCATTGCTATCAATATAAGACAAATGAAAGCGAAGTGGTAACTGAAAATCAACTTGCACAGTTCCCATTTGCCATTCTCTTCCTAAACAGTCTTTCATTTTGATATCGATTTTAGGACCATAAAAAGCGCCGTCTCCTTCATTAATTCGATATTGTCCTTCTCCACATAATTCTCCTAACACCTGTTTCAAATTAGCTTCTGCTTTATCCCAAAGTTCAATTTCTCCCATATAATCATCTGGTCTTGTAGAAAGAGTAAGCTCAAATTCTAATCCAAAAATTCCATACAAATATTTTGCAATTTCAATAATATCTTTAATCTCTGAACCAATTTGGTCCTCTGTAATAAAATTGTGGCTATCATCTTGGCGAAACATTCTCACACGAAACAATCCATTTAGCTGTCCTGATTTTTCATTTCTATGAATCACATCAATATCATTAAAACGCATTGGCAAATCTTTATAACTTCTGAGTTTAGAAGCAAATATTTTAATCGCATTCGGACAATTCATTGGCTTCAACGCTTGCTCTTTTCCATCCGTATCTGTCAAAACAAACATATCCTCTTTATAATGGTCCCAATGTCCTGATATTTTCCATAGCTCGCTGCTATTTAATTGTGGACCAGAAAATTCTTGGTATCCTCTTTTTTCATGCTCTTTTCGCCAAAAATCAATCAACACATTCATCATTTTAAAGCCTTTGGGCATCCAATAAGCCATCCCTGGCGCAGTTTCATCAAAGAAAAACAAATCCAATTCTTTTCCCAATTTTCTATGGTCTCTTTGTTTTGCTTCTTCCAATTTTTGCAAATATTCCTCCAACTCACTCGCTTTTGGAAACGAAATTCCATAAATCCTTTGTAGCATCTTATTATGCTCGTCACCTCTCCAATAAGCACCAGAAGATGTCAACAATTTCACTGCCTTAACTGCTCCAGTTGACGGCAAATGGGGACCTCTGCAAAGGTCCGTAAAATCGCCCTGCTTGTAAAAAGAAATCACTTCTCCGTTTGGTAAATCTTCTATTAATTCTACTTTATAATCTTCATTTTTTTCTTTCATAAACTGGATTGCTTCTTCTCTTGGTAATTCAAACCTTTCCAACTCCAAATTCTCTTTGCTGATTTTCTTCATTTCTTCTTCAATCTTCTTTAAATCGTCTTCTGAAAATGGCTTCTCTACATCAAAATCATAATAAAATCCATTTTCAATGGCTGGGCCAATCGCCAATTTTGCCTCTGGAAACAGCCTTTTGACTGCTTGCGCCATAATATGTGAAGTCGTATGCCAATACATACTTTCCTCCACTTCCGCCGTTTTTCCTCCACCTAACTTAATTTTAAACATATCCATTCCTCCTTTTTTCAAAACAAAAGCACTCCATAGACTAAACAGCCTAGGAGTGCATGCACGGTTCCATCCTAATTTTAACTCACTTCAAAGCCTTTAACGTAGCTAACACGCTATTTTTTCAAATAGAAACTCCAAGGTAGTTTTTCGAATACGTTTTCTAAGATTAGCTCACAGCCCACGACTAATCCTCTCTGGTAGCAACCTTTATCCTACTTTTCCTCTTCAACGTTTATATTTAATTATATACCATATATTTCTTCAAATGTCAAGAGTCTGTGGCAGTTTTTTCACTTTGTTTTCATTATTTATCTACTTTTTTTACTAGCACTAGGGAGGCTTAATCTAAGCCCCCCACCCAAACATTGCTATTCGTGCATCACCAATTTTTCTACTTATTGGCAAGCGTTTTTTTGAATTTTGCTGGACATATTCACAAAAGTGTGCTATAATGGTAAAGTCTCAATGTAACATAATATATTTTATTTTAGGAGGTGCCTACTATGTCACTACAAGTAAGCAATATGGAGGATTTATTTCTCCGGTACTTATCACAATTAACTCAAGAACATCCGTATATCCTACTGGAAAC
Organism: uncultured Clostridium sp.; assembly: GCA_948467875.1. Classification (GTDB taxonomy): domain Bacteria; phylum Bacillota; class Clostridia; order TANB77; family CAG-508; genus Scatovivens. The sequence goes on from CAOKFZ010000007.1 coordinate 43,527, forward strand.
GGATGAGGAATCAACAACTATCAGTCTTGGATATGAAACCTGTAATGAGGAAAAAAAAGAGCTTAGCCATCTTAAATTCTTCGCTTGCGAAAAATATTCTATTAAGCTTGATCTTGAAAAACTTAAGAAACCTTCTTATTTTCCTTTTACAACAACTTTTAAATTGCTTAAAAATAACAAACTCTTAATAGAAGCAAAAATAAAATTGAACAATAGTTCTAATAATGTTCCTCCACTTTTCTCAACTGATCTCATAAAGTACTTGGAAAGTCGGCGAAGAACAGTTTTACAAGTTTTCCTAAAAAGATACTTTTACTATGCAAAAAACAATAGCTTTTATGACCCAATCTATCTTGAGGAACATAATGTTACTACTGCTGGCATTGTACTGCACTCTAAGCCTAATTTTTTCGAAATCATAGAGGAATTTCCTACTACACTTAGAGAAATAGAAACATTAAATCAGAATCATTTTGATGTTTTTTTACTAGAGGAAAACCCTGCTCAGGGCTATAACCTATACGAAATTATCAATAAGCAGTTATAACTGTAGGCTATTATTTCCAAAACAAGAGAAAAAAGCTCTCTTTTTTAAGAGAGCTTTTTTCTTGTGCGTTTCTATCACTTTTAATAATACCTCTTAAAGCACCAGTTCAAATCTACATTTCCACCATTCCCACTAATGCCTGGAATTTTTCCTGTACTTGTGTATTGCCAGATGTCATATTTGCCTGTGTAATCTGTGCTAGGCACATAATGCGCAAGCCAAATATTATATCTCTCCAAACGTGGCATATCTAAATAAGAATAAAAGAAATTTCGGTACGAATACACACCCGCTTGGTAACCACTTGCATTCATTCTATCACAAAATGTAATCGCTGCATTTGTCAAATTTTCTTTATTAGTGCGCCCTGCATTGACCGCATCTGTTACAATATGATCCTCGATATCAAAAAAGATTGGCATATCAAAATGTTTTCCTGAAATGACTCTTAAACAAGCCTCTGCCTCATGAAGAGCCTCAGTCGGATTGAACGCATACGAATAAATATAGCCCCCCACTGCAATTCCACGTGCTCGACAAGCCGCATAATTTTCTTCAAATTTCGAATCTATAATCGTTCTGCCACTAGATTCTCTATATTCCGCAATTTTCAAAATCGCAAAATTCACGCCACTATTCTTGACTGCATCCCAATTAATGGTTGCGTTATGATGAGAAACATCAATTCCCCAAGTTTGCGTATTACTAATGATAAAGTTAATTGCCTTCGTTTCTAATATTTTTCCATATTTAGAAAAATGCACAACTTCCAAAGAATGTTGACCTTCCGGTAAATAAGAAGTATCAATTTGCGCATAAAAACCCGGAGTTGGATTGGCAAAAGTTCCATTAAATTGATTGCCAAAAACTTGCATTACATCTGGTCGCACTTGTCTTGGTGGCACGATTTTATGTACTCCATCCACAAAAATGCCCAAATAGTCGCCTGGCGCTTCGCACAAAGCCCAACCTTTCACTTCCAAAATACCAGAATGATATCTTTTGTTATGGATTGGATCTTCCAAATTCATCATCACTCGATAATTTGGTGTCTCAATTTTCAAGTTGATTTGCCCCTGCCCAACCAACTTACCATATCTTGAAATTTCTTGTACTAACATAATGTGATTTCCTTCTGCCAAATTTTCAAGATTGACATCAATTGAAAAACCTGCATTTGGTGTTTTGGTAGTTCCTCCATACGCTGGAGAAATCACACTATCGATGTCGCCTCGACTTGTTCTCCTTACTTGATAAGTACAATCTTTACCATCAATTTTTACAACCATTCTTGCTTTTTCATCATCTGACACAGCCCAACCTGCAATATTCATTGTCGTTGTTTGAGGAACTTGATACGAAAGTGTAGTTGGTGTATCAATATACATTCTTCCACTATATTCTTTTGGTTTGACTTCAAAATTTCTCACATCTCGAGAAATAATTGTTTCATTTCTTGCTATCTGGAAAATCATAATTTGATGTGTTCCTTCTGCCAAATAGCTAATATCTAAATTCATTTCAAAACCTGCATTTGGTGTATTAGCTGTTCCTCCATACGCTGGCGAAATCGCACTATCCACATCGCCTCTTGGTGTTCTTGTTCTCACATCTCCCACACATTGATTATCTACATAAACTCTAATAGAAGCCTTTGCATCATTAGAAACTGCCCAACCTTGCAATTTAATCTGCTCTGTATCTGGCAAACGATACAGTTGATTTAGAACTGGAGCATCTATAAACATTCTACCTTCATATTGCATTGGCTGAATTTGTATTGTTCTCGTGTCACAAGAAAGAACTGTTTCATTATTAGCAAGTTGAAAAATCATAATTTGGCATGTTCCACCGATATACTGGCTCATATCCAAATCCATTTCAAAACCTGCATTTGGTGTATTGACAGTTCCTCCGTAGGCTGGAGAAATCAAAATATCCACGTCGCCCCTTGCTGTTCTTGTTTTAACATCTCCCATACATTGATTATTCACATAAACTCTTAGCAAAGCTCTTGCATCATTAGAAACTGCCCAACCTTGTATTTTTAAACGATTTCCCATTGTCGCAATGGAATGTGTTTGCCCATTGGTTGGAGTTTCGATATACATTCTTCCTGCATAATTTGGTGCTTCCACCATTGGTTCTTCACTATTTTCTTCTATTTCAGGCTCCAAAATAATTTCTTCTGGTGGCACTTCTTGAAAAATCTCTGTCTCTTGCTCTTCCGTTTTTTCTGTTTCCACTTCTTCCTGCTCTAGTATTTTATTTTCTGTTGGTTCTAAATTTTCTTCGTCTTCATTTTCTTCCAAAACCGTTTCTTCTTTTTTCGGTTCTTCTAATTCTACTTTTTCTGTTTCCTCTTGTTCTAATTTCTCCTCTTCCTTTGGCGTCTCTTCTACCTCGCCTTGCTCCTGCACTTGTTCATCTGTTTCCTCTGAAATCTGCTCCATCGCATACACAACTGGGTAAAACGCATGAAATGCAAAAACTACCAACATCACTGTGATTGCAATTTTTTTCATAAATTTCCCTCCTCTAATTTAATTTTCATATTCATACCATAAACCATCTTTTTTGAGTTGGTTAATTAGGTTAATATGCTCCTCATAAGTTTTTGTAAAATACACTTTTTTCGTTTTATCTGCTACAAAATACAAATTTTCTGTTTTCTCTTCATTCAAAGCCGCCAAAATCGCTTCTTTGCTAGGATTACAAATTGGACCAATTGGCAATTTGCCTTCCATATGCGGACCACGCGTATTATATGGATTTTCTGTTTTAATTTCTTTTGCTGTTAAATCTCGATCCCCCATATTCACTTTAAATGCGTAATAAGTCGTAACATCACTTCCTAAACTCATTCCCTTTTCGATTCGATGTTTTAACACAGCCACGATTTCTTTTCTGTCTTCTTCTTGAACGCCTTCTAATTCAGCAATTGAAGCAAGTGTCATCACTTCATGGATATTGTCTGGCATCTCATTTTTATGTTCACTCAAAAACTTGTCCATATAATTCAACATCACATTAAAAATCGTTTTAACAGAAACCTCTTTGTTTTCAAAAATATAAGTATCTGGCAGCAAATAACCTTCAAGTGGATAATATATCCCTTCTTGTTTCATATCTTCTGTCAAAAACCAATATTTCTCAATCAATGAATCCATATATGCTTCATCCTCTAATAAAGCAAAAACGTCTTCCTCTGTATTGACCGTTTTTTCTGCAATTATTTTAGCAAAATGCCTCATATTTTTGCCTTCTACAAAAGTCAGTTTAACCTCTTCATTCACAATTTCACCATTTTGAATATGTGCCAAAATGGTCCCTAAATTTTCTGCATTATTCAAGTCATATTTTCCTTGCTTCAAACTTTGCACGTGGTTTAATTTCGCATAAATTTTCATGACATTCGCATCTCGAATGATATTTTTTTCTTTCAAAAGCTGTGCAATTGCAGCCGTTCCAGTTCCTTCAACAATTTCCACACGAATGACCTCGCCGTCCCCTTTGCTAACTGCTCCAGTTCCATATTGGTACCATACCACAACGCTAATCGCCGCTCCTATCATCAAAACAAAAAGAATACTCAAAACTATGATTACTATTTTTTTCTTTTCCATCTTCCAAACTCCATATCTTTCGTCATTTTTTCATAAAATCAACAACATTTTTAATTTTTTTCTCATCAATTGGCGAATTTAATTTCACGCCCACTTTCATTCCTGCTTCTCTAAACTTAGGTGTCAGCTCAATCACAAATCGGTAAAAACAATTGATATCATCAATTTCTTCAAAATCAATACAAACCATATATTTTCCGCTTTGTATCACATCTGCATAAATTTTATTAATCACTTCATTTCTCTGTGAATAGGTTGCTAGCCCCATAGAACAATTAGCAATCCCTGTATTTTCCTGGCGAATGATATATAAATTCTCCTCATTGGCAACATCCTTTTCAGAAACCTTTTCCTCAATCCAATCTTCTCTTAACGTTTCTACATTAGACACTTTCTTAGCTGGAATATAGCCTATATTCCCTTCTTTTGTCCTAACTTTCAGGTAACGCCCAACATTTTCAAATACATCCACAAAATCACCCATTCCCACTTTTTGAATGGTTCTTGCCAAAAGACCTTTACCTGTTTTCACACTCGTGTTTTTCAAAATCATGGCACGACTTTTGGCTTTGAGTGTCGAATCCATCATCACGCGGTTTGTGCTTTGTGCATACTCAGTTTCTACATCATAAACAATTCCTAAATCATTCATTGGCAAGTAAATTTTTCCCTCTATCTCCTTTAAGGTGCCTTGCATTGCCAAATTCGAATCATTCACCATCATTTGGGATTGATTTAAATGCAAAACCGCAACATGCTTATTATGCGTGGTAATCAGCTCTTTGTCTCCTACATTATAATAAATGGTATCATCAAAAATTTTTTTCACATCTTCTTCTGACAAATACACCATCTCATTTTCAATTTTTGCAGCATTCGTCAATTGAACCCATTCATTGTTATACAGCAAACGCGTTTGTTTTTGCTGATTTTTATCCCAAAAATGACAAATCAAATTACGCCCCATTAATAACAAAATAAGTAGTACCAGTATTGCTACCATTCTTCTTACCAGAAATTTCTTCGATTTTTTTCTTCTCATGACTTCCTCACTTTACATGTTATTTATCATATCACAAATAAATTTTATTGTAAAGGCACAATAAAATTATTTTTCGCCAAAATTTTACATTATTTTTGCAAAAAGTCTTTATTTATCGAAAAACTTATGGTATAATAAAGATGTATTTTTACATAACAATAATTGATAAAAGTTAAGTGAGGTGATTTTTATGTGGAAACTTTGGCTGATTATTTCTGGCATTTTCTTTATTATGGAAATATTTACTACTGGTTTTCTTGTATTTTGGTTTGGAATTGGAGCACTTATCGCCATGTGTGCTAGCTTTTTTGTTGAAAATGTTGTAGTACAAACAACTGTATTTGTAATTGCTTCTACTATTTTACTCTTTGCCACGAGGTCTTTTGTGAATCGATTTGCCAAAACAGAAAACAAAACAAAAACCAATGCGTATTCTATTAAAGGAAAAACAGCAAAAGTAATCAAAGCAATTGATCCAATTGAAGGAACTGGTCAAATAAAACTAGACGGCGAAGTTTGGTCAGCAAAATCCTTTAATAACACATCTATTTCACAAGATACAGACGTTATTGTAGAAAAAATTGATGGCGTAAAAGCTATCGTAAAACCCATTTAAAAATTAAAAGGAGGAAAAATCATGGGATTTTTATTAGTCGTATTTATTATTATCGTTATATTAGCGCTTAAAACCATTAAAGTAGTTCGACAATCAGAAGTCTACATCATCGAAAGATTAGGTAAATTTCACAAAGTAGCAGAAGCTGGTCTTACCATTATTGTGCCATTTATTGACACCGTTCGCTCTGTTGTGAGCTTAAAGCAACAAACAATGGACATTCCGCCACAAGGTGTAATTACATCAGACAATGTTACCATTACCATTGATACCGTTGTATTCTACAAAATTACAGATCCAGCAAGAGCTGTTTACGAAATCCAAAGTTTGAAAAAAGGTATCGAATATTTGTCAATTACAACCATTCGTGACATTGTTGGTAAAATGGAATTAGACGAAACATTCAGTTCAAGAGACGTGATTAACGAAAAATTGAGAGTTATTTTGGACGAAGCAACTGATGCTTGGGGCTGCAAAATTGACCGTGTAGAAATCAAAGACATCACACCACCTGCGGATATTCGTGATGCAATGGAAAAACAGATGAACGCAGAACGTAATAAAAGAGCTTTAATTTTGGAAGCTGAGGCAGAAAGACAATCTGCTATCACTTTGGCAGAAGGTCGTAAGCAAGCCGCTATTTTGGATGCAGAAGCAGATAGAGAATCAAGAATTAGAAGAGCAACTGGTGAGGCAGAAGCAATCAAACAAGTAGCTGATGCAAAAGCGCAAGAAATTCAATTAGTTTATGAGGCAATCAAAAAATCCGACCCAAGTGAAAAATTGGTTCAATTAAAATCTTTAGAAGCCTTGAAAGAAGTGGCAAAAGGCGATGCCAACAAAATTTTTATTCCATTTGAGGCAACTGCAAGTTTGGCAAGTTTAGGCGCTGTCAAAGATGTTATGACAGAACATCAAACCAAAAAAAGCAAACAAAATCAAATTATTAATTAAACCAAAAGCATTAAAATAAGGGTTCAAGCGAACCCTTATTTTTTTGACTCCATTAAGCCCTGTATTTCTGCATCATAATAAAAACCAAAAACTTTTTTACTGAAGTAAACCACTTTTACCTCATCTTGCTCTTCAAAGGAATCATATATTCCTTTTCCTTTAAATGTTTTTTTGAGTGTTTTTTCAGGGATTTCCAAAATAACAGTCGTAAAATATTCGTTGCCCTTCTGCTCCTTTTCAGTCACAGTGCCAACTCCTATACAAAACACATTTTTTACAGTAAAGATATGAATAATAGCACTCATCATTAGCATTACGAGCACAATTATTACTGCTACTATTTTTTGCCGTGTTTTTCTGTTTCTTTTTGATTTTGACATAATTATGTCTCCTTTCATTTTTTTAATTTACAATATAGTATCCTTATTATCATTATACCATATTTTACATAACTTGTCAAGTTTTATGTAAAATTACACAAATTCCTCAAATACCAGATTTGCAAAATCTAGACCCTTTTTGGTCAAATAAATCTTGTCCAAATCCACTTCAATCAACCCTTTTTCTTCTAACTTGCTGATTTCAAATCGAAAATAAAAAAGCGGATGCACATGAAATTTTTGCTCAAATTCTGAAATCGAAATCCCTTCCAACTTTCTAAATCCCAGCATCATATATTCTTTGGCTTGCATTTCAAAACTTTGCTCTTCTTGCAAAATTCGATTTTTATCAAATTCGCTACCTTCAATATTTTTCCTATATTCCGCCAAATTTTCCGTATTAGAAAACCTTTTTTTATCTACATAACTATGTGCCCCCACACCAAATCCAATATATTCCTCTTGCTTCCAGCACGCCAAATTATGCTTAGACACAAAACCATTTTTCGCAAAATTCGATATTTCATAATGCACATAACCATTGTTCTCCAGAATTTTCTTCGTCCTCCCATACATTTTTCGCTCCAAATCCTCGGAAGGTATTTTTAAAATTCCTGCCAAAATCAACTTCTCCAAGGGCGTTCCTTCCTCTAAAATGAGCGAATAAATCGAAATATGCTCTGGATTTAAAGCAATCACTTTTTGCAAACTCTCTTCCAAATCTTCCAGACTTTGCTTTGGCAGCCCCAACATCAAATCCACATTCATATTCGCAAAACCCACCTGTCTTGCCTCTCGATATGCTTTCTCAAACTCCTCATAATGGTGAATTCTGCCCAGCATCTCAAGCAAGTGATTTTGCGTTGCTTGCAAACCAATACTCAAACGATTGATTCCGTTTTTTTGATACACTTCCAATTTTTCCAAATCCACCGTCCCAGGATTAACTTCAATCGTTATTTCTGCCTTTTTGGCCACATCAAATTGCTCTAAAATGACTTGCAAAATTCGCTGAATTTCCTGCGTTTCTAAAATCGAAGGCGTTCCACCTCCAATATAAATCGTATCTATTTTTTTGGCAAATTTCGTATGTTTGATTTCCTCAAGTAGGCATTCCACATATTTTTTCTGGATTTCCCTTGTGCAATTGTCAAACGAAACAAAATCGCAATACCTACATTTTTTCTGACAAAATGGGATATGCACATAAATTCCGCTCATCTTAGTTCCTCCGCCCATTCATGAATCTTCTTCAATTTTCGATTTACCATTGATTTTCCAATTTTGGGCTCCATTAATTCTCCCAAATCCTGCAAACTCAAATCTGGATTTTCAAGTCTCAAATTTGCCATTTCTTGTAAATCTTTTGGCAAATTCTTAAACTTTTGCATTTTTTGCAAAAGTTCAATATCGTCAATTTGCTTTAGCGCAGCATCAATGGTTTTATTCAAATTTGCTGTCTCACAATTAACGCGCCTGTTCACATTATTTTTCATTTCTTTCATCACGCGAATATCCTCAAACGCAAGAACCGCCTTATTCGCCCCAATCAGCGCCAAAAATTTTGAAATTTCTTCTCCTTCTTTCAAATATAACTGAAATTTATCATTGACCTTAATTTTCTTAAAATTCACCTGATATTCTTGGCACAATTCTTGCAAAAAATCACAATATTTTTCTTCCTGAAACAGGATTTCCAAATGATAACTTTTTTCTGGATTATTCACAGAGCCAGCCCCCAAAAAAGCCCCTTTTGCCACATTTTTTCGCAAATCGCCTGTTATTTTTTCGTAGTCCTGCCAAACTTCTTCTGCCTCCTTAGTGCGCATTTGCGCCACATACGACTTTCCTCTCATGTCAGGCTCATAATCAATTCCCAAATGAAACAAAATCTTATAAAAATGTTCAATGTTAAACTCATTTTCAGTCACAAATTCAAAAACATTTTGCTTTTTTTGCATGTTTCCACTCAAAAAATACCCCACCAACTCAGCACGCAAACCGTCTGTATCAAATTGTGTAATTTTGCTCAAGTTTTCTTTGACTTCAAACGAAAACGACATTTTATTTCCTCCATTTTCCAACAACAATTCGGTCATTTCCTCCCCAATCCTTTTTGCTATAAACCTCACAAAATCCGCTATCTTTCAATAATTTCTCTACTTTTTCTCTTTGGTTAAACCCAATTTCTAGTGCTAAAATTCCTTCCTTTGTCAAATGTTTTGGTGCCTCTTTGCCTAAAATTTTGTAAAATGCAAGTCCATCTTCTCCGCCATCTAAAGCAAGTCTCGGCTCATTTTTGACTTCCTGTGGTAAATTCTCTAATGTTTTTGTTTCAATATAAGGCGGATTAGAAACAATTAGGTCTAACTTCTCATTCACATTTTCAAACATATCTGATTGAAAAAATGTCACATCAGCCGCATTTCGCCTAGCATTTTTGCGCGCTATTTCTAGCGCAGCTTCGCTAATATCAGCTGCCTTGACTTCAGCCTTTGTGTGCTTAGCAAGCGCAATTGCAATCGCACCGCTCCCTGTACACAAATCTAATATCTTCAATTTCTTCTGACTTTCTTGAGCCAGCCCAATCACTTCTTCTACCAAAATTTCCGTATCCGGCTGCGGAATTAAAACATGACGATCCACATAAAAATCAAGTCCATAAAACCATTGCTGATTGGTAAGATACTGAATTGGCACTCCTTGCACTAACTGCTCAATTCCCTGCCAAAATCGCCTTTCACACTCTTGCGAAATTTCTTCCTCCAAACGCAAACTCAAATCCTGACTTGTCATTTGCGCTACATGCCCAAAAAGCCTTCTAGCCTTCTCAATCGACTCTTCTATCCCAAATTGTTTTAGCCTTTTCGTCCCATTTTTCAATAATTCTTTTACTTTCATTTTCCATACTTTCGACTTACAATGCGATACAGCTCCCTTGCGCCACTGCTCAGTTCCTTTTCATCTACTTCTCCAATTTGATATCTTTCATAACCCAAATTTTTATCTGGTTCTGCAATTTGCAAATTACCACTTTTAAGTTCTCCTCTGTAAAGCAAATAAATCCAATTTTGCTCTGTTTGCGTTCTTTCGTCAAAAGTTGTTGCATAGGTTACTGTAATCAGTTCCCCAACTTTTATTTCTGCCTCATCCCCCACTTCTTCTACAATTTCCCTATCCAAGGCAGCTCTAAAATCGTTATCTGTTTCCTTCACTCTTCCACCAATCGTCTCCAACTTAAACCTTTCATCTCTGCAAGCTGGACCTCTTCTCTGAAAAATGATACGATTTTCTGCATCAAAAGCACACACAATAACCGCCACTTCATATTCATCTGCCACATCTGGATATTCTTTCAAAGCCTCTTTTAATTCCTTGGCATCTTTCACTTCTTTACTAAAAAATAGCTCCATTGATTTCCTCCTTTTTACAACTCGAATACAATCAGTGGAAGTTCCATTTCATTTTTCGTAAGTCCACAATGTGTTGATTTCTTTTCGTCCACTTTTTTCTTCTCCCTTGATAAATACGTTCCCAAAATCATTTGCGCATCAGCAATTGAAATCGCCACATAATCTCCCAAAAAATCCTCTACTTTCTTATGCTGGTTTCCGTAGCCAAACAAATGACTTGCTAGCAATTCCTCTTTGGAATATAACTTAAATTTCTCTGCCAATCGCGCCTGAAAAATTTTCTCAAATTCTTGCTTTTTATTTGGCTTTACAAAAAATCCAGCCATTCTTGGCTCTAACGTTGGTGGCATCAACAAACACTCCTGCAGTTCTTCGATTTCTAACCAATCAATTACCTCATCAATATCCTGATGACCATGATCTGCACAAATCATGAGTAATGTATCTGTGCCTTCCAATTCTGGCAACATTTTTTCAAAAGCTTTTTCCATCTCCACCATAAAATTTTTTACTTCTTCTGCATGGCAACCATATTTATGTAGCATTCCATCTGGATTATCGCTATATGCCATCACAAACTTGCTTTCTGGATTTTTGCACAACGTCACAATGCTTTCGCACATTTCCTGAGTGGTGTTAGCAACCATCGTTCTTTTCGCCTTTTTCGCACAATATTCTGGCATAATCTCAAAAGTTTTTATGTTTGGATTTTGTTCTTCGATTTGCTCATAAATTGTTTTGTACCCAATAATATCCCAAATTTTCAAGTTTTTCACGTCCAATTTTTCCCCTGTATACGAATCCGCCTCTTTTAGGACATCAAAACTTCTACCATACTCCTTAAAATATTGTGACCAACCTAGCCAACCCGTTTCAATTGGCGGTTTTCCAGAATAATAGGTCGTCATTGCGGCAGTTGTGGTCGAAGGATACACAGAAGTTACAGTGTCAATTTTATGTTTTGCCAATATTCCATTTGGCAAATTGTCTCTTAAAATATTCTCTCCCATCCCATCTAGCACAACCAAAACCACATTTTTATATTGCTTTTTCAAGCATTTGTCTACTTTCTCTAAACCATGATAATTGGTTTCTACGCCATAATTTTTTAAAATAGAAGTGATTAAATTCAAAATACAATGCTCATAATCTGGCATTAAAATATCAAAATTCATACTATTTCTCCTTTATAAAAAAGCGTGAGAAATTTTGCAAAGCAAAATTTCGCTCGCCTATATATAATAGAATTATCAAAAATAACTTCTATTATATATAGGGAACAATTTCTTCAAACGTGTCATAACCACTTTCACAATTGATATGTCCTGCATTTGGCATAAACACTTGCTGACTTGCAATCGCATCTGCAAACGATTTTTCTGCCTCTTGCTCTACATATGGGTCATTGTCAGAATAAAAGCAAATAATTTCATTTGCGTACTTTTTCACTTCTGCCAATTCCTCAAAATACATGCTTTGTTTTACTGCATCATATTCTTCATTAATCCCAAAATAGTTGTTAAATCCACAAACAAAAATCAATTTCTTGATTTTGACTTTATGCTCCACCAAAAATTTTGCCACGAATACTGGCGCAATGCTATGCGCAATAATTATCGTATTTTCATTTATCAATTTTAAATCCAAATAATATTTCAGCAATTGATTCCAATTTTCGTACATTTGAAATCCAACTCCAATTGGAAAATCTGGCACATAAACTTGTTTGCCTTCCTCTTCTAAAAAATCATGTAACCACCCAAACCAATTCGAATAGGGACTACTAAAAGAGCCATGTATGATAAAATAATTTTCCATTTTTCTCTCCTTTTACAACTCTAAAATCATGTCATCCTTCGCTGCTATTACATCCATTCCATATTTCTGGCTTAAATTTTCAGCAATTTTATCAGGATCGTGATTTAGTATATCACGACCAAAATGCGTCAAAATTACTTTTTTCGGTTTGATTGCTTGTATCAATTCCTCTACATTCGCAATGTTCAAATGCTTTGGTTTTGGCTTGTCTTGTTTATAATATGGAACATTCATTATTAATATTTCACAATTTTGGTAAGAAGCCAAAAGTTCAGGAAAATAGGCTGTATCTGTCACAAAACCAATCACATGTTTTTTGGTTTTTAAGATAAATCCATAATTTTCTACCCCATGCCTATGTTCCACAGAAGATGTTATTTCTATATTTTTTATTTTGTAATTCGAGCTTGGCTCTATCACTTCTAAATTTTCAGGAAATTCCTTCAAATAAGGAAGCAACACTTTTTCGTCTATGGCTTGTTTTGGCAATAATAAAGTTCCTCTTTTTGTGTCTCCGCCCTCTGTCATAAACTCAACCAATATATTCAAATCATTAGAATGGTCAATATGAATATGAGATAAAATAATGCCATCAATTTTATCGTCATAATAATTGATATATTTATAAAATGTATTTGGTCCTGGATCGATTATAATATTGGTATTATCTATGCAACAATAATATCCTCCAGCAGAACAAAGCTTCTTAAAAAATATATCTTTATCCCCTGTTGTGCCAAAAAAATGAATAAAGTCTTTCGCCATATTCTACTCCACTTCTATTGTTTCTTCGTTTTCTAAAATTTCATATTCTGCCTCGTATTTTTCAAACATCTCTTGGATGTATTCCAAATTTGGCGGAAATGCTGGATTATCCATGTGAATTGGAAGCGTCAAAACCGCGCCGACTTCTTTGCTATATAAAGCTGCCTCAAATGCAGACATCGTCAAACCATGTCCAGTGACTGGAATGCACAAAATATCTGCTTGATAATCATTTCTAAAGCAAATCGTGTCACTTGTCGCATACAATCGATTTTGACCATCGTCAACAATATAACCTACATTTTCGTGAATTTCTTTATCGCCTTTGAGTAGTGGCTGATAGCCATGTATCGCATGGACCACTTCAATTTTGACATCACCTAATTCAATTTCGTCACCCTCTTTTACACGATTAATTTTCAAATTTGGATACGTTTTTTGTACTTCCTCACTTGAATAAATTTTAATCTTGTCATTTAATTTTTCCAAAACTTCCGCATAACAATGGTCTGGATGTTTGTGTGTCACTAAAATAATATCTGCCTCGCCCCAAGCCTTCAGATATTCCTCCTTGTATTTCAAATTTCCTGGGTCAATCAAAACCTTTTTGCCTTTCGTCTCAATTAATAAACAACTTTGTGGAAATTTCGTAATTTTCATAAAAATTCCTCCTCTACCCTTAAAATTTTTCTCAAACTCTCTACTTCTTTTTTAATAAGTGCTCTATTTTGTATCTTGTCTCCATAAACAATACCATAATACGGCATTATTTTTATATAAAAATTCATTCTAGCCTCAAAATAATCATCCTTATTTCCTTTATATTTTTCTAAAATCTGATAAAATAGCTTTTTGTCACATACATAACTCCAAGTAAAATCATAAGCTGGATCAAAAATTCTAATATCGCCAAAATCAATGATCCCTATCCCATTTTCTGTTACAATCATATGATCAAAAGACAAATCTCCATGAATAATAGTTGGAACATACTTTGTCATTTTTTTATCTTGAAAATAATTTTCAAACAAATCAATTGTGGCATTCTTCTCATGTTGATTTAAATAAGGAAAGCATATTTTTTGGAATTGTTTATATCTCATTTGATAATTAGAAATTGGCTCTATCACATCTAATTGAAATTGATTCATATCAACTCCATGCAATAAGTTCAAAAATTTTGTCATATTTTCCACAAGATTTTCTCTCTGTTTTACAGTCATTTTTTCATACAATTCTTGTGTCAAAAATTCGCCTTTTATCATTTCATAGCCTACAAATGGTTCACTTTCAAAATTTTGATAAATAAATTCAGGTACCTTAATTGTCTCTGGTAAAATATGATTTAACTCTTTCAAAATCTCATTTTCCATTTTCAGCGTTCGGTAACTTTCTTCACTTCTAGAAAAACGAAAAATATATGTTTCATCTACTTTTACTACAAAATTATCCCAACCATTATTATCACTTACAAAATTGCTATTTTGAAATTCTGGATATAAACTTATTATTTTATTTTTGGCTTCTTTCAAATTGCAAATATATTTCATATCATTTCTCCCAAATCATGTGACATCAATTTCAAATTTTCCAAAGAATTCCCTTCAAAAATATAAGGCTCACAATTTTTTATTTTTAATTTAAAAACGCTTTCTTGAGGTTCCAATTTCAAAATTCCTAAAAACATACATCGTATGGTACAATAATGTGAAAAAATTCCTATGGTATCATTTTTCTGAAAATCTAATGTATTCAAAAATCCCATAACGCGTTTCAGAACATCTGTGTAATTCTCGCCTTCTGGCGCTTTTTGTGTAAAACTATCTTTAAAATGCATGTAAGCTGGATTTGTGTAATATTTCTCATATTCTGGATTTTGCCTAATTTCGTCCCTCGTTTTTCCTTCAAAAATCCCTAAACTTCGCTCTCTTAAATCAGAAACCATTTGATATTCAAAATTGGGCTTTGCTAACTTCGCCGTATCGATTGCCCTTTGCAAATCTGAAACATACACTTTACTAATACTTTGTATCACTTCATGTTCAGCTAATTTTTCGGCTGCCTGTATTCCGTTCTTTCGTCAAATTGGTAAAGTCTGTATTCAGACAACCTGTGCAGAATTGCAAACCATTTTTCATTGCTACATTGGCTTTTGTCTCACCATGCCTTACTAAAACAAGTTTCAAACTTTTCCTCCTTTTGAACTGCCGAAGAATCCTCGATCGTTCGATTTACTTATCTCGTAAATCGCCATTGTTTAAAAAATTTGCATAAACCATTTTCATCCAATGAAATCTGAAAAATTCCATCAATTTCTTGTTTTTGATTTGTTTTTGTCATCACTCTTATCATTTGCCAATTCACAATACAGGTTTCCTCATTAAAAGCCACAATTTCAAACTGGTACTCAATCTCTTTTTGATTATCAGCAACCACATTCCACAAATTCGTTACTTCTTCAAAATTGCTGCATGGCTTGTCAATTGGATTTTCATAATACGCAACATCCTTTGCAAGCAATTCCAAAGTCCTTTCCCAATTCAAATCCTTCCATGAGTTCATAAAATCCTTTGTCCATTTTTCATACTTTTCTTTTAACATAATTTTCGTTCTCCTTTCAATATCGAACGTTTCAAGATTCTTTAATCGTTCAATTTTCCATAAATTTTTTCACAATTTCCAAATCTTCATAAGTTGTAATTTTAATATTGGTGTAATCGCCTTCTATCACTTTGACCAAATATCCATCTTTTTCAAGTAACATACAATCATCCGTCACAGGAAAATTTTGATATTTCTCATGCAAACTTAGCAAAATTTTTCTATCAAAACATTGTGGCGTCTGAATTAGCCACGTGTTACTTCTTTTTGTTGTACTAACAATCACATTGTTTTCGTCCGTTATTTTAATGGTATCTTTCGACCTTACGCCAAGAGTTGCCCCTTTAAATTCCTTCATACTTTCTAAACATTGATTGATATATGCTTGTTTTACCATCGGTCTTGCGCCATCATGAATGATAACAATATCCGCATCCGTCTTTTGAATGCAATGATAAACCGAGTCCTTTCTTTCCTTTCCACCTTCAATCAACTGAACTGGCTTTTCCAAATGCATTTCATCAACTATCTTTTGCACCATTGGCATTTCACTTTTTTTGGCGGCAATTAAAATTTCATCCACAAATTGATTTTTTGCAAATTGTTCCACACTATACAAAAAAATCTCTTTTTCCTGCACGACTTCTAAATTTTTATTTCTATTTTGTCCGAACCTTGTGCTATTCCCCGCAACCAAAATAACAGATGCCACTTTTTTCCCTTCTTTCAAAATAAATCCTCCTTTTTTGAAATCTCGGATATTGTTATGTAAGTTTCGTACTTGTTTTTCAATTTTTCATAAGCTTGTTGGGCTGCTTTTTTGGTTTTAAAAATCCCATAAATGCACGAACCAGAACCAGTAAGCAAACTGCCAACAGCTGCATTTTCAAGCAATTCTTTTTTGATTTTTTGAAGCAAATCTTTTTCTTGCAAAGTTTCTTCAAACACATTATATAAGTGATTTGCCAATAAATCTACATCTTGTGTTTCGAGTGCTTTTATTATGTGACAAGAAGTGTCTTTTTGCTGCATACCATTTTTCCTATCTAATATTCTAAACATCTCTTTCGTGCTACAAGAAATTTGCGGTTTAATAATTAACAAATAATATTTTAAATTGGCATGAAGGGGCGTTATTTCGTCTCCTATGCCTTGTGCCAACACAGCTCCATGGTACAAACAAGGTACTACATCTGCCCCCAAACTTTTTCCTAAATGCTCCATTTCCTTTTTCGACAATTTCAAATCAAACAACTCATTCATCGCTAAAATGAAACTAGCACAATCTGTGCTTCCACCACCGCAGTCCCGCTTGCATCGGAATATTTTTATGCAGTATTACTTTTATGCCAGAAATGGGATATTGCTCTTTTAATTTCTGATATGCTTTGCAAATAATATTTTCTGAAGTTTGCAATTCTTCCACATTCGTAACTAGCTCCAAATCATTTGTATTCGTTTTTTGAATATAAATTTCATCATACAAATTAATTTTCTGGAAAACAGATTTCAAATTATGATAGCCATCTTCCCTTTTGTCACACACCATCAAACTCAAATTAATTTTTGCTTTTGCTTTTTTATAAATTTCTTCCATAATTTTCTCCTACTCCACTGTAATACAAGCAAAAACGCTAATTCCGTTGCCTTTTCCACATTCCGTTAAACCTTCTCCCGAGGTTGCTGTTATACCAATACTGGTTGGTTCCAAGTTCAAAATTCTGGCAAGATTTGCCCTCATTTCTTCTATTTTAGGCGTTATTTTTGGCTTTTTACATTCAATCGATAGCGACAAATGCATAATTTTCTCATTCAAATATTTTAGAGCCTCTTTTAAATAGACCTCACTATTGGGGATGCCTTTTTGACACAAATCATCTGCTACTTTTCCAAGAATATTTTGGCATGTAATGCCAGACACTGCATTTGTAATCGCATGTAAGACAACATCTGCGTCGCTATTGCCTAAAAGTGAATAGTTTTCTTCAAATTCTACTCCACCTAATAACAATTTTTTATCTGGATTTTCTAAATCAATTTTATGGCTATCTTGCCCAATTGCTACTTTCATTGTTCCTCCTCATACATTGGCTTAAAAATATACAAACCGTCCTCTTCATAAATTTTCTCAAAATTCATGTCATAGCCACGTTCATTCATATCATTTTTTACCACAATATAATCAATTTCCAACTTTTCCAAATCATGATAATTTAGCCAAATCAGCATATTATCTGCCGCTGGAAGCTCAATGTGCGTTTGCTCATCCGTAATATTGATATTCATGTGTTCATAACGATTATAGAATTTCTTCTGAGGCTCTGCATTTTCGCCAAGTAATAACTCAAACAATTCCAAATTTGGATATACATTAGTCGAATCAATCGTGCGAAGTCCATTTGCTACCATATAATTATTCAGATAAATTCCTGTATCATCTCCAAGCCATAAAGCATCTGGCTCTTGGCTTCTAATTTCAGCAAATTTTGAGCAAATCGGCTTTTTGTAAATGACGTCTGTTGTACGAATAACTGGATTAACAGCAATTCCTGTGACGAGTGCAATAAACATGATTACATATAAAGTGGCATGTTTGATTTTTTCATTGTTCATATTGAAAATTCCAAAAATCGCAATACCAAATAAACAAATCGAAATTAAGATTTTGACAAATCCAAAATAGCCTGGCAAATTGCAAGTTACCACTGCTTGATACATCATATAAGCTGTTGCAAAAATTGGCAAAATATAGCTAGCAATGCGTGGAAACCATTTGGTTTCTTTTTGCATCGCGCCAAATAAATAAATCAGCATATAAATTTGAATCGTGCCAAGCGCAATAGTCGCTCTTGGCGCAGTCGTCATTGACATCAAACTGCATTTTGCCAAAATTTCTGGAAAGCCCCATTTGCACCAAACAGTCAAAAACAAACTGACTATAACGCTTGGAAATAAGAATTTCCAATGCTTTTTGT
The DNA here is from genome assembly GCA_948467875.1 of uncultured Clostridium sp. Taxonomy (GTDB): domain Bacteria; phylum Bacillota; class Clostridia; order TANB77; family CAG-508; genus Scatovivens. The sequence goes on from CAOKFZ010000007.1 coordinate 62,264, forward strand.
CTTTGCGGTTAAAAATGATATAGACAACGGAAAGCAAAATTGGTAATGGATAAAATGACAACATGCTGGATGCTTCACATGGATTTGGGCAATATTTGTAAGCGAAAAACAAATTATAAAAATACGCATACAAAATCGTTGCTCCGCCACCAATTTCGCGTCTTTCGCCTGGATAATCGGTGTTCATAATGGCTGCTATTGTGTCCCCTGACAAGCTAAACCATCGCATTAACAAACCACCCACACAAAGCAACGTCACGACAATGGTCGCGCAGTCAAACCAATTAATTTTGTAACCATTTTTGAAATTACGAATCATCATCCAAATGAAAATCGCTAAAAATACATACGCAAATGAAACTTGCCATGCTGGATACAAGATAAAAATATACGAAGTGATTGCCACAATTTCGCCAAGCCCACATAAAATCTTGGTGCTTTTTTTGTTGGTTTGCATAAATTTGTTAAGTAAAAGTAAAATAATTTGTCCCCAAATAAGTGTATCCATGCAATACCACCATTGCGTAGCACTTGAGAAAGTAATCATTAACATACCGCATAGAGAAATTCGTTTTTTGCCATTGGTCAAAAGCATGCACATTTCAAAGGAACCAAGTAGCATTGCTACAAGGCGAATATACCAATAAAAACTTAAACCTCTGTCGTTTCCAAGCAATAAAAACATAATTTGGAATGGTTTTCCAATCATTAAAATATCTTTGACTGGGCTATTTACAAGAGTGAACATATCTGTTTTTGTGCCACGTAATTCGTCGTCAAAATATTGAAATTGGTCGGCGCCTACTCCTTGTGACAAAATATATAATGTCGAAGTTGCCCATTCGTCAGTTCTTACCATTCTGGCAAAACCTAGCAATGGATGAAAACGATTGTCATCCGAATTGATTTGAAATTGGTCATTAAAATTCACAATCGACGAACCTGACAATTTAAAAAGCATAACAAAAACAAGAAATCCTGCCGCTAATTTGTAACGCTGTTTATAAATCCATTCGTACATTTCATTCAATTTCAATACAAAATGTACCCCTGCAAATGCAAAAATCATCGCTACCAACAACATTCTTGTTTTAGAATCATAGCTGTTATCAATATATTTTGTATAAAATCCATATTCAAAAATCACACTTGCCACTATTGCCAAAATGACAACAATTGCTAATTTCACTTTCGTATAATTTTCTTTGTTTAAGAAATTTTTTATTTTTTCCAATTGCTCCTCCTACCACTTAATATCAATCTTCAATTTATCTACCATAAAACGATAGGCCCACACATAAATATCTGGTATTTTCATACGATACAATAAATGTACGCCCCAAATCGCAATAAATTTTATGCCTTTTGGAAAACAATGCGAAATTTTGAAAAATTTCGATTTTCGCCAAGTTGGAAAATACTCATCTAAATAAGCAGTCACCTCTTTTAACATGTGGTGCATATTGACCGTTTTATCATAAGAAACCATATACATCCATGAAATTCCCAAATGCAGAAATGCCATCTCATCCAAACAATATTTGAATTCTTCATAAATGCCTTTTTCAATAGCATGCTCTTTGGTTACTAACAAATATTTTTTCAAATTGTCGATATCTTGTCTATTCATATTATGGATTTGCGAACTTGAACGCAAATAATAATGATACAAAACATCTGGTATAAACGTTAATTTTTGGACGCCATTCATGTAAGCATGAATGAGAAATAACGTATCATTACAACCACGAAATGGTAAGAATTCAGCCTCTTTTACTTTTTCCAAACGATAAATTTTATTCCACAAAGACGGATTGGCATACACAATAAAATCATCTTCAAAATCGACTTTCTTGTTCATCGTACCATACTGCGTCATCTCGGTTGCCACCGTTTTTCCAGTATCCAAATCCACGCGGTCATAGCCACAAAAAGCAATATCGGCATCATTTTTCTTGGCAGCTTCATACAATTTTTCCGCCCAAGTCACTTCTGGAACATCGTCATTATCCATAAAACCGACATATTCACCAGTTGCTTTTTTCAAGCCATATGTACGCGCAGACCATTCGCCACCATTTTCCTTATGAAAAGCTTTGACTTTCTTTGGATATTTTTTTGCATATTCATCGACAATTTGAGACGAAGCATCTGTCGAACCATCGTCTACACAAATAATCTCAATTTCCTTTAAAGTTTGACTAACCAATGGTTCCAGACATCTTCTCAGCAACTTTTCTGCATTGTACACTGGAACAACGATTGATACTTTAATATCACTCATTTTTATTGATCCCTTTCTACATTCAATCGATGCTCACAATCGATTAATCTCATTTCAAAAGTTTGTTTTGAAGTTTTGATAATGTTATCTAATATTAAACCAGAAAAAAGTGATTGAAGCGTACATACAAAAAGTAGCATACTCACAATAATGGATGGCACTTTGATTTCCCCTGTTTGGAAAAGCGCCATAACAGCTGGCACAAAGAAAAGTAATCCTAAAATTGCCATCACTCCTGCAATAATGGAGAAAAAACTTAGTGGCTTATAATTCTTATAAAGTGAGAAAATTGTTTGTATGACTTTAACACCATCTGAAATGGTATTTAATTTTGACTCGCTTCCGCTCTGGGCGGTCACGATATTCAATAATCACATTTTTGATTTTCAAATTTTTATCTAAACTATGAATCGTCATTTCGTTTTCTAGCTCAAACCCTTTTGACATCACAGGAAATGTTTTCACAAAGCGATAACTAAAAGCTCGGTAACCAGTCATCACATCACGAATATCACTGTTGTAAATCGTGTTAATCAACACACGAGTTAGCACATTTCCAAATCCATGAAAACGTCGCTTATTTTCTGTAAAATAAGTTGAAGAAAGCCTATCCCCAATGACCATATCCACATTTTCGTTTAACACACAGTCAATCATTTCACGTGCATTTTCGGCTGGATACGTATCATCTCCATCTACCATAATATAGCTTTCCGCATCAATTTCACGAAACATAGTTCGAATAACATTTCCTTTTCCTTGCTTGGTTTCGCTTTTCACAATGGCTCCTGCTTCTTTTGCAATTTCGGCTGTTTTATCTTTGGAATTATTGTCATACACATAAATTTTCGCCTCTGGAAGTTCTCTTTTAAAATCTTCAATGACTTTTTGAATTGTTTTTTCTTCATTGTAACATGGTATTAGAACTGCTATTTTATCCATTTTTTCTTCCTTTCTTTATCTTTCTTCTACTTTTTAAAAATCCACAATTTACTAAAAATAAAATTTAAAATAATGACAATCGCATTTGATATAATTTTCATGAACATATAATTAAATTGCAAATGTGTCACAAAAATATTCATGAAAATGACTTCTATAATCGCTGTCACAATTCTGCATCCAACAAAAGATAATATTTCTTGCAATAATTCTTTTATTGTATCTTTTCTTGAATCAAATACATATAATTTATTTGTCACATAAGCAAAAATCCAAGCCGCCAAAATTGCAATTATTGTACTTAAATTTACTTTCCCTTGTTCTGGAAGACTTGCAAACACCACATAATATGTCAATGCCGCTGTTACAATGTTTACCAATGTTGACAAAACGCCAAACACCAAATAACGCATGCCTTCCCTGTGTGTTTCATACAAAACAGCTAATTTTCCTAATTTCATTTTTCTTAAAATCTGCAAACAAAATGCTTCTAATTGATCAACCATTTTTATTTCCTTCTGCAATTGTAAAATTGCAATCTTCTCTTGAAAAATTTCTGTTATAATATGGATCTGTCATACTCAAAACCGTTTTCCATTTCTCTCGAAAATTCTTTTTTTCTTGCTCAAATCTCGCTTTTTTCTCTGGCGTATCTTCTAATCCACGCGTTTTTGATTCACTATGAATTAATTCCACATAAGGATTATACACCACCCTGTAACCTTTTTCAAGTATTTTTAAACAAAAATCCACATCATTAAATGCAGCCTTGAATAATTTTTCATCCATGAAACCAACTTCTTCATAAATTTCACGTCTTGCAAACAAACATGCACCTGTTACTGCAGTCACATTTCGTGTGGCTGCTTCTCTAGCATAATAGCCATGTCTGCCAAATGGTAAATTAACCAACAAATTCGCAGCTGTTCCTTGAATTCCAATCGCAATTCCTGCATGTTGAATGGACTTATCTGGATAATACAATCGTCCTCCAACTGCCCCAATTTCCTTATTTTGCGCATATCCAATTAGCAACTCTAACCAATTTTTCGCCAAAACTTGTGTATCATTATTGAGTTGTAGAATAAAATCTCCTGTGGCATTTTTGACACCAAAATTGATTAACTTAGAATAATTGAATTCTTTTTCTTGGCACTCAAACACTTTTATTTTAGGACTTTCTTGTAGTGTTTCGTAATATTCAAATGTTTTTGAGTCCTCACTATTATTTTCAATAATCAAAATTTCATAATTCTCATATGTCGAATTAGTTAAAATAGATTCGATACATTTTTTCAAAGTTCGATGATTATCTTTATTGGGGATTAGAATCGAAACTTTCGGAGTACCTTTTATCTCAAATTTTATTTGATAAATTCCCGGCACTTCCCCTGGATTTTCAACTTTTGCCTTTTGGCACTTTCTCTTTAAATGCTCTTCTATTGCTTTTAAACCTGCATCATACGCATATAATTTGCTTTCTGCCATATTGGCAGTCGAATTTTTGGTTGTTCTCCAATGATATAAAATTTTTGAAATATGAGCAATTTCTTTTGTATTTTCAGCAGCTCTCAAAAGATAATCAAAATCTTGCGCTCCGTCAAAACGCTGATCTAACTCTCCGATTTTGTCTACTAATTCTTTTTTTAGTACTACAAAATGTGTAATATAATTATTACATTCTAGCGTTTCTGGCGAAAAATCTGGTTTAAAATAAGGTTCAAAACGATTTCCCCTTTCATCTATTTTATCTTCATCTGAGTAGATAAAATCCACATTGGAATTTTCATTGATTGTTTTTACCACTTCATACAAAGCAAAACGTGGCAAACAATCATCATGGTCCAAAAAAGCAATAAAATCCCCTTTTGCCATTTTAAGAGCCTCATTTGTATTTCCTGAAATTCCTTTGTTTTCTCCTAGAAAACGATACTTGATTTTTCTATTGCTACTACACAATGCAAAAATCGTATCATTTCTCTGCTTACTTCCGTCTGCCAAACAAAGTTCCCAATTACTATAAGTTTGTAACAGCAAAGAATTAAGCAATTCCAAAAATAAATTTTCATCTGGATTATACATCGGAACCACAACACTTATTTTAGGTTCCTTTTCAAAATTCTCTTTTTTTTGTAACTCTAATTCTAACTCGTTTGGTTCATTTTGCAGAATCCACTTTTGGTACAATTCCTGTTCTGATACTTTGTTCCTATTTTCTAATTTTAACATTCTTACCATTATTTTTTTGATGGTTTTTAAAATGCCATATCTTTTAATATAATACCCCATTCTTTGCAACTTATATTTCATAAAATCTCCTTATTTTTCATGATTAATTCTAACTCTTTTCATATGATAAACCTCTGTATCCAAACTCAAATTAATATTATAATATGGATCTCCTTCATCCAGAAAATTCTGCCATTTTTCCTTAAAAGTATGAATTTCCCCTTGAAATCTTTTGATTTTCTCAGGTGTATTTTCTTCGCCTCTACTTTTGGATTCATAATGCACAAATTCCACATATGGATTATATACAATCAAATAACCTTTTTCACGAATTTTTAAACAAAAATCTACATCATTAAACGCAACCGCCAAATTCTCATCCATATAGCCCACCTCTTCATACATACTTTTTCGTGTCATAATGCAAGCAGCTGTTACAGCACTCAAATTTTGTATCATGCTTTCTTGCGCAAAATACCCATGTCCCTCTTTTGGAATGCTCTTAAAACGATTCCCCGCAACACCGCCAAGCCCCACAATAATGCCAGCATGCTGAATCGTCTCATCTGGGTAATACAACTTCACACCAACTGCTCCTACATCTTCTCTCTGTGCAAATCCAAGCATTATTTCCAACCAATTTGGTGTTAACAATTCAGTATCATTATTGAGTTGAATCACATATTCTCCAGAACAATTTTGAACTCCAAAATTAATAATTCCCGAATAATTAAATCCTGTTTTTGGATATTTTACAACTCTGATTTTTTCATTCTTTTCCAGTTCCTCATAATACGCAAAAATTTCTTCTGTTTCACTATTATTTTCTACAATCACAATTTCATAATTTACATATGTAGTTTTGTTAAGGATAGAATGAAGGCAAACTTCCAAAATTTCTTTTCCATCCTTGTTTGGAATCACAATCGAAACTTTTGGGTTGCCTTTTACTTCATAATCGATTCGATAAATCCCTGGAATTGCTCCATTTGACACTTTTCCAGCCAAACCAATTCTTTTTAAATGTGCCTCCAAAGCCTTAATGCCATTATCAAATGCATAATTTTTCGCTCCACTATTTTCCATAGCAGTCGAACCTTTGTGCACTCGCCAATGGTACAAAATACGTGGAATATGCTTGATATCTTCTGGTTTGACCATTTCCGACATTCTCAAAAAAATGTCATAATCTTGAGCACCATCAAATGCTGATTGAAAACCACCAAGTTTTTCCATTAATTCTTTTTTAAAAACGCTAAAGTGACAAATGTAGTTTTGGCATCTCAACGTATCTGGCGAAAATTCAGGCTTGAAATACGCATCAAAACGATTTCCATTTTGGTCAATTTTATCTTCATCCGAATAAATAAATTCTGCTTCTGGAAATTGATTAATCATTTTTACCACTTCATACAATGCATATTTAGCCAAAACATCATCATGGTCTAGAAGCGCAATATAATCGCCTGTTGCCATTTTTATCGCTTGATTTGTATTCTCCGAAATCCCTTTATTTTCATTCAAAAATCGATATTGAATTCGCTCGTCCTTTTCAAGAATTTTAGACAATTTTTCATTTTGTGTTTCACTTCCATCTGCCAAACAAAGTTCCCAATTGCTATACGTTTGCTGCTTAACCGAATTTACCAACTCTTTCAAAAACTTTTCTTTGGTGTGATACATCGGAACCACAATGCTAATTTTAGGCATATTTTTAAACTTCTTTTTCGTCTGTGCCTTGATTTCCCAATCACGCACCTCATTGCTGTGAATCCAATCGCCATAGTCGCCATAGTTCACATCTCGCTCGCCTTTTAAAATACGAATTAGCTTTCTCGTTCCAACACGCAAACATTTCAAAATTGTCTTAAACAAACCGTATTTTTTGACATAAAATTTGATTTGATTTTTGATATGATGTGTATCAATCATACTTTCCCCCTTATTTTTTCTTTAAAAATTTTTTCACTTTTTTGGCAAATTGCCAAATTTTAGTATTCTGTTTCTTTTGAAATCTCTCGACCAAAAAATTGTATCGATTTTTATAATCCTGCAGTTCTTTTAATTCTGCCCCCATATTGATTTGCAAAACACGCAAGTCATACACATCGGTTTTGCGTTGCAAATCATCTACTTTCGTTGTACAAACTGGTTCATTTTTAGCTTGCCCACTTGCATAAATTTTCTCATATTCTTCTTGCATTTTCTCTACAGTTTTAAAGTGATAATTTTCAAAATTATTTTTGATCATCTCATATTCTTTTTGGTTATTTTTTATCTCTTCTATTTTACTCAAAATTTGCTTTGGCGAACTACCGAACTTCCATAATCCAACCGTAATTCATCGTGCCTTACGCGCTCTGCAATGGCACCAATCTCATAAATAAGAACTGGAATCTTTGCCATATAACTTTCGGTCAATGTATATGAATAGGTTTCTGGCCAAATCGGAAACAGACACACCAAATCAATTTGATCATCTGAAAGCAATTGTGGCAATTCGCCTCTTTGATAACTTCCATGATAAGTATAATTTTTTGTATTTTTTTCTAATGCTTCATCAAACGTTTTTCCAAACAAATGAATTTTGATTTTTTCATTTGCATTTTTGGCAATTAATTCTTTCAAAATTTCGCTTCCTTTATGCTTTTCCATAGCCCCCACAAACGCAATATCAAATGTTCCTTTTGGCTCTTTTTTTTCTTCGATTTTCTGCACCTTTACTCCATGTTCTACGACATCAATTTTCAAATCAGGATAGGCTTCCAAAAATAACTTTTTTGTATTCTCTGATGGTGCTATTATCTTATCACATTTCTGTAACATTTGATAACATTTTTCTCTCCATTTATCCAAAACATTTTCATTAATTTTGTGTTTCTCAGCAAAACATTTTTCGCATTCTTCAGGATTAATTTGACTACAAAATTTTCCCTGATTGACCATATTAATCGATGGGCACAGCAAATATAAATCATGCAAAGTAATAATAAAATATGCGCCATATTTTTTGGCAATTTCCGCCACATCAAATGTCTGAAATAAAAAGTGGTGGCTATGCACAACATCAAAATGAAAGCTCTCGAATAATTTCTCCAAAACATTTCTGTAAGTTTGCTCATGAAAATTCAGTTGCCCATACATGCCAAGTTCTGTTTTGATATTGTAAATCAATCTACCAATTTTTTTTGTGTACATATAAACTGATAATCGCGACAAATCATTTTTATCAGGAGCCACCACAAAGCAAGCTTCATTCTCACGCATTTTTTCAATAATATCTTTCATATGTAGAGAAGCCCCACCAGTCATTTCCATATTTTCTTCCCATTCATTGACAAGAAATAAAATACGTTTTTTTCCATATAATTCACTGTTAATTTTGACATTATCTTGAATATCTTTTAAGGGATTTACATGAATAAAATGGTCTGTTTTAAAGGTCCCAATAGGATGTTTTTTTTGCAATTTTTTCATATGATTTTCTGCTTTTGCAAAAGACTGTGTGCCTTTATGATACACAAATGTATTGTCACACAAAACATGAATAAATCCTCGATTCAAAGCTCGATAACAAAAATCATTTTCCTCGCCATAACCTTTGCCAAAATTTTCACTATCAAAAAGTCCAACTTCGTTTAATACATTTCTTTTAATCAGCATACAAAACCCGTTCGCAGTCGTCAATTCTGGAAAACGTTTTAAAGAAGATTTTTCAATCATTTTGGCATATTTTTCTAATGTTATGTTTTCGGACAACTCGTTATCCATGCCAAAATTAGGCACAGATGCAATGGTTCCATTATTCGTAAGCGGCGTAACTGTGGCAATATATTCATTTTGATAAGCGCAAGAAATCATTTTTTCCAACCAATTTTCCGTTACTTCTGTGTCACTATTGAGTAACACGACATCGTTTTCGCTATAACTCATACCACGATTAACGGTTTCCACAAAGCCAAGATTTTCTTCATTGTCTAACACAACAATATTTTTATTGGGATTTTCCTGCGCACTTTTTCTTAAATCTGGCAAAACTCGCTCATCAGAACTTTTGTCATTGATTAAAATCAACTGATGCTCTGCTAAATTCGTATATTTTAAGACAGATTGGATACACGCTTTTGTGTATTCATATGCATTATAAATTGGAATAATGATGTCTGTTTTTGGCATCCTATTTTCTCCTTTTTTTCAATTTTTTAATCAACTTAATTACACGCATATTTTCATAATAAACAATTGTATCTTGCTTTTGCTTTACTTCTTGTTTTACTCTCTCTATTTCTTCATCTTTTTGTGTATTGATGCTTTCTAAAACATGAATATATTCTTCTTTTCTTTTTTCTTCTAATAATAATTCTTTAATATAACTTTCATTTGAATCTGTGATACAATGATTGATTTTTTCTAGCTTCACAACCCCACCAGATTTTTGATGAATTGCTTGATAAATTTTTTCATAATCTTTTTGCATTTGAGCAACTGTTTTTAACTGAAAATTTTTAAAATTTGCTTTTACTTTTTCATATTCTTTTTTGTCATTTTTGATTTGATTAATTTTATCCCAAATTTCATCTGAAGTGGCATTTTTATCTATTACCCAACCGCAAATTATCTTGTTGAATTCTGTCTGCAATCGCCCCTAAATTATATGCCAAAACTGGAACTTTCGCCATGTAGGTTTCACTTAATGTGTACGAATACGTTTCTGGGCAAACAGAAAACATACACACCAAATCAATTTGATTGTCTACCAACTTTTGTGGCAATTCTTTTCTTTGATATTCTCCATGATGAATGCACTGCTCAGTAGCTTCCAATTCTTCTTCAAATCCCTTGCCAAAAAAGTGAATTTTTATGTTAGAATTATTATTTTTTTGCAATAATTTTTGCAAAATTTTGCTGCCTTTATGCTTCGCCATAACGCCCACAAAAGCAATATCAAAAGTCTCTTTTTTTTCTGTCTTTTTGGTTTTGATTTGATACACATCAATTCCATGCTCAATGACATCAATTTTTAGGTCAGGATAGGCATTTAAAAATAATTTTTTTGTATTCTCAGATGGCACAATAATTTGATTAAATTTTTGCAAAATTTGATGCGCATTTTTTCTCCAATTATCTAAAATATTTTCTGTAATTTTGTGCTTTTCAATAAAACATTTTTCACAATTTTCGGATTTAATTTCTTCACAATATTTTCCATCATAAATCATATTAATCGAAGGACAAAGCATATACAAATCATGCAAAGTAATGATGGAATAGGCACCATATTTTTGTGCCATTTCTACTACATCAAACCCTTGAAATAACAAATGATGTACATGCACTATATCAAACTCAAATATTTCAAATAATTTCTCTAAAAATTCACTATAAGTGCTATTATGATAAACCACTTGCCCATACAAATTAATTTCGGTTTTGAAACGACGCAAAATTCCTGCATAATTTTTCGTATATAAATACAAATTAAAAATAGACAAATCTTTTTTATCGGGAGCCAGCACAAAGCACGCCATCTCATTTTTCATTTTGCTAATAATGTCTTTTAGATGAAGTGAAGTTCCACCAGTCATTTCCAGATTTTCTTCCCATTCATTCACTAAAAATAAAATTCTTTTTTTACCATAAATTTCAATGTTAATTCGCACATTTTCTTGTACATCTTTTGCTGGATTCACACGCAAATATTGGTCCGTTTTATCGACATAAACCTGATGTTTTTTGCGCAATTTTTCCATATGTTCTTCCACCAAAGCAATGCGATCTGCGGTCATATTTTCTTTTTTAAAAGACTGAGTTCCTTTATGATACACAAAGGTGTTATCACACAAAACATGAATACAACCACGGTTTAGCGCACGATAGCAAAAATCATTTTCCTCGCCATAACCTTTGCCAAATGTTTCGCTATCAAACAGCCCAACTTCGTTTAAAGCGGCTCGTTTAATAAACATACAAAAACCATTCGCTGTCGTCAGCTCTGGAAAGCGATTGAGTGAACATTTTTCAATCATTTCAGCATACTGCTCTAACGTCATGTTGCTTGGCAATTCATTATCTACCCCAAAATTCGGCACAGAAGCAATCGTTCCATTATTCGTCAGTGGCGTAACAGTAGCAATATGTTCATTTTGATAAGCACAATCGATGATTTTTTCTAGCCAATTTTTCGTTACTTCTGTGTCACTATTGAGCAACAGTACATCATTTTCCGAATAACTCATACCTCGATTGGCAGTTCCCACAAATCCCAAATTTTCTTCATTCTCCAAAACAATGATATGTTTATCTGGATTTTCCTGCGCATATTTTTTAAGCATTGGCAAAACTCGCTCATCTGGACTTTTATCATTAATAAGTAACAAGTTATGTGTGCTCAAATCTGTATATTTGAGCAAAGATTTAATACATTCTTCTGTGTACTCATAAGCATTATAAATTGGTATCACAATATCTACTTTTGGCATTTTATTTTCCTCTCTTTATATATTAATCGACAACCCTGTGTTGGTTTTACTTAAATTGGGACTATAATATTTATCCCCTGCATTCAACTCTTGTTTCCACTCACTTCTAAAACAAATTTCTTGCTCCTGATTTTTATAAGCCTCTCTCAAAGATTTTACTTCAAACTCCACTTGTGGATTAATGACCACTTGCTTTTTATTTTTCAGCATTTTTAATCCTAAGTCAAGACTGGTCAAAAGTCCTCTATAATTTAGATTCAATTGACCACATGCTTGAAAACTTTTCGTATCAATCATGGCATAACGATAATACACAGCACTCACATTATGAATGATTTTCAGTCTTTGCATATAGGTCCCGATATCCTTCGGAGCGCCCTTATAAAGCAAATCTCCAGCACCATTCATCCCCAAAATAATACCACAATGTTCTACTAAATTTTGAGAATTATATAGCTTCGTTCCCACCATTCCAACATCTTCGTTTTGGGCAATTCCAACTAAATCCTGCACCCATTCCTCATTTTTGACTTCCACGAACTGGTCATCTAAAATCATAAAATAATCGGAATCCAAATTAGCAATGATTTCATTATATTGCTTGATAATATTTTCCTCTGGCTTAATAGGCTTGGTCCCCAACATTTTGAAATCATCTGCAATTACAATCATTTCTATATTTTTATAGCAAAGACTATCTTTTATTTTTTTCACGAATTGATTTGTTTTTTCAACTTCCCTTGCATCCACAATTAGCGAAACCTTCGGACTACCATTAACCAAATATTTTAAATCATAACTCCCTAAAGTCAAGCCATCTGTTACTTTTACCTCAATTTGAGAACGTTTTAAATGGTCTTTGATAACGTTTTTAGCTACTTCATAAGCATATGGTTTAGAATCCGTATTTCCCGCTGTTGATTCTTGATGCACGCGCCAATGGTACAAAACTTTTGGGATATGATAAATTTGGTCAGTCAGCTCAGATGCTCGAATGGCTATATCAAAATCTTGACTTCCATCATACTCCGACCTTTCGCCTCCCAACTTGTCCATTAATTCTTTTTTGAAAACACTAAAATGACAAATATAATTAGCACTTCGGAGCGTATATTTTGAAAAATCTGGCTTAAAAAATACGCCATAACGTTTATGAAATTCGCCTTCCATTCTGTCCTCATCTGAATACAAAAACTGGGCATCTGGGTTTTCGTTAATCGCCTTTACCACTTCATAAAGCGAAAATACTGGCAACAAATCATCATGGTCAAGAAGCCCTATATAGTCACCAGTTGCCATTTTGATGGCTTCATTCGTGTTTCCCGAAATTCCTTTGTTTTCGCCAATCACAGAATATTTAATACGAGCATCTTTCAAATATCGCTGAATAAATTCAAGTGGCTTTGAGCTCCCATCTGCCAAGCAAAGTTCCCAATTAGAATAAGTCTGCTTTTTTAAGCATGTCACAATTTCCTGCAAAAAATATTCTTTTGTATTGTATAATGGAACCACAATGCTAATTTTCGGTTGATACGCAAATTTATGTCTTTTTTGGTTCTTAAGCTCTTTGGCATTTGGCTCATTTTGTATAATCCATTGATTGTAGTCAACCTCTTCATTTGTCGTATATTTTTTCATCATTTTGCGATATGGTTTTACCAAACTTGTTTTTAATTTTGGATGTTTATCTAAAAAATTATAAATCTTCATTTTTTGGTTCATATCCATTTTACTTATTTCCCCTCAACTTTTTTACCATTTTTACTAGCTTCATATTTTCATAAACCTCTATTTGATGATCCTTAACTTTTATAATCTCATTTAAATGTTCAATTGTCTCGTCTTTTTTTTGATTCATTTCGCTCAAATTTTGTGCTTCCTGCTCTTTGTTTTTTTTCGCTCCTTCAAGCGCCTGAATATAGGCTTCCTTATTTTTTTCTTCTTGCATCAAATCTGCGATTGCTTTATCTTTTTTTGTTTCCTCTTGCATTAAATCCGCAATTGCTTTATCTTTCTTAGTTGCCTCTTGCATCAAATCCGCAATTGCTTTGTCTTTTTTGGTTCCTTCTTGCATCAAATCTGCAATTGCTTTATCTTTTTTGAAACCTTCCTCCGTCAAATCTTGAATAACTTTCGTTTTATTGAAATCCTCTTTTTCAAAATCTGCAATCTGTTTTAAAGCTATTTCTCTTTCATTCACAATATTGTCAATTCTTTTGACTTCTTTTTTTACCATTTGCTCATATAACTCTTGGTCTAAAATATCTGTCATAATTTTGTGATTAATCTTTTCAAAAATTGGAACAAATTCCGTCATATTTAATTTCGCAAACAATTCATTAATATTGATTTTTTTTACCAACTCGTAACAATTAATAATGGAACGATAGATAATAAAATCAACTGGCAAAAATTTGCGATTCCATTCTTGGTCAAAAAAGTAAAATTTCTTCTCAATTTCAAAACAATTTTTAGGCACAAAATCAACAAAAGCATTTTCTAAAAACTTTAAGTTTTTCACTGCATGAACATCAATTTCGTATTCCTTTAAAGTCTCTTGCATGCTATCTTGATAAGCAATTGCTTGCTGTTCCAACAGCATTTTTATTTGATTTAAAATGCCTACCACAAAATCCAAGTCCTGCGCATGCTCCGCTAAAGTCACATCCAAAGTGTGTGTATGTTCTACCAATTTGCTATAACATTTTCCATTTTCTACATAATCCAAAATAGGAATTTGATATTTTTGCAAAATGGCAATATTTTGCTCCATATTTTCCAAATGTTTTTTGGCATTTCTTGAAAGCGCTATTTTTTCTACCACCTTATCACGAATCACTGTCATCAGGCGATATTCTTCTTTTCTTGTGTTATTAAAAGAAACAAATTTGACATTTTTTTTCATTTCTTTTTTAGAAAATTCGAGAAAATAACTATTCGCAAATACTTGAAGCAAACTCCTATCCCTCTGAATCATTTTTTTCAAAAACTTTATTTCATCTATTGTTTTAATTTGTGACTCTTCTGTAAACGGCATATATTTATCAATTTGCTCTTCACTAATTTCATAAGTTTCTTCAAAAAGCACATCCACAAAATCGAACTTCGGAAAAGCATAATACAAATTGTGATAATCAAAACCCAAATTCTGCATTTGTTTTTCCAAATCCGCAATTGTAGTACTTTCACTTTTTTCCAAAACCTCTTGGCTCTTGGGATACGTTGTTAAATTGTTCACAGATAAATCATTTTCCCCAATCACAATTACTTTGGTCTCATCTGTTATTTGAGGCAGATGTTTTTGTATTTTCAAAAATGCAACATCTTGGTCAATCAGAATGATATAATCTAATTTCTCGTTCGCATCATTTGGCACAATATTTATTTTTTGCCCTAAAATTTGCAAATAATCCTCATCTTGTGAATACACAATTCCATTTGCATTTTCTTTGAAATCATACCAAGCAAAAATATTTTCCTTGAAAACAGCTAATTTATCCATAAAAATCTCCCCTACCATTTACCATATTTTAACTGTTATATCCTCATTCGGATTCATATAGGCATCTTTGGCTTTTAGCAAATTTTTTAGTCTCTCCAGATACGTTTGACTAGATGCTTTATCACTATTTTTTGAAACTGGCATAAAAATATACGCAGGAGTCATTTTTTCATAAATTTCATCACTTACCATTTGAGCCTGATTATTAGAAATCTGAACAGCATCACAATCAATTTCGTCTAAATTGTTGTCCTTCATTTTTTCAGCAGCAATATCTGCAATATTTCCCATAAAAATCATACTTTTATACGTGTTGCTTACTTTTAATGCCATAGATTGATTAAATCCTGCATACTCTTCATCCAACTCTGGATTGGCAATATTTAAAATCGTAAGATGCAAATTATCCACTACCATTTGATGACGAAGTGGCACATTATACACTCTTTTAATGATGTTTTCGCTATAAATAAAATCTAGAAATTCCGCCACTTCTCCATATCTTTCTGTTTCATGCTGACCATACCAACTCGCTTCATTAAAACTAATATAAATTTGATTGACTTGCACTTTCCCATTTTCCAAAATGCGTTTCATCGCCCCAAAATTTTCTGGGTGCGCAATCGTAATAAACCAGCATTCTACTTCTCCACCTTTTTCCAAAAGTTTCTCTTCTAGATAACTGCTATCTTCAGCACTTCCTCCATCAATCATCAGCAATTTATTTTTGCTTGTTGTCAGCATATAACTTAGCGATTCTGGCTGATTTGTTTGCATTTGCGTTACCACAATTCCATTTTTTTCTCTGGTGCGAAATCCTGAATAAATACAAGCAAGCGTCACAACAAGAACGATTATCACTTTCATTTTTTTTCTCATAACAAAACCTCTCTATTTGGTATAATCTTTTTTATAAAATTCTTTTTCCTGTTCTGAAATTTTTACAAAATCAGCATTTTTTAAATCGACTTTTGTATGAATTTTTTTAGCAGACGCCTCCACAAAAAACGAATTGGCAAAAATATCAAATACACCATTTTGAATGGTTTGGCAATACGCTTTTTTCTCGTCAAAATTAATTTTCGTGCCTTCTGTATAATATACCGAATATTGATTAATCGTATTTTCGTCTGGCAAATAATTATCTGAAAAAATAATATTAGGCAACTTATAATCTGGAAGCGGATAATAAAATTTGGTATAGCCCAATCCCACTTGAGAAAGCAAATTTTGCAATTCTTGTTTTCCAAAAGTCATAGCACTTCTGTGCTTTTCTGGATACCCAATAATTCCGTCATATTGGATACCAGAATGGTCTTCTGGCGCTCCTGCAAAATATTTCATCCCTAATTTATTTTCAATCGCAATCAACAATTTCCCATCTTTTTTCAAAAACTTTTGAATGGATTTCAAAAAATCAACATATGGATTCTCTGTATAAGTATACAAATTTGCATATTCCAAAACCCCCACAAGTGTAATGTAATCAAACTTTTCGTTAAATTGCATGTCATTTAAATTGCCAACCATAATTTCCAAATTTTCTCTTGTTTTGTTGCGATTGGCAATTGCAGTCGCTCTTCTTTTCGACAACTCCACACAAACCACACGCCCCGCTTTCTCGCAAAGCGTGCTTGTGATTGCACCCATTCCAGCCCCAATTTCAAGAACTGTGGCATCTTTTTTCATCGGATACCAATTGATAATATTTTTTCGGATATTGGTCAAATGATAAAACACTGGCCACCTTAAATCATTTTTGAAAACTTCGTCCATATTTGCTTCTGTAAAATTCTCTGTATAATTCAAAATGACATCTTCAATATCGCCATCACTATATTTGTCTTCCCCTTTGTAAAAATCCAAATTAAATTTCATAAAAAATCCTTTCCTATTTTAAGTTTGAATCTTCTGATAGGTAATTTTGCTTTCCAAATCACAAAGCGCCACACATTCTCGATACGCCAACACTTCTGTAAAAATCACATCATATTTTCTCTGATAAACATCCAATTCTCCCATGCTATTATATTTTGTGCACCCCAAAGAAATCGTGTATCTGCCTGGCGCAATTGGAATAACTTGCTTAAATTCCACCAACACATGGTCACCTTTTTTGTAATTTCCTGTTGCCATTTTATAAATCACAGTATTGGTTCCACAATACTCCATTCCTTTGATGTCTTTAATTGTCATAGCAAAAATGGGATCTTCAATATCTTCATTGATTTTTATTTTCATTTTAATGGTCGTTTCCTCTTGGTTATTAATCGCAACCGCATATTTTCCGTTTTTATCAAAAATGCCATAATCGTAAATATCGACTGCGTTTGTCCCATAAACTAAAGGCTCACTATTGGTTTCAAAATGATTTTTCCAAACGTCAGAATCCAGTTGAGCCACTGGAGCATTATCTTCCTCCTTGATTTCGGAATCAATATCCAAACCAACCATAATTTTCTTATATTTATCTACACCAGTTTTGACGTCGCCATCAAAAATCTTTCTGCCATTTTCAAGAATTATCGTCCTTGTACAATTCTTCAAAACATCAGAAATGCCATGTGTAACAAACAAAATGGTCTTTCCTTCTTTTTTAAATTGCTCAAACTTTTTAAAGCATTTCAGCTGAAACGCCATATCGCCAACTGACAAAACCTCGTCCACAATTAAAACCTCTGGTTCAACATGAATGGCGCAAGCAAAAGCAAGCCTTGCAAACATACCAGAAGAATACGTTTTTACAGGCTGGTATAAATGATCTCCAATATCGGCAAAATCAATGATTGCTTGCTTTTTCGCCTCAATTTGCTCCAACGTAAGCCCCATTACTTGCCCATGTTGATAAATATTCTCCACTCCCGTCAAGTCCGTATTAAAAGCAGTTCCCAGCTCCAACAAAGAACTGATTTTTCCATTAACCTCAATCTGACCAGAAGTCGGAATGACCACTCCAGTTATCATTTTTAATAAAGTGGATTTTCCAGCTCCGTTTTTTCCTAAAATCCCCAAAACTTCGCCTTTTTTCACTTCTAAATCCAAACCATCCATTGCTCGAAAAGTGCCATGTTTATGTACCCAATTTGGAAACATTGTCTCCAACAAACGGTCCTTTTTTCGGGCAAACATTTTATATTCTTTTACCAAATTTGTTATTTTTATCACTGTTTCACTCATCTTATTTTCTTTTCCATCCTTTCTTCATGCGGAATAATGGCAAAGCCAAAGCTGGCATATTGAGTATCAAAAAATTCTGAAAAGCATAACTTAAATTCTCATATTGGTATAATTTCCAAAATAGTTTTCTATTTTTCAAATCCCATTTTTTTACATTTTTTAAACTTTGAAAATATTCGTAACACTTTTTATTTAGATTCTCTATTTCTTCATCTTCAAAAATTTCGCTATTTTGTATGAATGTTTTAAAATGATCCTTTTTCACATCTATAAACAAATTTCTCATTTGGTTAAAATCTTGTATTTCATCTGATTTCTTTTTTGAGCCAATTTGATTTTCGCCATGTTGCCTATATCTAACAAGCGGCTCGTCCACATAAGACATTTTGCCAAATTTGCTGACAACAAGAGCTGTCCAGTAATCATGCAAAATATATTTTGACTTATGTGGCAAAGGCAAAATTTTTTTCAAAAACTTGGCTTTCACAAGCATCGTACTCCCAGTCACAAAATTATTCAGATATAAACTTTCAAAATTGTTGTATTTTTTGATTTTTTTTTCAAATCCTTTTAACTTCCAATAAGACTTGCAAACAAGCTCTAAATCTTGACTTACCACTTCCAAATCGCTATACACTAAATCACAATCTGTTTGTTCCAACTGATTGACCGATTTTTGAATTTTGTCTTTTTGCCAAACATCGTCTTGATCCGAAAACATAAAATATTCACTTTCTACTTGTTTCATCAAAAACTCAAAATTCTGCATAACACCTAGATTTTTTTCTTGTAAAAACACAACCACTCGCTTATCTTTTTCGACATATTTATTTAAAATTTCTCTTGTGCCATCTTGTGACATATCGTCTGAAATTAATAATCGAAAATTGCCATAGGACTGCTCAAGAATACTGTCAATTTGTTCTTGTAAATATTTTTCTCCATTATAAGTTGCCATCAAAATATCAATTTTCATTCTACTTTCTCAAAACCTCCAAAATATGCAATGGCAGAATTAAAGCACATCTGCAAAATCTTTTTTATTTCTTTTGAAAACAGAATTTCCCCACAAAAACATCAAAATCGTAATCACCCAAAAGATAATGCTATATAATCCAAAATGTTCTGTGATAATGGTCGAATTTGAGATAAATGCTTGTCTGAAACCTTCCACCAAATAAGTAAATGGAAACACCTTAAACAAAATACAAACAATTCCTTCTAGCATATCCAAATTCCAAATAATTGGCGTAAACCACATGCAAAGCTGAATGATAATGGTTAACAATTGTGAAAAATCTGGTACAACAGTTGTCAATGCTGAAGTAAAACGCGTTAGGGCAATAATAAAACAAAATGCACAAAATACAATATAGATGATATTCAAAATATTTGGAAAATAGCCATATGCCACAGATACCATAGTCGCAATATAAATCAAAAACATGCCAATAAAACTAGAAGATGTAATGGATATCACAGGAATAATATCCACTGGGAACACTACTTTTTTTACCAAATAACTATAATTGCGAATCGAACTACTACTATTTAAAATAGCATCACTACAAAACATCCACATTGCCATGCCTGGTAAAAACCAAACAACATATGGATATTTGCCAGAACTTCCTGTTTTTAAAATATATTGAAAAACAATCACATAAGTCAGCATAAACACAAATGGTTGCGCAAATCCCCAAATCGTTCCTAAGCTAGTATTGGCGAAACGATTTTTAAAATCGTTTCTACCTAATTGCATTGCTAGTTTTCTATTTTGATAAAGTGTCTTAAAAAAATCCATTTCTTATTCCTTTCATTTTTTGTATTATATCATGAATGCATCCATAATTCAACAACCAAACATTCAAATTTTCTATTTCATCAAATATTCTGGATGTGCTAAATACCAATCAATTGTTTTGACAATACCATCTTCAAATTTCGTTTTTGGAAGCCAACCTAATTTATTGTGAATTTTCGTTGGATCAATCGCATAACGATAATCATGCCCTTTTCTATCTTCTACAAAAGAAATCAAACTCTCTGGCTTGTCTAATCGCTTCAAAATCAATTTCACGATTTCAATATTACGTTTTTCATTATGTCCACCAATATTGTATCTCTCGCCTTTTTCGCCTTCGTGTAGCACTAAATCAATTGCTTCGCAATGGTCCTCCACAAAAAGCCAATCACGAATATTCAAGCCTTCTCCATACACTGGCAATTTTTCGTCTTTCAAAGCAAGACTAATCATATGCGGAATTAGCTTTTCATGATGTTGATATGGTCCATAATTATTAGAACAATTTGTCACACAAACATTCATTTTAAAAGTTTCTGCATATGCCAAAGCAATCAAATCAGAAGATGCCTTTGATGCAGAATATGGACTGTTTGGTTGGATTGGAGAGGTTTCCGTAAAAAAACCTTCTTCCCCAAGTGTTCCATACACCTCGTCTGTAGAAACATGTACAAAGCGATTTTCGCTTCCTTCGCCCCAAAATTGCTTTGCAGCCTCCAATAAAGTGTGTGTTCCAATCACGTTGGTTTGGGTAAAAATAAATGGATTTTTAATACTATTATCCACATGTGATTCAGCTGCAAAATGCACAACTGCGTCAATATCATATTTTT
>CAOKFZ010000008.1 GCA_948467875.1 uncultured Clostridium sp.
TTGTATAAACTATGAATCTAGTTGCCTTTTGTACTTTTGTTAATTTCATGTTTTTTGTTCCTTTCCTAAATATTTAAAAAACTTACTTTCAATAATAATATAATTCCATTTTCCACCAGCTTTTTTTGGCGGAACAGCACTTCCAAAGTCAAATCTTTCTTCTCTTAAGCCTGCCCTTATCCACTCAGCATTTTTTGGTATAAATTTTGCGGCTTCTACTGGTGTGAGCGTTTTGACTTTTTCAATATCTTCCATAGTTTCCTCCTTGTTTTTATCTTCTCACTTATGCTATAATGCTTTTGAAAGTGAGGTGAAATTATATGTTTAATTATTCTTTTACTGCAAAAGATGGTCAAATTACTATCAACACTCCAAAAGTAGAGAATTTTAGCGATATAAAAAGAGAAGTCAAAGAAGAACTTACTTGCGCAATTAATCATTCTATATATCCAGACGGACTTGATATCACTATGACCCAATTTGCTGATAAAATAATTCTTACTTCTAACAGAGAACTTATTAAACACTCAAATGGTACATATTCATTTAAAGACTAATATCATTTGCTTGAAGAATAGCTCTATCATTAGTTATTGTAATTTTTGAACTGGTAGACTCGCCTTCTGCTAGTTCTTTTTTTACAACAGTTATAATTTTGTCTTTTTCTTCAATAATCTGTTTTATAATTTTCTTTCCCATTCTCTTCTCCTTTCTTTTTACGCGTTACGTAATCAATCATTAAAAAAAATGTCTGATGCTTCTTTTTTACTTAATTTTAATATCTTACATAATTCTAAAATATCAACTAATCCTAACTCAACTTTTCCACTTAATCTTCTGTAAACATATATTTCTGTCTTGCCCCATTCCTTTGCTAATTCTGACTTAGACAAATTCCTAAACTTCATATATCCTTCTATCTTTCTCAGTATTTCTTCCCTTTTTTCTTTCATTGTTCACCTCCCTGTTTTACGTATTACGTAATTACGTTATACGTAATATATAATATTTTATTTTCTTTGTCAATACTTTTTACGAAATTTTTTTATTTTTTTTGAAAAAAATATTGCGTAATGCGAAAAAATGTTGTATAATACTTATATCGGAGGTGACACTATGGATGAAATTTTTTCGGAACGATTGTCTGACTTGATAAAGAACAGCAATTATTCATTAAATGATATGGAGGAATATGTTGGAAAAACATCTGCCACGATTTCAAGATACGCTTCAGGTGAAATAAAAGGTGTTAAAAGAAGCACTATTGTAAAATTAGCAAATTTTTTCAATGTTAACCCTGCGTGGCTAGCAGGATTAAATGATGAAAAATATGTCATTAATCAACAAACAAAGCAAGCATTCCCTCTTTTAGGGACCGTAAAAGCAGGATATAATTACTTAGCAAGCGAAAATATTGTCGGCTATATTAGTATAGATAAAAAACTGTCTGACCCTGAAAACTACTTTGCTTTGACCGTGACTGGCGATAGCATGCAGCCTATTTTATATGAAGATGATATTATAATAGTACACAAACAAAATGATGTTGAAAATGGGCAAATTGGAATTATACTTATAGATGATGAAGAAGCTACAGTCAAAAAAATAATAAAACATGAAGATTATATTGAACTAATAGCTTTTAATTCTTATTATCCGCCACGAAAACTTGATAAAAGCACTAATTTTCAAATTGTCGGAAAAGTTACAGAAGCTAGAATAAGTAAAATATTTGAGTAAAGGAGACAATCTTTATGTTAGATTATGATAATTTAGTCAATATAGAAAAAGTAGATAAACACAATATTTATTTTAAAGATGGTAGAAAAATTCATTCTGACAACTTTACTTTTGAACCATTTATCACTAATCAACAGACATTAGAAAACTTCGACAAAACCGTTAAATCTATGTTCTTTACCGAGCCAATTCAAAGACAAGATAACATTATTTATGTAGATTTTAATAATATAAGAAAATAATTTAAGAGAAAAATTTGATATAAATGTAATATTATATAAAAAATAGATAACCCACTCCCCGACCAAAGTTTGTGGATTATCTAAAACCATATTTGCTTAAAAGCAGTCTTATGTTATATTAATTATAGCATATAGTCTCTTTTTAAGCAAGTACCGAAAATTTGTTTAGAAGGAGATTTTTTATGAAGAAATATAAAAAACGAGCAAATGGAGCTGGAAGTCCTGTATTTTTAGGAAATGGAAGACACTACCCTTATGTAGCACGCCTCATGATTGGAAAAGATTGCGACGGAAAACCTATTTATTTCGATATAGATAAATTTGAAACAGAATTAGATGCCATCGTTTGTCTTGAAAACTGGCTAAAAAATCCTACACCTTTAAAAGTAAAGACAAACAAATATAATCGAATTGTAACTTTTTCGCACTTTCCTAAAACAAGCAACCCCTATCCCTTAGTTCCTGTCGATACTGTAGAAGCCACTATTTATAGAAAGAACAAAAAGTATTACACTTTCAAGCAAGTCTATGCCGAAATGGAAAAAGCACTATTTCCAACAAAAGAAGAAAAATTACTTGAGAGACAATTTCACATTAGAACAGACGGCAAGCTATCTTTCAGTCATGCCAATCAACTAACCGTTGCTTTTAATCATTGCCAATCTCTTTACAATAAAATATATCGAGAACTACGCACATCTGACTTTAAAGAATGCATTAATAATCCAGAAATAAAACCATCCATAAAAACATGCCTAACAAAACTATTCAAAAACATGGATAAGTACGCCTATTCCGAAGATATTATCGATAAAAAATATACAACAGATTTAAAATCTTCAAACACAACTAAACAACACAGAACACCTTTTTCATACGAAGAAATTAACTATTTGTGGGAAATTCAAGAAAACAATCAAAAACTACAATTTGTAAGGGATTTTCTGTTACTTGCAATTTACACGGGTTGTCGCGCAGAAGAACTACTATTTACTTACACAAATAATGTTTTTTTAATCGAGAATTATTTTGTAACAGGGCTAAAAACAGAAGCAGGACAAAATAGAGTGATTCCGATACATAAAAAAATAAAACCAATTATACAAAAATATTATAACCCAAAAAACACCTTTCTTTTTACGTCCCAAAAAGCTAGAATGAGTTACGCCAAATACCTATTTTTATACAATAAATTTATTTCTAAATACTCAAATTTAAAAGGAAAAACCGCCCACTGCGGTAGGCACTCTCTTGAAACCGAACTGCAAAAATTAAACATAAAAACGACTATCATTAACGCTATTATCGGTCATAAAAATGGAAACGTGGCTGACGACGTATATAACCATATTTCACTTCAAGAAAAAATAGATGCTATCAACATGGTTGACTATCAAGAAAGAAAAATTTACGTTCTAAATTCCAACTCAGTAAATACTGAAAAGGCTCTCTAAAAATTACACGGTTAATAACAAATTAATAACAAAGCCGAATTGCAAACCCTTGAAACACTTGATAATTCGGCTTTCTTTATTTAATATATGTTACAAAATTGTAATATTTTTATCATTCACAAATTAAAAAACGGTCTAACATTGATTACCAAATGTTAGACCGTTTTTTCTAAGCTATACTATAAAATTTTTCTACTTTTTTGAAACTGCTTTCAAGCTGTTTAAAACCAGCTCCTCAAAATAACTAAGCTTTTTGCGTTGCTCTAAAAGTTGAATCACATTCTGCTGCATACGAAGTTTCTCATTTTCGGAATAGGAACCTCTCGCTTTGTGACCAACCATCATCTCCAGCATCTGCATGCGATCATTTACCTGCAATTGCTCATACAGTGCCTCAAACTGCCCCTTCTCCAAAATATAAAAAAGTATATGTTCTTTCTTACTTTCACCTACCGCTTCATAAATCGCAAAAATATCTGCTGTATCGAACACTGTGGCTAGACTAATTTTGCGCTCCTCTAAATTTTCATATACATCGGCAATTTCTTCTTTCGCCAGATTATCCAGCAAAAATCCTTTCATATACCCTAACAAAAGAAAATCGCTTTTTTCCAGGGCTTCGTATCTCTTTTCTGCTGAAATTAATTCGCATGCTTCTGCTATCTTTCCACTCTGTATACGTTTTATCAGATTTTGAACAGCTTTCTCTGACTCCACATTTTCTATGATTTTAGCAATATGCTGGGCTGACAATTTAGAAATCTTTTCATATAATTGCTCCAAACCTTCCACAACCAGATCATGACTTTCTTCCGCCTTATCCAGAAAATTACAAAATAATTCGTATCGATTTGTTATTTCATTGCAATCAAAAAAATCACTCATTCTCTGTTCATTCATGGATTCCCAAATTTCAGCCTGCTGCTGAAATCCCAGTTTTTTCAAGATGGCAGCTAATGTTACGAGATTGCAACCGTTGAAAGCTGTGATTGGAATATACGTAAAAATCTTTTGGACTTCTTCAGCAGAGGCAACATCGACATCCAAAATTTGATTAATCATGTAACTAATCAAATCATCGTCTATGCTTGCCCAAAATGCCTTTGGACTTAAGATATTATTCTGTAACTGGATGAATTCTTCTCTATCCAGCTTTTCAATCAAATTCCGATAATATCGTGGTGTTACATTGCCAAAAAGAACTGAAATTTTATTTCCAATTCCACACAACTTATATCGCCAATACGTTCTCCTCTGCATCCTGTATACCTCTTTTATCTTACTCCGTAAACTTTTTTTCATAGTATAATCTCCTTTCAAATTCCCACTTTATGTGAGTTAATGGGAATATTTTATCATAATTTACATAAATTGTCAAATCATTACAAAAAAACCTATCACTTTTGCAAGTAATAGGTTTCCTACTTTCTATACAGTTTTTCTCAAAGACAATTTTTCAGAAATTTCACGATAACGATTAACGTCTTTTTTCGCCAAATATTTTAGCAAACTTCTTCTTTTACCAACCATTTTCAATAATCCTCTTCTTGAATGGTTATCTTTTTTGTGAATTTTCAAATGTTCTGTCAGTTCTGTAATTCTTTCTGTTAAAATGGCAATTTGAACCTCTGGTGAACCAGTATCGTTCTCTTCCCTTTTATACGTATTAATAATTTCTTGTTTTCTTTCCTTTGTCATATCAAAATTCCTCCTATTTTTATATTTGCCATAAACTGAGCTTAAGGTAGGTTTTTTCCTTAGCTAAGTAAATGGTATCTTGTAGTTATTGTACTACAAAATTTTATAAAAATCAAGTGTTTTGCAAAATTTTCTTGCAATTCTTTCTCAAACACGTTATAATATCTTCATGAAAACAATAAAAGTAACCGAAAAATATCATCAAAAAAAGCTTATCTTTTTCCTAACGAGTATGTTTCCCAATCTTAGCCAAAACACTTTATACAAAGCGCTTCGCAAAAAGGACATTCGCCTAAATGGAAAACGAATCAACGAAAATGTTCTGGTTCATGCAAATGACGAAATCACCATTTTCATTTCTGATGATTTGCTTTTTGGCATTTCTTCTCTGCAAGTCATTTATGAAGACCAAAATATTCTTGTTATCAACAAACCAGCTGGCATTTGCGTTACGGAAAACTCCCAAGAAATCTATACTTTAACATTGCTTATCCAAAAACAATATGGCGAAAATTTGGAGCCTTGTCATCGCTTGGACCGCAATACCACTGGGCTTATTTTGTATGCCAAAAATGCAGAAGCCCTACGTATTTTATTGGAAAAATTCAAACATCACGAAATCGAAAAGCATTACAGAGCAACTGTTTTTGGGGTTTTCTCAAAAAAACACGACCTCCTAACTGCTTATTTAATAAAAGACAGCAAAAAAAGTCATGTTTATATTTCTGATTTGCCACAAAAAAACGCCACAAAAATCATCACAGAATATACCGTTACTTCCGAAAATTTACAAAATCACACCAGCGAACTTGATGTCATTTTGCATACTGGCAAAACACACCAAATTCGCGCTCATTTGGCGCATATCGGTCATCCTATTATTGGAGACGGAAAATATGGCAACAATGAAATCAACAAAAAATTCAAACAAACCATGCAACTGCTTTGTAGCACCCAATTAAAATTTTGTTTTACCACAGACAGCGGTATTTTAAATTACTTAAATCAAAAAGAAATTATATTATCGTAAACAAATCCTATTTTTTCTTCGTTCTCCAAGGCGCTTGAGTTTTAGCAAATGATTTACTTTTGATACACACTATACTTACTTTCAGAAATGACTAAGTAGGTCGAACTCAGCTCAAAATAGGATTTGTTTACGATTTATCTTTTTCATTTAATCCGTGAACTGCTGGTCCTTCAATCAAAGTGCCATCTCTTTCGTAGCGACTTCCATGGCATGGACAATCCCACGTTTGTGTCACATCATTCCACGAAACCTCACATCCCAAATGCGCACAATACTTTTTGCCTTTCTCTCCCTTGATGTGTGGCAAAATCACAGATTCTCCCACCTCTTTTAACATATTTTTCATTTCTTCATGATTTTTAATTGGCCTTAATCTCGTCGCCTTAAAAATATCTTCATACGGATTTTCCTTGCCCACAATCAAATCGGTTATCAAATTAGCTGCCACATTCGACATCGTCATGCCCCACTTTTTAAAACCAGTTGCCACATACATATTATCAATCGTTTCAGCATATTTCCCAATATATGGAATTTTGTCTAATCCAATGCAATCCTCTGCATTCCAGCGATACTCAATTGGCTTATCTGGAAAATACTCTTGCGCAAATTGCTCCAAAACCTCAAATCCATTATTCTCTTGATTTTCTCCTGTTTTATGCCCATTTCCAACCACCAATATATAATTCCCATTTTCCGTTTGATAATCACGAAAAGAAATCGTCGGCACCTCGCAAGAAACGTACATGCCATTTAGCTCGCAATCCGCCTTAAGTGCAATCCCATACTCCAACTCTTGGTACATTTTGAGAAAATGAAATCCTGGTACATTAAAAATCGGATAACGTGTCGCCACAACCAAATACTTAGCTCTCACCTTTCTATTTTCTTCGCCCACTTTGGCAGTTACCATAAATCCATCATCTATCTTTTCATAATCTACAACCTTTGTATTTTCAAAAATTTCGCTCCCCTTTTCCAAAACACATTTAGCAAGCCCTTGCACATATTTTACTGGTTGAAATTGTGCTTGTTTGGGAAACTCAATTGCCCCTTCAATTTTTCCCAAAACTTCTATGGTATCTACCAATTTTGCATCAATTCCAAGACTTTTACATGCCTGTACCTCATCTTGTATGCGGTGCAATTCCTTTAAATCTTTGGTCCAAACAAAACTGCTTTTTCGCTCAAAATTACAATCGATTTTTTCCTCCTGCACAATTTTTTCGATATTATCAATTGCCTTTTCAGCTGCCTTCCAATATTTTTTCGCAAACTCTTTCCCTTGCGAAGTGATTAAATACTGATAAAATAAATGATGTTGACTGGTAATTTTTCCAGTGGTTCCACCAGATGTTTTGGAGCAAATTCTGTCTTTTTCCAAAACCGCCACTTTCAAGCCCTGTTTACTCAAATAATAAGCACACGAAATACCTGTTATTCCGCCTCCAATAATAGCTACATCCACCTCTCCCTTGCGATCCAAACTTCTAAACTCTCTTTTATTCTCATTTTGTGTAAGCCAAATTGAATTGTTATTTTCCAAATGTTTCATCTCCTTTTGCCATAGTATTTGCAAAAATTGGAAATATATGTGCTAAATTTTAGCAAAAATTTGACTTTTTATGTAAAATATGATATAATTAAATTAGGATATTGTATTCAATTTTAAAAAATAGAAAATTTAGCCCCATTCGGGCAGAAAGGAAGTTTTATGGAACGGAGTAGACTAATTTTACCAAAACTTGCTAATTCTCTCTATATTAGCAAAGATGCTCCTGAAGTCTTAACAAATTTTGATGCTGAAAATCAAGAATTAGCAGGAGATTTTTTTTATGCAGATCAAATTTCTCTAAAATTACAGGAAGCGATATCTTTAATTAAAGATTCTGATCTAGAAAATTCCCTTCTTAGGAAGATTAGAGATAAATGGTCTAAGGACATACAAGACGATTTTATAAATGCTGGTATTCTCTATGAATCAAAATTGCGGCGTAAATCTGTCTTTTCAATCCTTCAAAAATTTAATCGTATCATGGCAGGTGGGTATTCAATAAATTCTATGCATGATTTAATGGGAATGGAATTTGTAATTTTCACTCCTACAAAATTTGATACTCCTGAAAGCAGCAAACAGCTTTATGAAGCTGCAAATATTATTTTAAGATACTTTTCAAATTCCAAAAGAGCTGGAGAAAGATTTATGATATGTGATGCATCACCCTTAAAAGATGTATATTCACTGGAAGATTTAAAGAATAAAGCCAAAAGAATTGAAATTACTGCATATCTCCAATCATTAAATCCTTATATTTATATTCCTAAAAAGACTGGTCTTTCTCCAGAATATGTAAAGTTTGTGAAAGATTACTTTTTACAACCAAAACTCAAAGGTTATCAAGGCTTACAGTTTGTAATAAAAACAGCTGATGGATTTTACATTGAAATCCAAATCAAAACTCAGCCTATTTACAGTTACAAAAATAACCCTAAAAGCCCTATCTTTCATAAAAATTACAGAAAAGGTCAAACCCAAAAAAGCTACAAACAGGCAAAAAAATGCACTGTTCCTCAATTTGATTTAAGATACAATCCAGAAAAGGTTAACATATACGGATTCAGAGACAATCCAGACGAGGACACATCTGGTATTATTAGTCCAACATTTTGGACATTAAGGAAAAATACTCATTTCTAAAAATTCTATTCCCCACTGGGCAGAATAATTTCTGCCCTCGGTGGGGCACTTCTATTTCCCACGCTTTTTCTTTCTGCTCAAAATAAAAATTTTTCTATTTTCTACTCAAAAATAAAAAGACGAGTGAAATTTGTCTTTGCCAAATTTCCCACGCTTTTTCTTTTATCTCAATTGCCCAACAATTTCAATTAAACTTTGAATTAAATAATCCACATCTTGTGTCGAGTTTTCACGCCCAAAAGTCACTCTTAAGCTACTTCGTGCAATGCTCGAAGGCACGCCAATTGCCAGCAAAACATGGGATGGATTGAGAAGTCCTGCGCTACAAGCTGAACCACTTGAAGCACAAATTCCTCGTTTGTCTAGCTCATTTAGCATCGCTCCCCCATCCACACCTTTAAAGCAAATATTAGCATTGCCTGGCAGGCGATTTTCCAAATCTCCATTGATACGAATAAAGGGAATGTTTTGCTCCACATTTGCCAAATAATAGTCTCTCAATATGCGCAATTTTTTTGTGTAATCCCCCATTTCATTTTGCGCAATTTCTATTGCTTTTCCAATGCCAACAATGCCTGCCACATTTTCAGTCCCACTACGTTTGTCTTTTTCTTGATGACCTCCGGTCCTGGATTCTGACAAAATTCACATTCTCACGAATATACGCAAAACCAACGCCTTTTGGTCCATAAAATTTGTGACCTGATGCTGACAATGCTGAAATCCCTAACCTTTTGACATCAATTGCAAGATTTCCAATTGCCTGAACCGCATCTGTATGAAAATAGATACCATAACGTTTAGCAATTTTGCCAATTTCTGCGATTTCTTGAATAGTACCAATTTCGTTATTGGCAAACATCACGCTGATTAAAATGGTACTTCGATTTATTGCTCGTTCTAGTTCTCGAAGACTAATTCTTCCTTTGCTGTCTACGTTTAAATAAGTCACTCGAAATCCCATATATTTTTCTAAAAAATGACACGTATTGAGTACCGCTGGATGCTCGATTTGGGTGGTTATGATATGGTTACCATATCGTTTGTTAGCAATGGCAATTCCCTTAATAATCAAATTGTCACTTTCTGTGCCACCGCTTGTAAAATATATTTCAGTGGGATTACAACCGATGGCTGTCGCAATCCTATTTCTGCTTATATTCATTGCTTCTTTATTCATTCTCCCCACCGAATACATGGATGATGCATTTCCAAAATTTTCTGTTAAATAGGGCATCATTTCTTCTAGTACTCGCCTATCAATTGGGGTTGTTGCGCTATGATCAAAATATCTAATCTTCTGCATAATTCATAACTTCCTTATTAAAAATTTATTTGCTCATTTTATTGTATGATTTTGGAGCTCAAATGGTGCTAATTTTTAAAACACAAAAACCTTTACATTTTATGTAAAATATGCTATAATAAACTTAAGGACAACTATTATGTTTTTCCTGTTTTCTTGATGCGCAACATTTTCAAGGAATGACAGCGGAAAATTTTCCAAAAAGAAAGGATGGAAAAAATGGAGTATTTCATTAAAACTCAAAAAAAATGCAAACGGTGGTGCATTGCTTTACTGATATGTAGCATCGTGTTCCCTGTTGGAGCTTTGAGGCATGGCGAGTTGACTTTTTCAGGAGCACTTGTTATGTTTGGACTCTTCATTGTAGTAGCAGTTTTGTTTTTTATTTTGAAACTCATCTGCGATTGGCAGATAAGAAAAAGAAAGGATGGAAAATAAATGAAAATCATAACTGAGTTTCGGAACTTTTTTGCTGTCTTTACACTAATCGCTATTGCCATTATTTTGCGTGTTGGCATTGAGCTTTCACAAGCAGCGAGCGGATTTCTGCTCTTTTTGATAGGAGCATACTACGTTTTCGGTATCTTGTGGTGCGTTTTTCAGTTGGGCAAAAAGTTCCTGCAAAAATGGCGCGATGAAGAAGACCTTAGAAGGCTTCTGCACAAAAGCCACCGTTAAGCAACAAAAAAAGTCGCTAGCAAGTAGGCTACTACTTTGCCAGCGACTTTTTATTTCGATTCCCATCTCAATAATTTTATATCTTTATAACGATTTAAAATTTCAATATATTTTTGATAATCTTCCTCCCATAAAGCATCTGGAACCTTGTCAAAAGCGCTGAAAACCTTTTCGGCTTCCTTAAGGAAGATAATCTGTTGCTGAGGCGTTAAATTGTCGTATTTGATGCAAAAAACATATAATTTATCCAATATATCATTGGCTTTGATAAAACTCCAAAAATCGGTTACATTCATACCAGCCATTTTAATTTGCGAAACTGCCAAAATAGCCAACATCGCAATAACCATTAACAATATGAATATGATTGCTAAAAACTCCATTTCTTTCCTCAGCTTTCTTTTGTAATTATTCTTCCCAATTATGATACACTTCTATCACATCATCTAAATCTTCCAAATTGTCAATTAAACGTTGCATTTTTTCCGCTTCTTTTTCCTCTAACGCAACATACGTACTTGGCACCATTTGGACACCTGCTTCTAAAAAACTAATTCCTGCTTCTGTCAATTTTTCGGTCACATTGGTAAAATCACTTGGCGCAGTTGTAATTTGATATACCTCTTCTTCTGCCTCAAAATCCTCAGCTCCACTGTCAATGGCAAGCATCATTAAGTCGTCTTCACTCAAAGTGCAAGTTTCTTTTTCAATAACTAAAATTCCTTTCTTTTCAAACATGTAAGACACACAACCTGAAGTTCCCAAGTTTCCACCAGCTTTGCTAAAGACATGGCGAACGTCTGCCGCTGTTCTGTTTTTGTTGTCTGTGTTACATTCCACGATGACCGCAACTCCATTTGTGCCATAACCTTCATACGTAATTTCTTCGTAATTTGCGCTTGAACCCTCTCCAGAAGCCTTTTTGATGGCATTGTTAATCGTATCATTTGGCATGTTATTGGCTTTACATTTAGCAATAACATCTTTCAATTTTGAATTTCCTGCTGGATCTGGCCCTCCTTGTTTGACTGCAATCAATAATTCTCTTCCTAATTTCGTAAACACTTTCCCACGTGCTGCATCTGCTTTTCCTTTTTTGGCTTGAATATTGTGCCATTTTGAATGTCCTGACATTTTTTACTCCTCCTTTTAATCCAACCTTTTTTATATATTACCACATTTTTCTTTTTTTGTATAGCATATTTGCAGATTTTTTAAAAATTTTCTGCCTCATCAAAATGGGCAAGAAAAAAGCAAGCAAAGTTCGCTTGCTTCTCTCCTTACATAAACATGTTTGGATTCATATTCCCAGTTGGCATATTAGCATTTTGCATCATCATTGGTTGACATTGTCTTCTTGACAATATTTCGTTTAAAATCATAATTCTAATCAAATCTCTTAATAAAGAATTTGACCTATTCGTAGTAATGTTTGCAGTAGTTGTTGAACTCCCGCCCCGTGCTAGTTGTGTTTGCCCTTGAGCAATTGTTTGAAGAATTTTCTGTGGTTGTTGTTTGCGCTACACTTGCTGCTGTATTTTGACTATTTGACAAATTGATATCTCCTTCCACAATGTTGTAAACTGTGTCAACCATGCTATTTAAGGCATCTTCTGTTAAATAACTGGTGTTATTATTAGAAACGACTTGAGACACAACTGGCGAAATAATTCTGTAAACTGCTGGATACATGGCATTCAAATTCTGTTGGGACTGCCTCATCGGCGCATTCATATTGCTCGCATTTCCCATGTTATTCATGTTCATATTGTTTTGTGATGCATACGTATTGTTTGGCACATAAGGATTGTAAGTATAGTTTGGGTTTTGGTTATAATAGTTTAAGTCTTGCATATAATTTCCATTTTGCCACATTTTGAAACCTCCTTTTTGTTTTTGTATATTGTATGCAAGAAGGTTTGTTTTATGCCAAATCAAATTTTTCTAATTGTTTATCACTTGATACAATGCACTTTCAATCTTCTCCCCTAAAAATTTTTCTAAGTTTTTAGGAGTTTTAATTAACTCTTCTTTTTGGCTTTTAGACAAACTTTTTTTAATATGAAATTCTAATTTGGATGCCAAAACTCTGTTTTCTGACTGCCAAGCAATTTCTAATTTTTCTGGCTTATGGCGCAACGTATATTTGGCACATTTTTCTCCAGCCGAAAAATGCTCCTGCATGCGACGGTTAAGATCTGTTGTAATGCCAGTGTAGAGTGAGTTATCTTGGCATCTTAGGATGTAGGTGTAGTACATAGGGACTCCTCTTTTTATTTAAATTAATTCTAATTTATTTATCAATTTTCTTATTAATTTCTCTATGTTTTCTGACAATTTATCCACTTTGAGCAATTTAAAAAGCAATATACGAATTTTATCTATAAAAATTCCTATTACAAATATAATTATTGCATTTGCAAATACAACTATTGGAATTATATATGCCTGTAAATTTCCAACATACTCGAATCTTCCCTTTAATATATTATTAAAAACTAATGGAGACACATGAAGCAAATATACACCAAATACCGCTGGAACTATAAATTTAATTATTTTTTGCCACAATATTTTTATATTTAAATTTGCAAAAATTAATAACATTGCTATTGCTATACTTAAAATAGTCGGTGATATATAAGAAATCAATAAATCGTCTCCTATTTTTCTTCCAAATAAGCATAATGTTAATTTTGCAATTCCTATTTTCCAGCCCCATGTTAAAAAAATTGAAATTATAATTATTAACACTAAATTTCTTCTTTTAAAATTATTATATATCTCATACTTTTTTATATAGGCACCTATAATATATAAAATTGCAAGCCATAAAAAACTATATCCTGAAGTTAATCCAAATGGATTTGATATCACTCTTGCAACTGTTACATAGATTGAAAATGCTAATATAGAAAATATAATCATTTTCAAATTTTCTTTTTTTAGATTTTGTACAATTTTGTTAAGCAAAGGTATTACAAAAAATACACCTGTATAGGCAGAGAAATACCAATATTGATTACTAGCTACTGGAAAAAATGATTTAATTAATTCTTTTCTAGCACCTAAATCTGGTCGAAATTTCCAAAACAATAATGTAACTATAACACTATAAAATTCTACTTGAAACCATAAAAATATGTAATTAGATATTTTATGTTTTTTATCTTCTTCTGAAAAGTAAACAAATCCACTAACCAAAGCATAACAATTTACTGAACACTCAGCCAATATATATATAAACCAACTTATAACAAATTTAATTTGGTTATTTTCTACAACTTCAAGTATCTTACCATGCATTAATATATGTATTATCACAACTCCAAACATAGATACTATACGCAACAGGTCTATTCCACAGTTTCTTTTTTTCATCTTTCATTTTCCTTTTCCTTTATTTTTAGTATATGTTTTAGTTTATCTTTATAAAATTTAAATTCTGGCATTTTCAAAGCAAACAACAAATATAAAATATTAGGAAATATTAAGCATAAAATTCCATTTAAAATTAATTGTAACCACACATTTGGGATTGTTAAAAATTTTGAAATATACGCAACTATAACGCATATAATCAATGTTATACTACCATGAGTAATATGCAATCTAAAATACTCGTTATATGTACCATCTAAAACTAATTTATAAACATATTTAGGATAGCTATATAAAAATAAAAATATATTACTTACAATAGTTCCCATAAATACTCCTGCTAAACCAAATTTTTGTACAAAAATAAGTGATGCTCCCAAATTAATTAAAGCTTCTATTAACGGAATGAATCTATCTTCATAAAAAATTCCAGCAGCTTCTTTAAATGTCATCGTTGTTTTTCTCATTCCCTGAACATATAAATTAATTACTAATGTAATTAATACCAATTCAGAAAGCAAGTATTCTTCACCAAGCCAGATTTTAATAAATGGTTCTATCATACAATAAATTGAAATTGTAGCAAAGCAAAATATCCATGAATTTAATAAAAGCATTGATTTAAAAATTAAGCGAGCTTTAGTCTTATCTTCTTCAATTAATAAATTTCCAACACTTGCAGTTAAAGAATTTATAATATTTCCAAACAAACTTTGTATTTGTCCTATTACCATATTATAATTAGCATACATTCCAACAATAACAACACCCAAATTTTTTGACATAGAAATGATTATGTTATCTGTTCCCATAACAATAAAACCAGCAATTTTATGAAATAATAATCCTTTTACTTTAATGATAATATCTTTTTTTAAATTTGAATCCATTGGTTGGGTATCGCTTAAATTTGTAATATATTTATAATTTTTGTTTATAAATATATTTATAATTATATTTTCTAATACTGCAAAAATAATCTGACTTAATAAATAAGCTATAAAATTTCGTGTTAAAGTGATTATCGCTATTTGTATAAAACTTCTTAAAATCACAAAAATGCTATTTATAGAATTTATTACATAATTTTTTTGATCAGCATATAATACAGATCTCTTATAAGTAAGTAAATATGAAAATACTGTACTTAATAGATATAAAAAGAATAACAGACTTATATTTTCTGGAACTGAAACTTTTCCAACTATATTCGGAATAAAGGGCAATACAATAATCCCCATAATGAAAATAATTCCTGCTATGGCATGGTAAATATTTTTATAATATTTAACTAAACTTTTTATTTGAGAAATATTCTTTTCTGCCATCGGTTTGTACAAATGATATACAATTGCAGACCCAAAACCTAAATCAGCAATACTTAACATACTTAAAATATTGGAAAATAACCCTTTAATTCCATTATATTCTGCTCCTAAAATACGAATAAAAACTCCTTGCGAAACAAACCCCATAAAAATAGTTATGATATATACCATTGTACTTGTTAAGCTGTTTTTTATTGAATTAATAGTTCGTGTGTGCTTCATTGCCTCTATCCTTTCCTTGTAATAATTCTTCAATTCTTGCAATTTGATCTATACAATTACTTTTTTTATTTTCTTTTCGTAAATTTTCTATAACACTATTTTTAAATTCCTCATCTTCAATATATTTTATAATTCCATTATATAAGCCATTAACACTAATATCTGTTATAATTCCATTTTTCATGTTTTCAAATTGTTCCTGTGCTCCTGGTGTATTCGTTCTAACAATTGGTAAATTAAATATTTTTGCCTCTAATGTCGTAATACAATAACTTTCATCTAAGGATGGTTGAACATAAATGTCACAGTCCTTCATATAAGTATAGGGATTTTTCATTGCTCCCAATAATACACAATAATTTTCTAATTTATACTGCTTAATTAAACTTTCTATTTGTTCTCTACAATTTCCATCTCCTATTATGTACCATTTAACATTATATTTATTATCAATAAGTCTTTTTAATGTTTCAATTGCAAGATTATAGCCTTTTTCTGGTCCAAATCTTCCAACAGTTAATATTTTTATTCCAGAATATTGATCACTAAATGTATTTCCTTCTTCTGATAGCTTTCTTATTTTTTCAATATCTATTATATTTTTCATAATTACAATATTGCTATCTAATTTTTCATCTAACTGTATTAAATTTTCTTTTACTTTTTTAGAAACACAACAAATTAAATCAAATTGTTCATAAATATCTAAATAATTTTTAGTTTCTTCAAGATATGAAAATGGATTACTATGAACATACATTATTTTCTTTTTTACATTTGTAAGTTCATATACGTATTGAACTTGAAAATTAGCATGATATGCAATAGCATAATCATATATTTTTTGATTATCTAATTTTATACTTTCAATAAGTTCTTTTCTTTCTTTTTTATAATCTTTTAAAATATAAATTTTCAATAATTCTAATGCTTTTAAAAATTTGCATTTTTTCAGTTGTAGCAAAAATTGTTCTTTTAAAATCATATATTTTTTTACTATTATATTAACCTCTTTGGGAATATCTTTACTATAAATATTATTTTCTTCAATAACTAATAAATCTACACTATATTTATTGTAATCAATATTTTTTAACATATTAACTAATGCAACTTCAACACCACCATATCCTAAACAGTATGTGACAATTAATACGTTTTTTTTCATTCATAAACCTCCTAAATTTTCTATTATAATGATTTATAAATTAGTCTTCCACTATCTTTTTTATATCATTATTGTCTTTAAATCCCTCTTCTTTTAAATTACTCTCATAAAATTTACGTTTTTCTTTGCTATTAACTAATTCTCTAATATTATTTACAAAATCATTTTTATTAAATTCACATAAAACTCCTGTTTCTTTATCTTTTATTTGTTCTCTTATACAAGCTAAATTTGTTGCTATAATAGGTTTATTTAAACATCTAGCTTCTGCAATAGCTATTCCATAACCTTCATGTCTAGATGGTTGAATATAGATATCACATTGTTTAAGGTATGGATATGGATTTAGTTTCATCCCTAATAAAATTATATTATCTTGTAATCCACTTTCTATAATCTTTTCTTGTATTTTATGATATAATCCACCTGTTCCAATAATATACCATGTAAATTGACTTTTATCTAATTCTTTGGCAATATCAATCAATAAATCATATCCTTTCTGATACTCTAATCTACCTATTGTCAATAAGTTTGTCCTAGTAGATAATTTTTCAATATCTTCATTAGATAAACTTTCTACTTTTTCTTTATCTATAATATTTCTAAAAATATCTAATTTCTCTTCTAACTTAGGATATTCCTTTTTTACACTATTCTTACAAGCCTCTGATACACAAAAAATTTTATCAAAATTATAAATCCAGTACCTTACATTATCCATCCAATCAATTTTTTCATCATGCACAAACATAACTTTCTTCTTAGCATTAATTTTTTCTATAATATATGGAGTTCCAAAATCTCCATACCCTAGAAAATCAATTGCCATATCAAATAATTCATCAATTTTATTCGTTTCTTTTAATAAAAATTTATAAAAAAGTACAATACTTATTTTGGATAATATTTTCACAAAAATAACTTTTATTTTCTCCATGCATGTAAGATTATTTAAGCATTCTGACTTATCCCAAAAATACCTATCCTGAAATTTGCTTAAAATTTCTATCACTTGAATATCCTTTGGAAGTTTTTTTAAATATATACCTTCTTTTCTAAATAAAGCTAATGTAATTTTAATATTATACTTTTTTAACTCATTTATAGTATTGAGTAACGATACTTCAGTCCCTCCTGAACCTAGTTTATGAGCAAATATTATTATATTTTTCATATTTATTTTCCCTCTTAGTTATACAATTAAAAATAATTTCGTATTTTTCTATAAACTATAAAAAGTGGTAAAAATATTCTTTTTATTTTTAATTTTATATAAACATCCAAACATTTGTCTCCTGCAATCTTTTTCAATTGTTTTAAATTTTCTGTTCTTCTATAAAATTCTTTAATCATCATTTTTCTATCTATTTTATTTCTACATCTAACAATAGTTGAAAATCCGAAATTATAATATATTAATTCTATTCTAGCTACCAATTTTATAAAATTTTCTGATAATTCATAATTTTTCATAAAATTCTTCAAATCATCAAATGAATAAAATGTATCTAAACATCTCGTATCAAAAGTCCTAGAAGAACTATTCTTTACAATACAATATTTATATAAAACTTTATTAATAACAAATATATTTGTAGCAAACAAAATATATTTTAAATAAAAATTTAAATCTTCTGCTACTTTTAAACTTGGAAATCTTAAATTATGTTCTTTTATAATTGATTTTCTATACAGTTTATTAGCCATAACTGGAAGCATTTCATGTACTATTTCATAAAATTCTTCATTTGTCATAAATTTATCTTTTTTTATTTTATCTATCTTTTTTTCTTGTCCATCATCAAATTTTATAGCATAATTTCCAATTACTAAATCCACATCATTATTATGATTAAACATTTGTATCATATATTCTACTGAATCTTTTTCTAAAAAATCATCTGAATCAAAAAACAAAATATAATCTCCTTTTGCCAATTCAATTCCTAAATTTCTAGCACTAGAGACTCCTCCGTTTTTCTTATGTAAAACTCTTATTCTACTATCTTTTTTAGCATACTCATCACAAATTTCATTGCTTTGATCTGTAGAACCATCATCTATTACAAGAATTTCTAAATTCTCATATGTTTGATTTATTACAGACTCTAAACTTCTTTGTAAATATCCTTCCACATTGTATACTGGGATTATGATACTAACTAAATCTTTCATATAATTTCTAAACTCCTAAAACTTTTTACTTCATGGTATTTTTTACTAACATTTTAAAAAACATTAAAACTTTAAATTTCATATAATAAAAACTTCTCCTATTATTTAACATATTTTCAAATTCTTTTTCATAAAATGTATTTATATCTTTATACTTTTTATAAAAATTCTTTTCTTGTAAATCTTTTATGAATTTTTTATAAGTATGATAATTTACATTATAAGCTAACGTTTTCAATAAATTAACTGTTATATTATAAGTACATTCCAAACAACTTTTTTTATAAGTATCATATCTAGACTTTACTATTTCTTCATATACTAAAACATCTACTCTATAATGATTTTCAAAACTAATCATCATTTTATCTAAATCAAATTTTTGTGTAACACTATCACTATTACAAACATAATGATAATAGCAGTCACTCATAATATACATGCTGTTAGAATTTAAGATAGTTATTAAATAAAAATAATAATCTTCACCAAATTTTAAATCTTTCAAAAATCGAATATTATTAATTATATTCTTTTTAAATACAGAACACCACACAGCTCCAAATTCATGTTTTTTTAAAAACAAATCTAAAATTTCACTTTTATCGTTTTCGTAACTAATTAAACCTTGTATTGAATTAGATGAACATTGTTTATATTTATTTAACTCCTTTCTATATTGAAACCTCACAATATCTATATCATATTTATCAATTATATTATTCACATCATCATATGTAGTTAATTCTAAATAATCATCACTATCTACAATTGAAATATAATTGCCAGTAGCATTATCTAATCCAATATTTCTAGCACTAGACACTCCTCCATTTTCTTTATGTATTACTTTTATTCTATTATCCATTTGAGCCCATTCATCACATTTTTTTCCTGAATTATCTGTTGAACCATCATCTATTAAAATTATTTCTAAATTTTTATAAGTTTGTCTTACTAAAGAATTGACACATCTATCCAAATATTCTTCAACATTATACACTGGTACAATTACACTAATTAAATCCTGATTCATTTATTGCCTCCAAATACTTATCTTTACTCCCATTTACTATTTATAAATTTACTTGGAGCATTATAATTTAATACTTTTGCATAATTACAATAGTAGCATCATCAAGTACATATTTTGTCACAGCACTTCCAGCTCCTATGGTCCATTATGCCTATTACACTATATATGGAATGTTAAATTACGATTGC
The DNA here is from genome assembly GCA_948467875.1 of uncultured Clostridium sp. Taxonomy (GTDB): domain Bacteria; phylum Bacillota; class Clostridia; order TANB77; family CAG-508; genus Scatovivens. Next base: position 20,348 of record CAOKFZ010000008.1, read on the forward strand.
AATTAATTTTATATAATATTAATCCTATTAGTTTTACAATTTCTTTTCCTTGACAAAGTCAAAATGCAACTTGAAATCTAACAGTACTATTTTTCAAATAGACTTTCAAAAATATTAAGAAATTTGTTTTTCCGTAATATCTTATTAAATCACTTTTTATATAATCTGTCATACATTTTCCTCCCTAATAATTCTATAATTAGCACCAAAATATTTTCTATTGTTTTTAGTTATTTATTATCTCATATAACTTATTTAACTGTTCTCTATTTTCTATATTTTCATCTTTTCTCAAATTTTGAATAAATGTATCTCTAATTTCATTTCTATTTTCGATAATCTCTATAATTTTATTATACATCATTTCATTATTCTCTGCAAGATATCCATTCCATTCATCTATGATTTGTTCTCTAAACTCTGGAATACCACTTACCACCATAGGTTTTGCTAAAGCTTTTGCTTCAGCAACAGTTATACCAAATCCTTCAAATCTTGATGGTTGTATATACACATCACAATTTTTCATCCATTTATATGGATTTTTTTGTGCTCCTAATAAAATAAACCTTTCCTGCAAGCTGTTTTCAATAATTTTCTTTTTCAATTTTTCTTCTTCTGGTCCTGCACCTACAACATACCACCTTATATGATAGCCATTGTCCACTAACATTTTACACACCTCAATTGCCTGATCAATCCCTTTTTGCTTCACTAATCTTCCTACTGTTGTAATCATAATTTCATTATCTTTTCTTTCAATATCCAATTTTTCTTCAGCCATTTGGTTAATCATTTTTTTAGATACCATATTTTTTATTACCAAAAATTTCTCTTTATATTCTGGAAAAATCCCACAAAGCACATCCTTACAATGTTCAGATACTGTAGCAATTTTGTTGTAACTTGCAAAATACCTTTTATCATTTTTATAATCATATGGATAAACACTATAATCATTATGAATAAAACCAATCTTATTTTTGGCTTTTACTTTATCTACATTTAAATAAAACACTCCTCTTTCCATAAATGCAATTGAAACATCATATTCTTTATCTATTACATTATACATATATTGTACATGTTCCCAACCACTATACAACTTACCAATCAATTTATAATATACACATTTAATCAAATATATCAAACTATGATAAGCTCTTTTAAAATCTAATCTTTTTAAAAAATTAAATGGAGACATTTTTACATTTTTACTAAAAACTTCAAAATTTTCTGACTTTTCTAAAAGATTCACTTCTTTTGGTAAAAATTCCATCCATTCGCCATTATGACCAAGTAAAAATAAATCCACATCATATTTATTGTAATCCATCATTGACAATATCGTAAGCAAACTTTTTTCAGCTCCACCAATCCCTAATGAATTCATAATAAATAAAACTTTTTTTTTCATTTTTATTCTCCCTCATAAATTCTATTCAAAACTTTCACTGTTTCCTCTATCTTAAACTGATTTGGAATTTTCTCCACAGCCTTTTCATCTCTTCCATTATTTGCTTCATAAATTTTTTGTGCCCAATATTGTGGGGTTTCCTCCAACGACAAAAATTCAACATTTCCTATCACATTGGATTCCCTTGCCACATTGGTACTTGTATAACATTTCAATCCACTTACTTGCGCCTCAACAATCGCAATGCTAAACCCTTCAAACCAAGATGGCATTACAAAAATGTCCATAGCAGAATAAATTTTCTCTGTGTCATCTCGCCTTCCCAAAAACAAAACTTTATCTTGAATATTTAAATTTTGAGTTTTTTCTTTTAATCCATTTTCTAAAAAACCTTCTCCCACTAAAAGCAATTTACTATTCGGCTCTATTTTCTGATATTCATAAAATACCTTTATCAAAAATTCATGGTTTTTTACTGGAACTAAGGCACCAACATGTCCAAAAAGTTTTGTACCATTATTAATATCTAATTCTTTTCTAATATTAATTCTATTTTTCTCATCAAATCGAAATTTTTCCACTTCCATTCCATTATTCAAAACAAGAAACTCTTTCTCTCCAAAAAGCCACTTTCCAGCTTCCTCTCCACATGCAAGTTTTTCATAGTCAATCTTTCTTGTAAGAAATCTTCCAATCTGATCTAAAATTTTAGTTTTCTTATACACTTTATTAATACTTCCAGAATGAGAATGAATAATTAATCTTGCTTTTGAATATTTCTTCGCAAAAATAATTCTCTCAAAACAACTAAAATTCATAATATTAAAATGAATAATATCAAAGTCATTTTTACTATATAAATTTTTCAAATCTTTCAAATATTGCACATAGTTCTCTTTTCTATCCGTTATCTCAATAAAATTCATGCCTAAGGCTTCCAATTCTTTTTGAAAGCAAGCTTTTTTCCCCTTAATAATCAAAAAACTAATTTCAAATATATTTTTGTCTAAATTCTTAGAAATATTAATTAAAAAGCGTTCAATTCCTCCCATATTAGAAGAATAACCAACATATAAAATTTTCTTTTTATTCATTCCCAATCTTCACTCCCAACATTGTATAAATACTAGCAAGCTTCCACAAAGTAAAATCTTGTTTTTCAAAAGCTTTCTCTAAATATTTTTCATGAAATTTTAACATAAATTCTACTTTATATTTCTCTATTATATCACAAGCCACCACAAAAGCATATTTTTTATTTTGTTTACTTAAATCTCTTGTTCTAAGCCACAAGATGGTTCCTAATTCTTGCAATAAAACTTTGTATAATGCAATATCCTTCTCTAATTTTAACTCATCAGAAATCTTAAGTAATTCTTTCACTAAAAACAAATGATCCAAACATCTTATATCTTCTGTTTTTGAAATCGACTTAGAAATGTTGTTTGAATGATTACGATAAACATACAAATCTTCATTAATATACTCAAATTGACTACACCTTCTAAATAAAATAAATCGAACTATCATATCTTCATACCAATATTGTGGTAAAAATCTAACATCATTCCATAACTCTCTTTTAATAATGCCACCCCAAACAAATCCCTTAAATTCTGTTATATTCTCCTCTATTTTTCCAGAAATGCTTACTTCTTTATGTCTCTCATATTTGATAATTGCTTGATTTTCAACAGAATACTCTACAAAATTACATTTCACAATATCTGCTTTTTTTTCATATGCTCTATCCAATAATTTTTCAACATATAATTCATTTATTTCATCATCACTATCAATAAAAGCTATGTATTTTCCTTTTGCATTATCCATTCCAATATTCCTTGCAACTGCCACACCTTGATTTTCTTTATCAATTAATTTTATATTAGAATAATTATTTAAAATTTTTAAAGACCCATCTTTAGACCCATCATTGACTACAATCACCTCAAAATGATATTTCGTCTTCTGGTTGACAATTGAATCCATACACTTTTTCAAAAACTTCTCTGCATTATAAACTGGCACTATAATACTTAAATCAATCTTCTCATCTATCTCCGAATTTTGAATATCTTCTAGTTCAAACATCTCCTTAGGCTGATATACTTTTGAAATTTCTCTTTCTGCCTCTTTCACGTCAATTCTCACAGCTGGAGTTCTTACGATTGGCAAAATTAATTTAATCAAAAATCGTGCTATTTTATAAATTAATTTTTTCATTTCCTAAACCTCCCTATAAAACCTCTCCAATTCCTCCACTGTCTGCTCAATAAAATATCCTGCATTCTTCAACTCTTCATACGTATTACGTCTGCTCAAATTACTATTTAAAATTATTTCAGCCCATTCTTTCGCACTTTTCTCCAATTCAATAAATGTCACATTTTGCGCAATTTTTACTTCCTCTGTAATTACATCTTTTGACATAAAACAAGGAATTCCTGTGCATTGCGCCTCCACGCCCACAATCGGTAAACCTTCATACAAACTTGGCAACAAAAACACATCCATACACCAAAATAATTCATTCGTATTCTTGCAAAATCCCATAAACTTCACACAATCTGTTAACCCCAATTTCTCAACTTTATCTCGAATTTCCTGCTCTTTTTCACCAATTCCAACCAACATTAAAACTGCATTTTCATTCTGACTATGAATTTCCTGAAAAATATCCACTAAAAAAGTGTGATTTTTCTGATTACTAAATCGTCCTACATTTCCAATGACCAACTTATCTTCAAGACCAAGTTCTCTTCGTAGCTCATTCCTTCTATTCTCATTAAACTTAAACTTCTCATAATCCACCGCATTATGGATAATTTTTACGTCACTTTCCCCAAAAAGCCATTTTCCTGCCAACTTTGAACAGGCAAAATAATGTGTCGCATACTTCTTCAAAGGCTTTTTAAACAAATCTCCAATCAAAATTTTCATTTTATTTTTGGACTGAAAACCAATATTATGTGAATGCGCAATTCTCACATTAATACCATATTTTTTCGCCATCCTTAGCACCATAAAATTCTTGCTCGAAGAATGCATATGTACGACCTTGTAGTCATGATGCTCTCGAAAAAAGTTATCTAGCGCCTTACGATATTTGATAAAATCCCAATTTTTCCTAATCCAAATCCCCTTTAATTTATATAATGTACATCCTAATTTTTTCACTTCATCTTCCAATTCGTAATCATTTCCATCATCCAACACCAAAAAATCAATTTGAACTTTTGAAAAATCCATATGTTTTGCATGTTCATAAACAAATTTCTGTATCCCACCTGTCAACAATCGGTCAACAAAATATAAAACTTTTACTGGTTGCTCCATATACTTCTCTCTTTCTTATTTTTTCAGAATTTTCTTTGCCAATCTTTTCATATTTTTATAAACGCCTGTCTTCGCCAAAAATATTCTAACACTTCTTTCACACTTTACTTTTACAGTATCCTTAAAATACTTCTCAAAAAAATCTTTTTCTTCCATTGAATTCATGTCTGAAAAAAATTCTTCTCTCTTCGCTGGAAGTTCCACACTATAGCTCATTTCTTTCACATTTCTTACCAAATCTTCCACAGCCACTTCTTTATAATGAAACTGTTCTTTTATCTCCTCAAAAATTGTTTGTCCCTTTTGTGAATTTACCAAAACTCTTGATGTTCCTTTATCGTCATCCAATTTTTTATCAAAATTTTCAGCAATAAAGCAATCCCATATCGTAAAATCACTTTCATGACATTGTTTCTTAAATGCACAATCATAACAAGATGGTCTGTCTGACAAATCTCCAAAAAACGCCCTTAAATATGGATCCGTTTCCACTCCTCTACTGTATTTCCTATTTTGGCTTTCCAATGTCATCATTGAATATTTAAAACCATATTGGCGCTTGTCTCGAAACAAAACTTTTTTAACTGCTTCATTTTTCAATTTATATTTTTTGATATAATCAAAATATTTCTTCCAAACCAACGGCGAAGGCACTGCATGACACATCAAATCAACGGTAACTAATTTCTCATATTCTTGTCTCAAAAAGCTTTTCAAACCTTCAATTTGACAAGGAGTTCCACTAAAGCATACATATCGACCTCGTTCCAAAAATTCCTTCACTTTCTCAAAACAATTTCCCAAATCACTTTGCACATACTTAGAACCACGAAAACACTGAAGGTCGTTTTTATTTTCAACAAATGTATGTATTACCTTAAAATTTTCATCAAAAGTAGCCCCAAACACAACTCCATTTTTTTCTAAAACATACTCTGCAATCGGTGTAAAAGCTCCACCAGAAGTGCTATTTTTTCTTACTTCATCATTTTTATGATTTAACACGTACCCTTTTTGCTCTTTCTCTTTTTCCTTGGCATTTTTAACTGGGCATACTTTCTCACACAATCCACACTGAATACATTTTTCTTTATCAATTTCAGGATACAAAAAACCTTCTTCATCTTGCTTCATTTCTATACATTTTTTAGGACACACACTTTTGCAAGCTGTACAACCAGTACAATCTGATTTGTTAATAATATTAATCATATTTTTAAAGCTCCCCTCAAAAACGCTTTTGACTCATCCCTAAATTCCTCTAACTTTTGATCCACAGCTTCATAATTAATCTCTTTGTGCACCAAATCTTCCACGCTTTCTTCGCCTTCTAGCATTCTATCACTCAAATTCACAATCTTCAAAAGTGAACTCAATCTTGAATTTGTTGAAACTTTCGAATGTTTTTTATATCGCCTAAACACAAAGAACTTTTTATGGTTAATCAGTGAAAACACCGTTCCATGAAACGAATCCGTACAAACAAACTCCGCATTTCGAATTAAATTCAAAAACTCACTTGGTCCAATATCAAAAGGCGCCTCATCCGCAAATTTGTCACTATATCTCACATACTCATCCAAATGGTTCAAAGAAACAATCTTGTAACCAGTTTTCTCCTTCAATCGTTCTGCAAATTTTCGATACTCCACTGTTTTTCCTAAGAAATAACAAAATATGTACTTGTCCTGAATTAAGCGCTCTTTTGGCTGAATTGCCATCCACTCATCTTTATCAAACAATAACGTCGGATCGCAAACCAATTTCGCATCTCGCCCAGTCAACTCCTTTACCAACTTTACCCCCGCATCTTCTCGTACCGATAAATGCTCAATTCGTTTTAAAAAAGTTTGATATTGTGTCCTATATTTCTCTGGAACTTGAGACACACCAAAACTGGTGGCAAACGAAATTTTATTCACATTTTCTGGCACAAAATTAAGCGTATAATAATCTGCCACAATATTGACTGGAAGCCACAATTGATCACTTCCTACCAACACATCTGTATAATTTCCTTCTGTGCACACATCTGCCATTTTTTCATAGGCTTTTGACAAGTGGAAACTCTTCTCAAACTCCTCAAATTTCTGATCTCTTATTTTAATCTTTTTACCCAACTCGCCATTTGCCAATTTGCAATACAATTTCAATTTTACCATTCCCATTTTTGCTTTGATGAAAGAAAAATTAAACAGCTGGCTCATGTAATACTTTTTCTTACCCTTAGCAATTTCTTGTTCTAACTTCTGCAAATTAATCGTCTCATTGGGAATACCGAAAGTCCTCCAAAATCTTTTGTGTGGCATATGCTTGTAGCATACTTCCATAATTATGTTTAAAATAACAAGATACAATTCCTACTTTTTTATCCATAACTTTTTTCTCCTTGCTCTTCTTTTTCAAAATCATGTCTTTCCAAATCCGTTCTTGATTTTCTAAATTTATACATATCTGCCAATATAAACAATACTGGCGCAATGGCTGCTTCATGACGAACCCAAGAACCAAAATCTGGTTCAAATGTCGCAGAACCACATAAAAATCCTAAATACACATATAACGCCACATTTTTCGATTTATGATTTCTCTTAATATTTTTGAGTGCCATTACAACATAAAAAGTAATCATTACTTGATAGGCAACATATGGCCAATACTTCGGACCAAACGTCATCAGCTCAATTGGCACCATCATACGAATCAACATAATTAAATAATCTAATGTAAACAATGGTAAATTCGAAGCATTATTCGTAATTAAATTGCTAATATCTGTTCTAGCTTGAGTTTCTCTTGTTCGAACCATAACAAGTTCTCTATATTCTTCTGGCATGGCTACTTTAGCTACTGAAAGCAACAAAAAATATCCCACACCAAATGCTACTATAACTATAAAAACATCAAAAATACTCAATTTATCCTTCATTAATATAAACGTTTTACAAATCCAAGACGCTCCCAACATAAACATGGCAATCAATATATAATAACTTCTAAAAGAGAGAGAAGCCCAATATAAAATTCCAAAACACAAAACATATTTAAAATCATCTCTTAAAATTTTTGTTGTAATCACAATATATATTAAAACAAAATATAACATTTGGATGGGTTCTTTAGCCAAATTAAAATCAAATATATTTAAAACCAAGATTGAAAGCACTAAAAATGCTGCTTGTATAATATCTAACTTCTTCCTTAATGTAAAAATAATAATTAATAGCATAATGTTCCATAAAATTGTAATATAAACTTCAAATTCTTCATAAGTTGTTAACTCAAATAAATTAATTCTTTTAAATATATTAGCAGTTTTTTCTTTAGCATTTAGTTCTTCTTCTGTCTCTTCCTTGTTTTCTTCTTCATAAAAAGTATTATTATTAATAATTCCAAGCATACCATGTCCAATACTCATATCCACCAATACTTCTTTCATGATCGTATGTCTTACAACTTTTGCTCCTGCTATCAAGAATATCATTGCTGCTATAATGACTGTTGTTTTTACATAAAAATCTTGTTTTATTCTCATCTGTATATCCTTTCTTAACTCCTCATCATCTTACAATAATAGCGGACTAATTCAATTTTTAAGTCCGCTAAATTGTCATTTTATTCTACTTTGCTTTTTTATTATAGTAAGTATTGTAATATTTTTTATTAGCGTCAGGTATTTTATTAATCACTGTACCAATTACTTCTCCACCGATTTCTTGAATATTATTTTTGATTTTATTTAATTCATTAATCTCTGTATTTCCATGTTTTAACACAATAATATTCGTATCCACAATCCTTGAAATAATAAATCCATCTGCTACCACTGAAACTGGTGGTGTATCTATAATAATCATATCAAATTCTTCTTTTAATTCTTCCAAAGACTCCTGTAATTTATCTGTTGACAACAACTCAGAAGACTCTAATCTTTCACTACCTGATGCAATCATATATAGATTCTCAATTCCTGTTTCATTCACATATTCAAACACATTTGGTTCTTTTTCGTTTTCTGTTTGAATCATCTCATCTTTTCTATCAATAACTTCTGTCTTTTCTACTTTTTCTATTTCTTTCGAAGTTGCCTTTTTAGTTGCTTTTTTCTTTGTCTCCTCTTTCTTTTCCGTTTTTTTCTTAGTATCTGATTTTTCAGCTGTTCTTTTGCCTTTGGTTGATTTCTTTTCATCTACTTTTTTAGCTGTTCTTTTTGCTTTTTTTTCTGGTTCCATAACAACTTCTACAACTTCTTCCTCAGTTTCTTTTTTCAAAGATTTAAATCTTGCCTTTCCCTCTCTGATTGCCATATAATCCATACTTTCTAAATCATTATCTTTTTTACCTAATTTAAACAATCCAAAACCTTTTTCTTTTTTGCCTTTTAAAGAAATCATATCCATGCTTCCCAACGTCGATCTTAAAAACTCAGACAAACCAGGAATTTTTCTTACTTTAAACAATTTATGTTGTCTTCCTCTTCTCATATCCGCATCAATAATCAAAGTTCTTTTTCCAGCATTGGCAAAAGCAACTGCTAAATTTGCACTTAGCCAACTTTTTCCTTCGCCTGGCAAACTGCTTGTTATCGCAACAGTTCGCAAATCTCCATCATCATACATATATTGCAAATTGGTTCTCAAAATCTTGATACTTTCTGCATAAGGTGATTTAGAATCTTTCAAAGTAATCAAATCTTCATTTCCACTGTATCTAGGAATAGAAGCCAATGTTGGAAGTTTGGTATAACGTTTAATCTGGTCTGAATTAGTTACTGTATTATTGAAAATAAACATAATCATAATAACAGCAGCTGCCACTACAAAACCAATTCCAGCAAATATTTTAATACTTTTTCCTGAATCCATATTCACAGCAGCAGTTGATACTTTAGCTTCATCAACTGTATAAATATTATCAATTTCATAAAAATTCTTGACTTCTTCAGAAAATACTTTAATAAACTCATTCGCAATTTGAGCCGCTTGTTCACTATTCGTACTCCTTGCACTTATTTGATAAAACACTTTTGTTTTTGGCGTTAATTCAATACTTCCTTTTAATGCTCCTGGCGTCATATTTAGCCCTAAATTTTGAATAACTTTATTCACAATCAAATCACTCTTAATTAACTCTGTATATGTTTCTGCCAAACTTGAAGGCATTGTCAATTCTGCACTTGTAATAGTTGCTCCTGCTTGTATATTTTCTTCATTTCTTGCACAAATCAACGTTCCTGCCGCCTCATAAACTGGTGTTGTAAAATACTCAATTTTTGCCCATCCCATAACAGCAAATACAATCACCATCACAACAATAAATATTTTTCGATCCCAAAATAATTTTAAAAATTGTTTTAACTCTAACTCTTTAATAACAATCCACTCCTTCACTATAAATTTTAAAATATTCTTGTGCCATCAAGTCCACATTATGTTCTTTTTCAACTGTTTGTCTTGCCTGCACTTTTATTTTATTCAAATCAAATTCATTATTTTCAATTTTTTGAAGAATATCACAATATTCTTGCTCGGTTTTGCAAATAAAACCATTGTTTCCATGCTGAATGACATCTCGATTGCCGCATCACATCACTTGCCAAGCAAATTTTTCCTAAATACATTGCCTCCAGTAAGGTCATGGGTAATCCTTCCCACAGAGATGGCAAGATAAAAATATCATTTTGATACAATTCTTTGATTGCCTTTTCTCTATCGCACCACCCCAAAACCTGAATATTGGGTGATATCAACACATCCTTTAAATTCCCATCACCAATCCACATAAACTCAATTTCTCGAAAATTCTCTGCTATTTGGTTAAACAATTTCGGATTTTTCTGCGGACCAATTCGACCAACTGTACATATTTTTAACTTCTTGGTGTCAATTATTTTTTTTGGCTCATTAAAAACAAACTGTTCTAGTTCCTTTATATCAATTCCATTATTAATATAAATCGCACTTTTCGTAACTTTTAACGCTTCTTCGTACTCCCCTTTTGAACAAGCAATCGTAGTACAATTTCGCCTTCCTAACATTTTTTCAATCAGCTGATACAGTTTAATTTTTAACCCTGATTCATCTTTTTTGCAAAAAGCGTAACTATGTGGTGTATAAAACAGTTTTGCTTTCTTTGGTGATATTGCTAATCTGCCAATTGCTCCTGCTTTTGAGGAGTGCATATGTACAATGTCTGGCTTTTCTATCTGGACAATTTTCCTAACTTCAAAAACTGCCCTTATGTCTTTTAATGGATTAATATTTCGAGTAAAATTTCGCACCTGAATTAATTGTATCGTTGAATCAAAATAATCTTGATAATTCTTTGGCGTTTGTGCTCTGATTGAGTATGCTACTATTACATCCATTTTTTTCGACATTCGGTTTGCTAAATCAACCATGTAGGTAAAAACTCCGCCACCGCATAGCCTCCACTAGATATAAAATTTTTCTTCTACTCATTTATTCCCCCTGTGTTTTTATTCTTTCTTCCATTGTGTGTTTTTTCTCTATTAAACGACATAATTCACGAATTATATCTTATCCTAAATTCATTTTACCACTTTATAGAAAAAAAAGCAATACCTTTTTTAAAATTTTATGTAAATTTTATGTTTTTCTTATGACTTTACTATATAAAAAACTTTTTTCTTCTACCAATTTCATTAAAATTTGACATTTTATGTAAAATTTGCTATAATCTATCTATGAAAGAAATTATTGAAAAAGCAACACTAAAATAACTTTATTTTAAGGAGGGCATAGCCTATGAAAGAAACTATACAAATTAGTAAAGAAAACATTTTTCCTAACAAAGAAACCTTTGAAGCATCTGATTTTACTTTTAGGCAGTCAGAGTATCATAGCGATGCCTATATCGCAACTTTGCCCCAAGATTGGCACACCATGCCGAGTGGTCTGTGGAATCTTTTAAAAGACGAAAAAGAACGTCTGCGGGGAATCTATTTTTATTTTCATGAAGACATTCCAGAGCCACAAAATAGCATCACGCGATTGTTAACTCGCTTTTTTATAAGCAGTGAAAATAAACACCTCTCCGCTTCTGTCTTAACTCCTTTCACAACTATAAAAGTAAAAGACAGAATAACAAAAAAGGTTCTTTTTGAGGCAGGTCAATTCGTTGATTTAGGTTTACCTATATCCGATGACTTGATTGTAGCACAAAACAAAGCTCAGGATTTTCTGAACAAGCATTATCCCGATTGGCAAAATCCTGCTGCATACTGGGATTTAGACGAGAACACAATGGCATATTGGCAAGATTAACTGAATGCAAAATCGCCAATGGGGGCAATCCCCCGTTGGCGATTTTTGCATTTTTTCTATTTTAATACATTCCTCCCATGTCTGGCATAGCAGGCTGACCACCACCACAGTGACAATCTTTCTCTTTTTTCTCTGTCATAATGCTTTCTGTTGTCAAAATCATAGAGGCAACACTTTCTGCATTTTGCAAAGCAGAACGAGTTACTTTTGTAGGATCCACAACACCTGCTTTTTTCATATCTACATATTCTTCTTTGGCAGCATCAAATCCTACTCCTGCTGCACTTGATTTTACTTTTTCTAAAATTACTGCACCTTCTAAACCTGCATTTGTTGCAATTTGTCTTACTGGTTCTTCTAATGCTTTCAAAATAATTTTCACACCAAGTTTTTCGTCATCTGTTTTCACATCATTCAACAATTTCTCTACTTTTGGAATGACGTTAACATACGCTGTTCCACCACCTGGTAAAATGCCTTCTTCCACAGCTGCTTTTGTAGCTGACAAAGCATCTTCAATGCGAAGTTTCTTTTCTTTCATTTCAATTTCTGTGGCAGCTCCCACTTCAATCACAGCTACACCACCAGCAATTTTGGCTAAACGCTCTTGCAATTTCTCTTTTTCATATTCGCTCTTTTCCTCTGCTAGCTGTGCTTTGATTAATTTCACTCTCTCTGAAATTGCATTTTTGTCGCCATTTCCGTCAACAATAATCGTATTTTCTTTGCCAATTTTGATTTGTTTGGCTTTTCCAAGTTGAGCCAATGTTGTATCCTTTAGTTCCAATCCTAAATCAGATGTAATCACTTCTCCACCTGTTAAAATCGCTAAATCTTGTAACATATCTTTTCTTTTATCGCCAAATCCTGGAGCTTTGACTGCTACCACATTTAGCACGCCTCTTAATTTGTTCAAAATCAAAGTAGACAAAACTTCTGATTCTACATCATCTGCAACAATGACTAATTTTCCACCAGCCTGTGTCAATTCTTCCAATAGTGGCAAAATTTCTTGAATATTAGAAATTTTCTTATCTGTCAATAAAATGTATGGATTATCCATCACAGCTTCCATTTTTTCGGTATCAGTTACCATGTATGGAGAAACATAACCTTTGTCAAATTGCATACCTTCTACCACATTTACCTCTGTTGAAGATGTTTTAGATTCTTCAATCGTAATGACACCATCTTTGGAAACTTTTTCCATGGCATCTGCAATCAAGTTTCCGATTTCATTATCGTTCGCAGAAATGCTAGCAACTCTTGCAATATCTTCTTTTCCGTTAATCGGAGAACTGATTTCTTTTAACGCATTTACCGCTGTTTCCGTAGCCTTATCCATGCCTCTTTTAATGGCTAAAACATCGCCACCTGCAGCCACATTTTTAACACCTTCTTTTAACATAATTTGTGCCAAAACAGTTGCTGTTGTTGTTCCATCCCCTGCAATGTCATTTGTTTTTGTTGAGACCTCTTTCACAAGAGAAGCTCCCATATTTTCAAATTTGTCTTCTAATTCAATTTCCTTTGCAATAGTCACACCATCATTTGTAATTAAGGGTGCTCCAAAACTTTTATCCAAAACTACATTTCTTCCTTTTGGACCTAATGTCACTTTTACCGTGTCAGCTAATTGATTGACACCATCTAATAATTTTTTTCTGGCATCTTCGCCACAAATAATTTCCTTTGCCATATTTTACCTCCTAAATTTTATATCAAACTTTCTCGCGTGATTAACGCGCGGACATTTATCAATTTTTACATCCCAATCTGGCAAACCAATGTCCCTCTGACTGAAGAGCAGGGTTCGAAGGGACAGCGTCCCTCGTGGGAATTCTTAAAGGGCAAAGCCCGTTAAGAACCGAATTTTCTAATCCACAATTGCTAAAACGTCACTTTCTTTGGCAATAATATATTCTTGCCCTTCGTATTTAATTTCCGTCCCTGAATACTTGCTCGTAATCACTTTATCGCCTACTTTGATACTCATTTCTATTTTTTTGCCGTCTTCTGTTCTTCCTGGTCCAACTGCAATTACTTCTGCAATTTGCGGTTTTTCTTGTGAACCAGATGATAATATAATTCCACTCTTCGTGGTTTCTTCCGCCTCTACCATTTTCAATAAAACTCTGTCTTCTAATGGTTTTATCATAATTTATCCCTCCTATAAATTAAAAATTAGCAGTCTTATTGTTCGACTGCTAATACTTTATACCCATTTTAAAAAAATGTCAATAGTTTTTTTACATTTTTTTCTTAAAATGAATATTTTTTATATCTGCCCCCATAATTTTTATGCCGTATTCATTCAAAACATTCCTACTAGAAACAATAATTTCTTCATTGATAAAATATTCATTTTCTTGCCTTTTAATCACTTCTATTGCAATTTTAGAAATTCTCTCTCGCACCTGTTCTAGCAGTTCTTCCCTAGAATAAAAACTTCTAATTTCAATCACTTTGTTAAAAAGTTTGACTGGATTAACAATTTGAAATTCAAATTCTCCTTCTCCATAAAAATTATTTTTATGTTTTTTCGGAATGTAAAATTTGTTATTTGTAATCAAATTTCGATTTAAAAATATCACACACAATTTGTCGTGATTTTCTTTGACTTGATACTCTAGCAAATCCTCTGGAAAACTCATATTAGGACCTAAATGAATGGAATACATTCCTTCCTCTTTCACAATATCGTACACTTGTCCTTTTTCAAACAAAATTGCACATTGATTTTCCTTCAATTTCACAAGATAATGCTGATTTTCATCCAAAAACTGCTTTTCCAGCAAGATATTGTTATCCAACTTAGTCGCCTCTAACGTAATATATTCTTCCTCTTCTAACTTATTTGAAAAATACATTATTTCAACTCCTTTGTCACTTATGCAATATTAGTATGTTCTTTCGCTGCCTTAATCAAAGCCCTAAACAATGGTGCTGGTCGGTCTGGTCTTGATTTAAACTCAGGATGAAATTGTACCGCAATGAAAAATGGATGATTTTGATATTCCACAATTTCCACCAAACTTCCATCTGGCGAAGTTCCCGAAGCAAGCAAGCCTGCCTGCTCTAGTCTTTCCTTAAAATCGTTGTTATATTCAAAACGATGTCTATGACGCTCAGAAATCATTTCTTGTCCATAAATTTCATAGGCTAATGTATCTTTTTGAATCACACAAGGATACGCCCCCAAACGCATTGTTCCACCTTTGCTAGTCACACCTTTTTGCGTTTCCATAATATGTATCACTGGATTTTTCGTATTAATATCAAATTCTGCCGAATTGCAATCCTCTATTTCCAACACATTTCTCGCAAACTCAACAACCGCCATTTGCATCCCCAAACAAATTCCCAAAAACGGAATCTTGTTTTCTCTGGCAAATTGAATGGCCGTTAGCTTTCCTTGAATTCCTCTGCTGCCAAAACCGCCAGGCACCACAATTCCGTCATACTCGCCCAAAATATTTTTTACATTCTCGCCAGTAATCGTTTCCGAATCAATAAAACCAATTTCCACTTTCACACCATTGGCATAGCCACCATGGCGCAAACTCTCTGCCACCGACAAATACGAATCCTGCAACTGCATATATTTTCCAACGAGCGCCACTTTTACCGTACCATTCAAGTTTTTGATATTGGCAATCATCTTCTCCCATTCCTCATTTTGTGGCTCTTGCTTGTCCAAATTCAATTTCTTACAAACTGCCTTCGCCAAGCCTTGCTCCTCCAAAAGCAGTGGTACTTCATACAAATTATCTGCCGTCAAATTGGGAATGACATTTTCTGGGCGCACATTGCAAAACAGCGCAATTTTTTTGCGAATATCCTCCGGAATTTCAATCTCGCTTCTACACACCAAAATGTCTGGTTTAATCCCAACAGATTGCAAATCTTTGACCGAATGTTGCGTCGGCTTTGATTTTAGCTCATTAGAACCTGAAATATAAGGAAGGAGCGTCACATGAATATAGACCACATCTTCTGGTTCCACTTCAAGCCCCACTTGGCGAATAGCTTCAATCAGCGCTAATCCTTCAATATCACCCACAGTACCACCAAGCTCTGTTATCACAATATCTACATCTTCACTTTCAAAACTGTAAATATTCTCCTTAATTTCATTTGTGATATGCGGAATGACTTGCACCGTTTTTCCTAAATAATCGCCTTTTCTTTCTTTGTTCAAAACATTTTGATAAATTTTTCCTGATGTAATACTACAATTCTTTGTTAAATTTACATCTGTAAACCTTTCGTAATGCCCCAAATCCAAATCTGTTTCTGCTCCATCATCTGTGACAAAAACTTCGCCATGCTCATATGGACTCATTGTTCCGCGGATCCACATTAATATATGGATCAAACTTTTGATTAATCACTCTGTAACCTCGATTTTTCAAAAGTCTCCCCAAAGAAGATGCCGTAATTCCCTTGCCCAAACCAGATACCACTCCACCTGTAATAAAAATATACTTTGTTCCCATAAATTCCTCCTTGCAAAAATGAAAAAACAGATTAAAAATGAGTTTTTTTTTAATCTGTTTTTGTCTCTCTTGTTTCAACATTTATATTCTACCATTTTATGATTTAAAAATCAAGTCATTTTACAAAATTTCTAAAAAATCTATCACACCATTTTTCCCAGAAAGCGCACGCAACTTCATTTTCTCCAACTCTTCTTGCTTGATATATTTCCTACCAAAATGTTCCTTCATCATTGCCCACTCCTCAATCGGCACCTTATAAATACGATTATCCATAAACCCTACAAGCACAAACGAAATCGCCCCCAGCCTACCATAATCTAGCAGAGCCTCACGCTGAAAATCGCTTAGCGCCTGATACGTAATCCTGTCCTTTTCTGTAAACTTCGCATCAAACACAACCGTTCTGCCACCTTTTATGGTTCCTTTAAAATCCGGCTGTGCCGACTTCGTAAAAACAGTCTCAAAATGTCCATTTTCAATATGTTTCAAAATCTTCATCGGTTCTGGCGTTTTTTCAATCATCGCCAATTGATTTAGCTTGTAAACTTCACAAATGGCTTCGATTTGTTCCTCAAAACTTTGCCCCAAACCGTGGTTAATTTTTCCTTGCAATTGCCTTTGAATGTTTTTCAGTTTGCCTCCAGCTTCTTTTAAAACCAAACTTTTATACTCTTCAATTGATATCCCCATTTTTCCACCTTCGTTTTCCTATAAATTATAACCAATTTTTAATTTTTCGTCAAGAATAAAAATATATTTTGAAATATATAACTTTTAAGTAAATTGTGGGGACCGTTCAAAATTTCTCAAAACTTGAAAAGTTTTGCTAGAAATTTTAGAATGGGGATACGTAAAAAGTTATATATTTCAAATTTAATACAAAAAAAATAACATAAAAAACTGCCAAAAACATTCCGTCTCTAGCAGCCTTTTATTTTCACAAAATTAGCAAAATTTTTGCTATACATTTACTCATTACTTAAGGGATATTTCTCCATTAATTCACGAGCATAGGAATTTTTCGGCTCCGGAGAATATCCAGCTATTAGTTTTCCAAACCTCTCATGTTCGTGAAATTGCTTACTAACCCCAGAATTATCCAGCTGATAGGGTTCCCGTATCACTGGTGGCTCCTTGTAAAATTTTGCTACCGGTTCAGGATTTTTACTTGTAAAAATCATATAAGACCTCCTTACATAGTGAGTTTCAAATGAATTGTTACCATATCATATTATAACTTTTTTTCATATTTGTCAATTCATAAATCATAAAAATTTTCAAAAATTAGCACTCTCCTATTGACACTGCTAAAAATAGTGGTATAATATATTTATATCAGGAAAAAATAATTTTATAAAAGAAAGGATGATGTGTTATGATGATGATACCAAGAAGAAACAATTTTGATTTATTTGGAGATTTATTTAATGATCCATTTTTCAGAGGAGATGACAGCAAAATCATGAGAACCGACATTCAAGAAAAAGACAATGAATATTTAATTGACATTGATTTACCTGGTTATGCCAAAGAAAATATCAAGCTAGAAATTGAAGATGGTTATTTGACTGTTCAAGCAACGATTAATTCAAACAAAGAAGAACACGAAGCCGGCAAATTTGTCAGAAAAGAAAGATATTTAGGTTCTTGCTCTCGTAGCTTTTACGTCGGAGAAGAAGTACAAACAGAAGATATTAAGGCTTCTTTCAAAAATGGAACTTTGCAAATTGCGGTTCCGAAAAAAGACGAAACCAAGAAAATTCCAGAAAAGAAATATATCCAAATTGAAGACTAACGAAATAATCCAGCAAATCGCTGGATTGTTTTTTGGACAAAAACCAAAATGTTAACTTTGGTTGACAAAATGTAAAGTCTAGTTGACAAGATGTAAGGTAGACTTTACATCAAAAAAGACATGTTAAGAAAACGGGCGCACTATAAAATGCCATTTTTTCAACATGTCTCATACTTTTTATTCCATTATAGTAGCAATCAATTCTTCCCTTGCTTTGTCACTTTCTTCTTTCCCTTGGTATGTAATATTCCCAACTTCGTCCAAATGCGCATATGCCACAAATCCTTCTTTATTTTGATACATCAATTTCCCTGTTTCATCAGCAGAAAGTGCTGCTCCAGTTGATGTCACAATTCCTTTTTTAAGTTCATTTCTAACATATTCCAAAGGAGCCTTAAAATTCCCTCTGTTTTCCTCATAATCCAAAAAATAATCCATTTCCAAGCATACAATTTCCATCTCAATTTCCTCTTGTACTTGTGCAAAGCTTACCGAATCTGCAACTCCCATAATTTGTTGCCAAAGCCCTGTACTCATTGACAATCCCATAGCAAATATCATCAAAAAAACGCTTAGCATCAGTCCTACCAAAGTAACACCAGTATTATTTTTTAATACTTTTTTCATTTTTTCCTCCCTATTAATAATATTACTTAATTTCATTTCTTTGGTAACTTTTTTGATTTTTTTCTGAAAAAATGTACATTTGAATTTCCTTAAGATTTTTAGCTTAATGCAAGATTGCATTCTTGTCCTTTGAAAAAATACATTTTTATTATACCATATTATGTAAAATAAGTCAATTATTTTTTTAACTTTTTTAGTATTTTCGAAATATATAACTTTTTACGTATCCCCATTCTAAAATTTCTAACAAAGCTTTTCAAGTTTTGAGAAATTTTAAATGGTCCCCACAATTTACTTAAAAGTTATATATTTCAATTTTACTAATTTTTTCTTGTTAATTTACTTGCACTATGATATAATTAATTTAAGAAAGGATTACAATTATGAAAGAAATAGATTTTTTAAAAAATATTATAAAACAAGCCATTGAAATTTCAAAAAAAGATTTTATTGTAAACCAAAAAGGAAACGAAACCGATTTAGTGACCAGTTTAGACTTAGAAATCGAGCAATTTCTCATTCAAGAAATTAAACGTAATTATCCTGATTTTGCCATTGTCAGCGAAGAATTTAACCATGAAAACGAAATCACTGAGAATTGTTTTATTATTGACCCAATTGACGGGACCATCAATTTTGCAAACGGCTTGCCTCTTTGGGGCATTCAAATTGCCTGTGTTAAAAATGGAAAAACAATTGCAAGTGTGATTAGTCTGCCTCGTATCAACGAATTTTACTGGGCTGATGAAACAGGTGCCTATTTAAATGATACCAAAATTTCAGTTACCAATATCTCAACTGAAAATGCCTTATACACGATTGAAGGAAAAAATAATTTATGTTACATACAAAAAATGCAAGCCTATTCCACTCATATGCGAAAGTTTGGAGCTGTTTGCGTATCGCTTGCATTCCTTGCCTCTGGCAGAATTCATGGAACTGTTTACAGAAATGATAAACCTTGGGATTATGCACCTCGGACTTTTTCTTTGCCAAATGGCAGGAGCATGCATTTGTGACAAAAGTGGATTTCATGCAGCAACTGCAAGTCAAGAATTGTTAGATATTTTAGAGACCGTCAATCAATAAATTTAATTTTTATGAATTTAGAATTTGAAAATTCCGATGCAAAATACATCGGAATTTGTTACTATAAATCATTATTTGGCATCTTCTAATCCCTGTGTTGCTAAACTTTGTTCTACTGAAATTTTATCCCATTGACCATGTGTCATATATTCCTTTGGCAAATCAATTTCTTTATATTTTCGTGTCAAGCTCTTAAACTGTTTCTGATTTACTTTTCCTGTGGCTTTTAATAAATCCATAAACTCCATATCACTCAAGCTCGCCAAATATTTTGCTCCAAATTCCAAACTCATGCTCTCTTCCATATTGGGATATAATTTCGGTACAGAATGAACTTTTTGAAATTCCTTCATTTTGTTAAAATCTTTTTCATCACACACATAATTTTTTTCCCTCAAAGGCTTTATTTGCTCTTCATAAACTTTGGCATAGGAACGAACTCTACGTGCTCTTTTTTCTTGTCCTTTCACAAAGCTAACTGTTTGATTGCCTTTTGCGACTTCCAAACCTTCTGCTAATTCGTCTTCTGCTGCCTGTTTTTGTGCCTGCTCAATCATATTTTGTGTCCATTCAAAATCCTCATGATTGGTCCTAGCAATATATTTCACAAAATTCAAATATGGCGTATCTTTATATTTTTCTACCAATTCTTCACTTAATCTCATATCCCTATTGGCACCATTTAATCGTTCTAAAATTTTCTCTTTTAAAATAATCTGGCTACACTCTTCCATCAGTTCTTCTAACGCCTTTGGATACACTTCATGGTCCTCCTGCATTAAAACATAATTCACAATCTTTTTATTATTAATATCTCTTAATTTGTGCATTCTTTCTGACATCTTCTCAGACATCGCAATTTTTTCTTGACTACTATTACGAGCCACATCTTTCATAAAAATGACTTGTAACTTATGGGCCAATTCATGATATTTTTGCTTTGTTGCACAAGAATTAACATACAAAATCGCTTCTTCTGGCGTCATTTTTCCATCACTCATTAAAATAGGAACCAATATATTCATATATTCCTCGTCTAAACGGTCAATCATGCCCTCACGCAAACCATCTACCATATCATACGGGATATATGATATTTTATCACAAATTCTCATCAGACAAGCTTCTGTCGTACCTGGAATTAACTTTCTATCATATCCTTCTTTTACATGGCACATCATTAATTCTTGCTCAAAATCTGATTTTGTTTTCGCTTTATTAGGTACGTACTTTGACTCCGAAAGCTCGCCATTATGCGAATTAATTCCATCAAAAATAATCCACAAATCTTCGCAAACTTTTTCAATATCGTCTTCCGTTTTTTCCCTATTATCTGCATACACCTCATAAAGCGCTTTCTTGATTTCGTCTGTGACTTGATTGGTATAAAGCAAATCCCTAACGCCCAAACTATTATGCACATAGTAACCTAACCCTAAATTTTTCTTGATTTCAGAAAGCCACCATTCGCCACTATGCCCTAAAAAAGTATGACCAATGTCATGGTGCTTTGCCATTAATTTCACAACTGGAACATTCAAACCAATTTGCTCTGCCAAAAATCCAGCAATTGTTTCCAAATTTTCACTGTGTGTCTTGCGATTTGTTGACTCAACATCAGACTTTCTAAAACTTTTTATCATCATAGTTTCATCTGTACTTTTTCGATTATAGTCTGTTAGCACAAAATTAATAACACTTGCATATTTATTCAATCGTTTCATTGAATTTTGCTTTTGTTCTTGTATTTCTTGCTCCATTTTTTCACTCATCTTTCATTTTACCTTTCTAAAATTTATCAAATTATTGATATTATACCATAATTTCCCATAAAAGTAAAGTTTTTGTTTTATGTTGATTTAAAAGCTTGCAAAAAATGATAAAATGCGCTATAATCTTACTATAAAAGGAGGATTTTGACATGGCAACAGAAAAAATATTTATTTCTCATGGAGACCTTATTTTGGATAATATTTATAATGATAACCTAGAACTAATCAAACAAGATGGTGGTGGTTGCAATTGGAACGACCTTTACAACCTTGCACTGATGGGGGAAAAATGCTATGCTATTGGGTCCTGCGGTAATGATGTAGAAGGCAAAATTGCCATTCAATCTTTAAAAAATGCTGGCATCAACACAAAGCATATTATAATAGAAAAAAAATCTACGAATATTATGAATGTCATCATTCCAAGTTCCAAACTGAATGACAACTCTGTTTTGCATGTTTGGTATGATCCAATCACGTTAAAATGTACCATGAATTTTTCAGAACATTTGCCTGTAAATTTGCCCTCAGGGCTAAACGACAAAATGTTATATGTTATTTTAGATAAATTTTTACCTATTAATTTAAAATTTATTAACAATATCACAACTCCTAAAAAAATCTGTCTTGATTTTGGGCATATTCGATTTTTTGAACATTTTACCAAGCAATACTTAACCCAATTTTTGGAGTTAGCTGATTTTGTTCAGATGAATGATAGTGTAACAGAACTTCTTTTTGAAAGATTACAAATCCAAAATGAAACCGAGCTTTTGGAAAGATTTAAGCTAGACTTGCTTATTTTGACAAAAGGAAAAAAAGGCGCTAATTTTACTTTTAAAGAAGATAATCTTACCAAAACAATAGATTTAAAGCCTTCCAAAATGATACAAGCTACCGACACGTCTGGAGCTGGCGATGCTTTCTTTTCCACTGTTTTACGAGAGTATGCTTATACCCAAAAAATTACTTCTGCTTGGGTTAAAACCACTTTCGATTTAGCCAATCAAGCCTCTCGCAAAGTGATTTCTCAACTTGGTAGTAGAATTGTAAAAAATAAGGAGATGTAAAAAAATCTAAATTCTCAAAAAAAAGCGAGCGAAATTTGGGGCAAAGCCCCCAAATTTCTCACGCAATATATTGAGTTTTTTATATCCTTTTTACATTATAATCTATCCAAATATTTCTTCAAAAACTTTCCTGTATGCGACTTATCATTTCTGACAATTTGCTCTGGCGTCCCAATCGCAATTACTTCGCCACCTTTATCTCCGCCTTCTGGACCTAAATCAATAATATGGTCTGCTGTTTTAATCAAATCCAAATTATGTTCAATCACAACAATCGTGTTTCCATGATCTACAAGTCTTTGTAAAATATCAACCAATCTGTGAACATCATCAATATGAAGTCCTGTCGTTGGCTCATCTAAAATATACAACGTTTTTCCTGTTGCTCTTTTGGATAATTCTGTTGCTAATTTGACACGTTGCGCCTCACCACCTGAAAGCGTTGTAGAAGGCTGTCCCAGCTTAATATAGCCAAGCCCCACATCAAACAACGTTTGCACTTTATCACGAATACGTGGAATATTGCTAAAAAATTCCAATGCTTCTTCAACCGTCATATCCAGCACATCTGAAATGCTTTTTCCTTTATATTTTACCTCTAAAGTTTCACGATTATAACGCGTTCCATTGCAAATTTCACAAGGAACATAAATATCCGGTAAAAAATTCATTCCAATACGAACAACGCCATCCCCTTGGCAAGCCTCGCAACGTCCGCCAGCCACGTTAAAACTAAATCTTCCTTTTTGATAGCCACGCATTTTTGCTTCATTGGTACCTGCAAAAATATCACGAATAATATCAAAAACTCCTGTGTATGTTGCTGGATTAGAACGTGGCGTCCTTCCAATTGGTGATTGGTCAATATTAATGATTTTATCAATATTAGAAACACCATTTATTTTTTCGCACTTTCCAGGTTTTTCATTGGATTTGTTAATTTCTTTCGCTAAATATTTATATAAAATTGCATTGACTAATGTTGACTTTCCAGAACCTGAAACACCTGTTACACAATTAAAAACGCCTAGTGGAATTTTCACATTCACATTTTTTAAATTATGTTCTGTTGCCCCAATAATCTCCAAAAACTTGCCTGGACTTGCTTTTCTTCTTGTTTTTGGCACACTGATTTTCTTTCTTCCACTCAAATATTGCCCTGTCACAGATTCTGAAATCAACTTGATTTCTTCTGCTGTTCCGCTGGGCAACAACATTTCCACCATGCACACCAGCACCAGGTCCAATATCTATAATTTGGTCTGCTGCATACATGGTGTCTTCATCATGTTCTACCACAATCAATGTATTTCCTAAATCACGCAATTTTTTCAAAGTTTCCAATAATTTATCGTTATCTCTTTGATGCAAACCAATACTTGGTTCATCTAAAATATACAAAACACCTGAAAGCCCTGAACCAATTTGTGTCGCCAAACGAATACGTTGAGCTTCTCCACCAGACAAAGTTCCGCTACTTCTAGATAACGTTAAATACTCCAAACCAACATCAATCAAAAATTGCAATCTAGCTGTCAATTCTCTAAAAATCAATTCTGCAATCATTTTTTCTTTTGACGTCAATTCAAGATTTCCCAAGTAATCTTTCACTTTATGAATTGGCATATCTGTCAACTCATTAATATTTTTATCCCCCACTTTAACAGACAAAACTTCTTTTTTTAGCCTTGCACCATGACAACAACGGCATAGACTTTCGCTCATATACATTTCGTAAAAATGGCGCATACCATCTGATTTCGTTTCTCGATAACGCCTATCCAAAGTAGGAAGAACACCTTCAAATGGAGTCGTAAATTTCCTTGTCCCAGCTGTAGAAGTATATTCAAAATCAATTTCTTCGTCACCTGTTCCATATAAAATTTTCTCTAAAAAATCACGTGGTAACTTTTTGATTGGCTTTTTGATATCTACGCCATAATGTTTCGCAATGCTCTCAAAATACATCTTAGCCATAGTATCTCCACGTTTCATATTGCTTGAACCAAAAGCTTTGACACCATCGTATAACGTTTTACTTTTATCAGGAATGATTAAATCTTCATCCATTCTCATCAAATAACCAATCCCTGTGCATTCTGGGCATGCTCCCATAGGATTGTTAAAAGAAAACATACGTGGCGTCAATTCTTCAAAACTAACCCCACAATCTGGACAAGCATAATTGCCACTATATAATTTTTCTCCTTCTCCTACAAAATCTACTTTTATTAAATTATCACTATGGCGCATTGCTGTTTCAATAGATTCCGCCAAACGATTTCGAATATCTTCTTTGACAACAAGTCTGTCTACCACAATATCAATGTTATGTTTTTTATTTCGGTCCATTTCAATGTCATCCGTTAACTCAAACATTTCACCATCAATGCGAACACGCACAAATCCTTCTTTTTGCATCTTTTCTAGAAGTTTTACATACTCTCCTTTTTTGGCTCGAATAATCGGAGACAAAATTTGAATTTTCGTTCCTTCTTCATGCTCTAACACATTATCTACAATTTGGTCAAGTGTTTGTTTCTCTATTTTTTTTCCACAACTCGGACAATATGGCACACCAATTCTAGCATATAACAAACGTATATAATCATAGATTTCAGTAACGGTACCAACTGTCGAACGTGGATTTTTAGAAGTTGTTTTTTGGTCAATCGAAATCGCTGGCGAAAGTCCTTCAATTGATTCAACATTTGGCTTTTCCATCATGCCCAAAAATTGTCTTGCATAGGAAGACAAACTTTCTACATATCTTCTCTGTCCTTCTGCATAAATAGTATCAAAAGCAAGGGAAGATTTTCCCGAACCAGAAAGCCCTGTAATCACGACCATTTTATCTTTTGGAATTTGGATGCTTATATTTTTCAAATTATGTTCTTTTGCATTTTTTATTATAATTTTGTCGTTCATAATTGCCCCCTTCAATTTTATCATCTCTATTTTATCAAACATTCGTTCTTTTGTCAATCTATTTTTTTGATTTTTCTCAACTTTTCAACACAAAAAAAGAACTGTAAAAAACTCTATTTTTACAGCCTCTTTTCGATTAATCTTCCACTTTTTTCCAAAAATTACTCCAAACAATTCCAACAACACCCATTCCAGCAAACGCCATTCCATACATTCTATATTGGTCAAGCACATTAGAAATAATATATTTGACAAAATCGCTAAAGCTCTGGTTCAACAATAAAATATTGTTAATATCTACATATTTATGAATCATCCTTTGAAACAAAAACAAAAGAACTCCAGAAGCAACCATCGCTATTCCTAGACAATTTATAAGCCCACTCCATTCCCTTATATGCAATAATAAATCAATTAATACCAAAAATACAAGTGCCACAATTAGTCCAATTTGTACCGTTTTTAATCCTTCATTTATCTGTGCTAAAATATTTGGAATTTGCTTGATATAACCTGCCATAGAACTAATTTCATTTTCATAAACCTGAACAATTAAATTCTCAAAATCTTCTATATTCTTTTGTTCCTCGTCTTTCAAAGTTATATTATTTTCACTCAAGTATTGTTGAATATTTCCCTTAATTCTGGTTCGCACCTCATCAGAGCTATTTTGAATTTCGCCTCCCTCATATAAACAATTGACAAACGAATTAATATCTGCTTTCAAAACATCTTCTGCATACAAATTTTCAAAAATATCTGCTGGCAATCCCGATTGATACTGATAATTTTCAAATCCATTTTTGATATTCGTTCCTACTTTTTGGTAATAATCAATTTCTTCTAATTTAGAAAAAATATAATCCTTTTGCAAAATCGTGTGAGACAACATAACAACTGAAAAAGTAGCTATGATTAATAAAGTCACTAAAAATGCTATTACAATATCCATTCCTTTTTTTAATACTTTCATACATTCTCCTTTTACTTTGCATACACGACATATCGTTCTGTTGCATACCCAATATTATTAATTGGCCAACAAGTGTAAATCATCAATCTTTCTTCTGCTTCCTGAATTGGCACTTTATCTACTTCATTTTCATTCACAACTTGGGCATCATATACTGTGTAATGAAATTCGCCATAATTCGTTGTAACTTGAATTTGGTCGCCTACTTTTACTTTCGGCAAATTCGCCAAAAAACGACCAAAATTATGTCCCATCAAAATAACACTTCCTCCTTCTCCCGGAAAATACGAATCATTATCATGCCCGATTCCCTTCTTTAGCAAATCTAGCGTTTTTCCATAATAAATAGGAAGCTCCACTCCAATACTTTCAATTTTTAAGGTAGCATAATTTTCTCCATAACTTGGACAATTCGTTAAAATTGCACTTTCATTATTTGGCTCTTCTTGTGAAATCTGCTGCAAAACAGGTGCTATTTTTTCCTCTTCTTTTGTTTCAGCAATTGTAATAACATCAATTAAATCAGTTGCCAACAGAAATTTTTCTTTTCCCAACTTAATCGATACCATACCAATAAAAATAATGATTAAAAAAGCAACTATTAATGAAAAGATAGTTGCTTTTAGTCCATTTTTTATTCTCTTATTTTGCATATTTTTTTACTACCACACCTATGCTAGCCATGGCAACTATTGCTAGTATCGTTTTTGTTACAACTGAAAAATCATTTCCTGTATAAACTAATTTTGTTCCATTACCGTTATTATTGATATTCTTATTATTGTTATTTACTACAACTGAAGTTCCTCCATTGGTAGAAGTTGAAGTACCTGGTTTAGCCGTATTTCCTGTATTTGTATTGTTATTTCTTACAAAATATTGTGCATATGATTTCCCACTAACAATTACATTTCCTTTCAAGTCTTTTACAGTAACAATATTATTAACTGTATCTACTTCAATGTTTAATCCAGCTTCCTTTCCAGCTTCTTTGACTAATCTGATAACTTCTGCTTTAATGGCATTATCAACTCCTTCTAAAGTACTTGAATTAGAAGTAGCTAATACTGCTTTTGCCTCTTCTAATTTAGCAATAATAATATCCGCTTTTGCATCTGTTACAGGGTTATCCTTCAAAAATTGAGTTAATCTTTGGGCAACTGGTTCTGTAATTTGAAGTGTCCTTCCATTGACTGTATGTGCTCTTGTAATATAAGAAATCACATCCTCATTATTGTACGCTTGAACAGAATTTGACATACAAATTACTAGTATCATCATTGCTACTATACTCATTATTTTCATTATTTTATTCATGATAAATCTCTCCTTTTTTATTATCTTGTTTCTATTTTACCACATTTTTACACCTTTTGCAATAGTTTTTTAGAAAATTTAGTAACTTTTATAACAAATATTGCAATCAACATTCCCATTAATCCCTGAAACTTTTCCTGAACTGGTATATTGCCAAATTGTATATCTGCCATTATACGTGCATTTCGAGTTATATTGAGCCACCCAAATATCATATGGAATTTGATTGGCATATAAATTATCATTTAAAAATGATTTGCACGCATATACCATTGGCGTATAGCCATAACTTGTAATTGTTTGGCAAAAAGTATTAGCAATACTGGTACGAACTTGTTTGCTTAAATTTTTATCTCTTGTATTGACACCTGAAACCAGTTCCAAATCAATCGCAATCGGCATTGATACTTGATTTTGATAACCATATTTTCGCAAAAGATTGATTACATATTCGGCATCTTTTTTCGCTTCTGTACTATTAATCGCAGCTGAGTAAAAATACACACCAACTTTCAAGCCATTTGCCACAGCCTCTCCAAAATTCTTCTTAAATTTCGTATCTTCTGCCAAGCCGCCATTGCCATAGCCTCGATACCCCGCTCGTATCATGGCATATTTTATTCCGCTTCCTGCTACACTTTTCCAATTAATCGCCCCTTGAAATTGCGACACATCAATTCCTTTGCTACCAGAAACATTGGTATTATTGACAACTGGAGCTGTATTAGGTAAAGAATTGTTATTAGAATTTGTACTTGGATTGGTTGGATTGACTACAACATCTGTATAAACCACAAATGTTGCCCCAACTCCACCAATTATATCCCCATATCGTGATTTCTCATAAACGGTAACGGTATGTGTGCCAATCGACATTCCTGTTGTACTAATAAGCTTACCAAAACCTGCATTGACTGTTTTTCCATCATATTTGTTCATAAAATATACAACATCAGGTCTATAATAGCGCTCTGCACTCGCTCTCCAGTTTCCATCAACATAAATTTCAATACTCGCTGTTTCATCTTGTGCAACTGCCCAGCCATCTACAATCAAATTTGAACCTACTTTTATGGAAGTTCCATTGCGTGGCGTATCCAAACACATTTCCCCTAAATATTGTTTATTCCTTGTCTTAATATTCCTTTCTGAAACTGCAATCAAGTCTCCAAACCTTGAAATTTCCTCAATTCGCAAAACATGCATTCCAATGGCTAAATGCGTAATATCGATTTGTTTATAAAAGCCCGCATTTGGTGTATTATACACACCACCATACTGGGGCGAAATAATCCTGTCCACATCGTCTCTTTGCACTCTACTACAATTATTTTCTAAAACGGTTCCATCGAGTAAAATTCGAATCCTCGCATCTCGATCATCTGATACTGCCCAACCTTGAATCTCCATCATATTGACTTCTTGCTTTACCAATTCCGTAGATTGTTGTGGTTTCTCCACATACATGGTTCCTTGATATTGTTTATTTTGTACCCTTACATAAACTTCTAAAATACTAATCATTTCACCATATCTAGACACTTGTTGTACTGTAATTCTATGATTTCCCGCCAATATTTGAGTAATATCCATCTCAAACTCAAACCCAGCCTTTGGTGTTTTTTCTTTTCCGCCATATTCTGGTGCTATTAAAATATCCACATCTTGCCTTAAAGTTCGATTCGCATTTCCAAGTTTATTTCCATCAACTGAAATTTCAATCGTTGCTTGTTCATCATTTGAAACTGCCCAACCAGAAATTTCAATCTTGTCATCATCTGGCTTTATAAAAATATCTTGAGTATTTGGAGAATCAATGTACATTCTCCCTTGATATTTTCGATTTTGTATTTGAAGTTGAACTTCCCTTTCTGTAATCAATTCTCCATATCTCGACAGCTCTTGCACAGTTATGATGTGATTTCCAGGTGTCACACCATGAGTATCTAAAATATAGCAAAAACCTGCATTTGGCGAAAGGATTGTTCCACCATATTCTGGAGAAATTAACCTATCAATATCATCTCTTTTGCTTCTACTACAATTGCCAAGTACCTTTCTATCCAGCAAAACACGCACCATCGCTTGCGCATCATTCGATACTGCCCAACCAGAAATTTCAATTTTGTTGTCATCTGGTTTCACAAAAATATCTTGAGCATTCGGAAAATCAATATACATCCTCCCTTGATATTTCTGATTTTCAATCTTAATTTCGACTTCACTTATACTAATGATTTCTCC
This sequence comes from uncultured Clostridium sp., assembly GCA_948467875.1. Lineage (GTDB taxonomy): Bacteria > Bacillota > Clostridia > TANB77 > CAG-508 > Scatovivens. The sequence continues at coordinate 50,707 of CAOKFZ010000008.1, forward strand.
ATATCTCGACAATTGCTGTACTGTAATTTTATGATTTCCATTTGCTATTCCATTGCTATCCATCGTATAGCAAAATCCAGCATTAGGCGTCAGTTCTACTCCACCATACGCTGGGGAGATAATCACATCCACATCTCCTCTTTTTATTCTACTACAATTGCCTAATATTGTTCCGTCTAGTAAAATTCGAACTGTCGCTTGCGCATCATTCGATACTGCCCAACCAACAATTTCTATCTGGCTTTGAGCTGGTTTCACAAATGTCGCCTGACTACTTGGACAATCGATAAAACTTTGCCCTATCGTTTCAATAAAACCTTTCACTTCTAAATTTTCTATCTCATTCTTAATTTGGATATTTTCTTCTAATTTCTCTACTTGGATTTCATCTGGCACTTGGTTTTCTTCTATTTCCTCGATTTTTTCTTTGACTTCCCAAACCTCATTGTCTACATTTTCCAATGCAAACACATAGGATTTTGCAACCAGCAAAAAAATAAAAGACATAACAATAATTCCTATTTTATTTTTCATTGTGGACCTCCCAATCCTCCAACAAAAACCTCAATAAAATTATTAAAAATTATATCTTTTCTCTAAAACCTTATAAAAAAACTTCCCTCAAAACTGAGCATTGTTCATTTTAGGGAAGTTTGGCAGGGGTAGAAGGATTCGAACCCTCACAGGCGGTTTTGGAGACCGATGTGCTACCATTAACACTATACCCCTATTTTTGACTTACTTTATTATTATACACAATATATAAAAATAATGCAAGTCATTTTTCATAAAATTTTTCTATTTTCTCTTTTTTCTATGTCTCCAAATAAGAATGCCAACTAAAATAATCACAATCGGAATCGTAAAAATAATTGCCAAAACTACTCTATTTTGATTTTCTGTTGCAGTAAATACATAAGAAGTTCCTGACATATCTTTTCGAATCGTCAACGTATTTTCTTTTTCAGACAAATACGCAATACTATTAATAGCAAAATCTTTATTGCTTTCTATATAAGAAATTGGATATTGTCGATCTAATTCTTCTACAATATAATCTGCAAAAAATCTACCATTTCCAGCAATAACCATTTTGGATTCAATTTTATCTGATTTTTCTTCTGGATTAGCTTCTTCTCCTTCTTCTGTTGCCTGTTCCTCGGAACCTTCCGCAATTGTTTTTGTCATTAAAGCAGAAACTGTAAAATGACCTGTTTGCGCCGTTGAAGTTGCGTTTGCCAAATTCGTTGAAAAATCTGTAATAAACATGGCATTTTCTGTTGTTCCAAGCAATTCCTCTTTGGTTACTTTCAAATTCTGCAATTCTTCATCTGACTTAAAATTCAATTTTTGGCTATACGCAAGCCATATACGACTATCTGTCGCAATATCAGCCGTAATCTCATTTGTGCTTGAAATTTGCGGAATAAAAACATAAGGATAATTGGCTGCCATATAATTGCTATTTGTCTCAAAAATATAACCATTTTCAAAACTTACGCCATAAATATCTAATATTTTTTGCAAATTTGGAAAAGTCGCACTTTGACTAACCACATCTTGCGTTACAAACAAATTTCCACCTTTGCCAATATAATCCATCACAGCATTTGCTTCATTTTCTAAAAAATCTGTTGTTGGAGAAATAATCGCTAAAACGTTACAATCATCTGGCACACTTCCTGTTGTAATTAAATTTATATTGGAAATATCAAAAGCTTCATTTTTCAAATAGGTTGACAAAACACCCAATTCAGCTTGCATCCCTTCTTCGGTACTAATCGCAAATTCTTCATGCCCTTGTACAAAATATACTTTAGGCTTATTTTCTGTCCCTAAACTCAAAATAGAATTTGTTAAAGTTTGCTCTGTTGTATCAATTTGAGCATAAGTTGTATAATCATAACTGGTAAACTCTGACCTTGTATCAATAATTTTTTTGCTGTTACCAGATTCTACCACAACAATCGGATAACCATCTTCTAATTCAAATTCTTGCACTTTTTCTAAATTGCTTTCACTAGACAACATCTCATAAGAAATTTTATCATTTGCCTCGCAATACTGCTTTACAAGTCCTACAACAGAATTTTCTTCCTCAATTCCAAAAAGATACAACTTAATCTCTTGGTCGATTGACTCCAATGCTTTTTTAGAGGTTTCTGAAAGTGTATAAATTTTATTAGCAGTCACGTCAATTTCAGGCAACTCCAATGTATTAACCCAAACATTTAAACCAACAAAAGCCCCAATTAATACAAGCACTAACAATAATGTCAGCCACCTACTTGAAATAAATATTTTTCTCATTTTCAAAGAAAATTTCTCAGAAAACTTAATTTCTGTTTTTTCTTGCTCACTCATTTTCTCCCCTCCTACTTCACACTTTTTCTTCTTTGCAATACAATAATTGTCAATAATATAAATAACACTGAAAATGACACATACGTAATGATTTCAGAAACAGAAATCAAGCCTGCTGGAAATTTATCAAACATGGCAATCAAGGAAAAAATTTGCAATGAACTTGCCATTTGTGGTAAAAACCACATTAACAAAAATACACCAGTTGTCACAAAATAAGCTACAATTTGGCTTTCTGTAATGGAAGAAGCAAACATTCCAAAAGAAAGATAGGCTACACTTAGCAACAAAAATCCAAATAATGTGCTAATTGCCACTTTTAAGGATGGGTCCCCAAAATATTTTAAAATTGCAAAATAAACAAATGTCAAAGCCTCTGTTACCACCAAAACAATTCCTGCTGCCAACAATTTTCCAAACACAATCGCTGTTAAACTTCTTGGCGCTGTCAGCAATAGTTGTTCTGTTCCAGATTTTCTTTCTGCCGAAAACATTCCCATTGTCAAAACTGGAGCCACAAATGTCAAAATAGTTGCCCCATTATAAAATAAATTTTCAAAATTTAAAGATTGATAACTAAATATTGAAATATAGAAAAACACACTAAATAACAATAAAAATATACCAATAAACACATAGCCTGTTGGAGATAAAAGATAACTTTTTAATTCTTTTTTCATTACGGCAAACATTACTTATTTCCTCCTTTATTCTTTTCAGCTTTTTTCGCTGCTTTTTCCTCTTTTTTAGCCTGTTTTTGTTCCTTTTTGGCTGATTTGTCTTCTCTTAATTCTTGAATTTCCTTTTCATACTGAATTTTTTTAATCTCTTTTTGACTATACTCTGGTCTATCTTCAATTAACTTCACAAACGCATCTTCTAAAGAAACTTCTTGCTGCTTCATCTCCAAAATAATAATATTGGATTTAGCACAAGTGGTTGAAATTTCTTTTCGAATGTCTTGCCCATTTTCTGCAACAATGCTATATTCTTTGCTTCCGTCTTCTTTTTCTTCCACAAAAGTAATATCCTTAATGGCTTGAATTTCTTCATGAATCGAAGGCAACTGTTTTTCTTCTGTTTCTTCCACTACAATTGTAATTATTTGGTCTTTTTCTGACAATTTCTCCAAGTTCTCAGGTGTATCCACTGCCACAATTTCGCCTTTATCAATAATAATCACTTTTTCACAAATTTGGCTAATTTCAGACAAAATATGAGAACTCAAAATAACGGTATGGTCTTTTCCAAAAGACTTGATTAATTCACGTATTTCAATCACTTGTTTTGGATCCAGCCCCACAGTTGGCTCATCCAAAATCAAAATTTTCGGATCGCCAACAATCGCTCCTGCCATACTCACTCTTTGCTTATAACCTCTTGATAGAATTTTCGTTAAATTGTTTTGCACGCTTTCTAAGCCTGTACTTTTAATCGCTTTTTCAACAGCAGCTTTTTTCTCCTTCCTTGGAATCATTTTCAAATCCGCCATATAATTCACAAATTCTTTGACGGTCAAATCAGAATACAATGGCGTTCCCTCTGGCATATAACCAATTTGCCTTTTGACTTTTTTTGGCTTTTTGTCAACATCAAAACCTCCAACTAAAATTTGCCCACTTGTTGGCTCAATAAAACCTGTTATCATATTCATCGTGGTCGATTTTCCTGCTCCATTTCTTCCTAAAAAACCTACAATTTCTCCTTCTTTTATCTCGAAATTAATATTTCTTACTGCAAAAAAATCGCCATATTGTTTCGTAACATTTTTTACTTCAATCAAAGCCTTTTCCTCCTTCACTCCATTTCTCATTGATTGTACCTTCCAAACCTTAAAATAAAATTAAAATATAACTTTTTACCATTTTGCAATCAATGCTTTTATTGCAATCCCTTCTTCAGAAAACATTTTTTCATGCTCTGTTACAATATTTTCTTCAAAAATTGGGGTTTTGTGCAAATTCGTTGTCTGAGCAATCACTTCAAATCCACTGTTTTTCAAATACTCCAAACTCGCTTCAAATAATTCTTCATTATCTGTCTTAAAATAAATTTCCCCACCTTTTTTCAAGAAAATTTTATAATTTTCAAGCTGCTTTGTATGTGTCAAACGCCTTTTGTTATGTTTTCCGCGTGGCCATGGATTACAAAAATTAATATAAATTCTATCCACTGTATCTTTTTCGCCAAAAACTTCCAAAATCCTTTCTATATTTGCACGAATTAAAAATAAATTTTCAGGATTTTGTTCTTCATATGCTTGTTCAATATTCCTTTTTGAAAGCCCCAGCATTGCTTCTATCATATCCACCGCAATGTAATTGATATTGGGATGCTTTACTGCCAAATTCGCAATAAAATTTCCTTTTCCACAACCAAACTCCACATGAAGTGGTTGACTTTTGGAAAATTGTCCTTGCCACTTATTTTTATAAATACTTGGATTATCTATGTAAAATTTTGCTTCTTCTAATTCCTGTTTGGCCCATTTTCTTCTACGAATTCGCATTTTGTATTCCTTTCTCTTTTTCTCTAAATGATATTTATTAATTTTGAAGTGACTTGTGGGGACCGTTCAAAAATTATCAAAATCTTTGATTTTGGTATAATTTTTAGAATGGGGAGAACGGAAAAATTCATAAATATCATTTAACAAAATATAAAGCATGGGTAATCCCATGCCCCAAAACTACTTAATTACAATATTATAAATTTTCCCATTCACATAAATTTCTTTTACAATCGTTTTTCCTTCTAGATTTTTGCAAATAATTTCATTTTCATGAACAGCTTTCTTGATTTCTTCTTCCGCCAAATCTTTTGAAACCATAATCGTTGTTTTCAATTTGCCATTGACTTGAATTGGAATTTGAATTTCGTCATCCACCGTTTTTGCCTCGTCATACGTTGGCCAAGACATTTCAGAAATCGTTTTCGTTTGACCAATTTCTTCAAACAATTCCTCTGTCATATGTGGCGCAAATGGATTTAGCAATTGCAAAAAAGTTTTATATTCTCCTTTTGACAATTTTTTATCTTTGTAAAATTCATTTACCATTGTCATAAATGTCGCAATCGCTGTATTAAACTTCATTTCCTCAATATCACTGCTGACTTTTTTTATCGCCTTATGCATCATTTTTTCATGTTCTGGCAAATAATTTTCATCCTCCACCAACATGTCTTTCAAGTTCCAAACTCGGTCCAAAAACTTGCCACAACCACGAATGCTTTCCATAGACCAAGCTGCCACTTGGTCAAAAGGTCCCATAAACATCTCATAAACACGGAACGTATCTGCTCCAAATTCTTCAATAATATCATCTGGATTAATCACGTTTCCCTTTGACTTTGACATTTTTTCGCCATTGGTTCCCAAAATCATGCCATGGGAAGTACGTTTTTGATATGGTTCTTTAGTTGGCACAACGCCAATATCATACAAAAATTTATGCCAAAATCTCGAATACAACAAATGCAGTGTCGTATGTTCCATTCCGCCATTATACCAGTCAATCGGAGACCAATATTCCAATGCTTCTTTAGACGCCAATGCATCGTTATTATGTGGATCCATATAACGCAAGAAATACCATGACGAACCCGCCCATTGAGGCATAGTATCTGTTTCACGTTTTGCCGCTTTTCCACAATGTGGGCACTTTGTTTGTATCCAATCTAATTGTTTTGCAAGTGGAGACTCGCCATTTTCGCTCGGTTCATAATCCTCAATATCTGGCAACTTTAGTGGCAACTCTTCCTCAGGAATTGGCACCCAGCCACAATCCTCGCAATACACCATTGGAATCGGTTCTCCCCAATATCTCTGGCGCGAAAATACCCAATCACGCAATTTGTAATTGACTTTTTTGGTTCCAATTTTATTTTCTTCAAGATATTGAGTAACTTTTGCAATTGCTTCTTTGACAGAAAGTCCATCAATAAAACCAGAATTCACGGCAATGCCATCTTCCACATCCGTAAAAGCTTGATTTTCTAAATCGATTTTCATTGCCCCATTTTTTGGTTGAATTACTTGTTTAATTGGCAAGCCAAACTTTTTCGCAAATTCAAAATCTCTATCATCATGCGCAGGAACCGCCATGATCGCACCTGTTCCATAAGTTATCAACACATAATCCGAAATCCAAATCGGAATTTTTTCGCCTGTTAATGGATTAACTGCTTTCAAACCTTGAATTTCCACGCCCGTTTTCTCTTTATTCAATTCGGCACGCTCAAAATCTGACTTCAAAGCCGCTTTTTGTTGATATGTTTTAATCTCGTCTAAATTTTTGATTTTGTCAGAAAACTTCTCAATCAATTGATGCTCTGGCGCCACAACCATATAAGTTGCCCCAAAAATCGTATCTGGTCTTGTTGTATAAATCAGCAAACTCTCGTCTGTGTCATCAATTTTAAATTGAACTTCTGCCCCCTCACTTCTACCAATCCAATTTTTTTGTTGTGCTTTAATTTTCTCCAAAAAATCAATGTCATCTAAATCCTCAATCAATCTTTGCGCATACTCCGTAATTTTTAACATCCATTGACTTTTTTCTTTTTGCACAACTGGACTGCCACATCTTTCACAAACGCCATTTACCACCTCTTCATTAGCAAGCCCAACTTTGCAACCTGTACAAAAATTAATCGGCATAGTTGCTTTATAAGCCAAACCTTTTTTATACAACTGAATAAAAATCCATTGCGTCCATTTATAATAATTTGGATCCGTTGTATTGACTTCTCTTGACCAGTCAAAAGAAAATCCTAACGCTTTCAATTGTTTCCTAAAATGATTGATATTATTTTCTGTTGTAATTTTAGGATGAATATGATTTTTAATGGCATAATTTTCAGCAGGCAAACCAAATGCATCAAATCCAATCGGATATAAAACATTATATCCTTCCATTCTTTTTTTTCTTGCAATAATATCAAGCGCCGTATAACTACGTGGATGTCCCACATGCAAACCTTGTCCAGAAGGATAGGGAAATTCAATTAATCCATACCACTTTTTCGGATTTTTAAAATCTTGTTTCGCTTCAAACGTACCTTCTTTGTCCCATTTTTTTTGCCACTTTTTTTCGACTTCTTTAAAATTATATGACATTCCAAATCGCCCCCTTAAATTCTCTTTCTTCCTAATAATGATTGATTATATCGCATTTCTTTCAAAAAAACAAGATAAAATCAAAATTTTTTAAAATACAAAAAAACGAACCCTATTAGTTCGTCTCTTCTTTATTAATCTTCATTTGCAGCCTTTTTGGCAATGACTTCTTTTCCATCATAGTACCCACAATTAGAACATACAGTATGTGGTAATACTGTCTCATGACAATGTGAACATGTACCATAATTTTTATCTTCTAATTGCCAAGTTGATCTACGTAAACCTGTTCTTCTTTTTGACCATCTTCTTTTTGGTTGTGCCATTTCTTATCCCTCCTTAACGCTTAAAATATTTATTAATCTTAAAAATTATTATTTTTCAAAATTTACTTAAATAGTATATAACGTTTTTTTCAGTTTGTCAAGCCCCAAAACCAGAAAAACAAAATATTCTAATTTTTATCCAAAAATTCCTCTTTTTTTCACTGGTGGTTGCTCATTCATCGTTTTGGCAAGCTCTGTCATCAATTTTCTTTGCTCTGCTGTTAACTTTTTCGGAATTTGCACATTTACTGTAAACACAAAATCGCCTCTCCAATTTCCATTCACACTTTTAAACCCTTTATTTTTAATCATAAATCGAGTTCCTGTTTGGGTTCCCTCCGGAATTCTAAATTTTTCTTTACTGCCATCTACCATTGGAATTTCCAATTCTGTCCCCAATGTTGCCCCTGTCACTGTAATTGGAATCTCACAAAAAACATGCTCTCCTTGCCTTGTATAAATGCTATGTTTCTTCAAATGAATGACAATGTACAAATTACCTTTTGGGCCACCATTCACACCCGGCTCTCCTTCTCCTTGCAAAACAACTGACTGCCCTTCATCAATTCCAGCTGGAATTTTCACTTTAATTTTTACCGATTTTTTATTAATTCCTTTTCCATGGCAAGTTGTGCAAGGATTTTTGATGACTTTTCCTGTACCACCACAAACACTACATACCTTCTGTGTTGACATTTGCCCAAATGGTGTTGTAACTACTTGCTTGATTTTTCCTTTTCCCCCACAGACACTGCACGTTTCAGGTGCGCCACCTTTTTCACTACCAGTACCATTACAAGACTTACAAGTTTCATTTCGATTTAAAGTAATCTCCTTTTCCACTCCCAAATAAGCCTCTTCAAATGTAATATTCAAATTTACTCGCAAGTCAGCACCTTTTCTCGGAGCATTTGCATTTCTAGAACGCGAAGAACTTCCTCCTCCAAAAAAAGACGAAAAAATATCTCCTAAATCGCCAAAGTCCCCAAAATCACTAAATCCTCCAAAACCATCAAAACCTGAACCATAAGAATAATAGCCACCACCTTGATCCGCGCCATATTGCGGACCATTAAAACCAAATTGGTCATACATCTGACGTTTTTGCTTATCAGACAAAGTTTCATAAGCTTCATTGACTTCTTTAAATTTCTTTTCCGCTTCTTCTTTGTTATCTGGGTTCGCATCAGGATGATACTGTTTTGCCAATTTTCGATAGGCTTTTTTCAATTCATCATCTGTCGCATTTTTACCGACGCCTAATACTTCATAATAATCTCTTTTATTCTCTGCCATTTTAATTGACCTCCAAAATTAAACTTAATAACATATGATTTCTCGATTTTGCAAAAACTTCTTAAAATCTTGTAAAATCAGTCCATCTTCATTATCCAATTGCTCTGGTAAATTCTCTAAATTAAACCATTGCAAATCAGCCACTTCGTCATTATCCATTTGTAAATTTCCCTCATACTTTTCCACTAAAAAAACACATAAAGAATCATATATTTTATCCCCATTTGGATATTCAAAATAAAAATTTTTTCCCGTATAAATTCCCATTAACTGTGGATTGATTGGTTTTACATTAATTTCTTCTTTCAATTCTCGCTCTAAACCTTGCAAATAGGTTTCGCCCAACTCCACAGCTCCACCATGAATCGACCATTTTCCATTATCAGCTCGTTTTTGCAATAAAACTTTTTCATTTTGGTAAATAATCGCACCACTGCCTGGACAAAAAATGGGAGCATGCCCTATTTTTTGTCGGATATCTTTTATATAATCTGCCATAAATTTTACCTCATTTTATATTTTCTGTCCTTACATATATATACAATTTATGCTACATATATGTAAAAACAGATGCCTAACCTTTTATTATACCCAAATTTTTAGCAAACTTGACTTTTGTGTAAAAATATGATATAATTAAGGGTTAGGGCAGAATTGCACCTCTGCCCTACTACCATCTTATTCTTTGTTATCATTATCTTCTACTTCATAGTCTGCATCCACTACATTGTCGCCTTCGGCAGATGTTGTTTCTTCTGTTGTTGCACCTGATGTAGCTCCTGCAGCAGTTCCTGCTTGAGAATACAATTTTTCAGATAATTCATAAAATACTTTAGTTAATTTATCTGTTGCTTCTTTGATTGTTTCAACATTGTTAGTTTCTAGCGCCTTTTTCGTTGCGTCAATTTCTGTTTCTACTTTCGCTTTTTCTTCGCCACTAATTTTGTCCCCTAATTCCTCTAATGTTTTTTCGCTGTTATAAACCAAACTTTCTGCATTATTTTTGACCTCAATTTCTTCTTTTCTCTTCTTGTCCTCTGCTGCATGTGCTTCTGCATCTTTAATCGCATCATTAATATCATCTTCTGACAAATTCGTGCTTGCTGTAATAACAACTTTTTGCTCATTTCCAGTTCCTTGGTCTTTCGCAGAAACGTGAACAATTCCGTTGGCATCAATATCAAATGTTACTTCGATTTGTGGCACACCTCTTGGCGCTGCTGGAATTCCTGTCAATTGAAATCTTCCTAATGTTTTGTTATAAGCTGCCATTTCCCTTTCGCCTTGCAAAACGTGAACTTCAACAGATGTTTGACCATCTCCTGCGGTTGAGAAAATTTGTGATTTCTTGGTTGGAATCGTTGTATTTCTTTCAATTAATTTCGTAAATACGCCACCATACGTCTCAATACCCAATGACAATGGAGTGACATCAAGCAATACTAAATCTTTGACATCGCCTGACAACACGCCACCTTGGATACCTGCACCGATTGCAACACATTCGTCTGGGTTAATGCCTTTGTCAGCTTCTTTTCCAGTAATTCTTTTTACCACTTCTTGCACCGCTGGAACCCTTGTAGAACCACCCACTAATAAAACTTTATGCAAGTGAGCAGCGCTAATTCCTGCATCTTTTAAAGCTTGGTTGACTGGCTCTGCTGTTGCTTCTACTAAATCATGAATTAATTCTTCAAATTTTGCTCTTGTTAAAGTAATATCCAAATGTTTTGGTCCTGCGCTATCTGCTGTAATAAATGGTAAATTAATTTGTGTTTGTTGCATACCAGATAACTCGATTTTAGCTTTTTCAGCCGCTTCTTTTAAACGTTGCATTGCCATTTTATCAGCTTTTAAATCAATTCCATTTGATTTTTTGAACTCTGCAACTAAATAATCGATTATAGCGTTATCAAAATCGTCTCCACCTAAGTGAGTATTACCATTGGTTGATAAAACTTCAAAAACACCGTCTCCAATTTCAAGAATAGAAACATCAAATGTTCCACCACCCAAGTCATAAATCATGATTTTTTGGTCTTGTGCTTCTTTGTCCATTCCATAAGCAAGAGCAGCCGCTGTTGGCTCATTAATAATTCTTAATACTTCCAACCCAGCAATTCTACCAGCATCTTTGGTTGCTTGTCTTTGGCTATCACTAAAATAAGCTGGAACTGTGATAACTGCTTGTGTTACTTTTGAACCTAAATAATTTTCTGCATCTGCTTTTAATTTTTGCAAAACCATAGCAGAAATTTCTTGTGGAGAAAATTCGTCTCCTTCGATTTTTACTTTTTCACTAGTTCCCATTTTTCTTTTAATTGAAATAACCGTATTTTCTGGATTAGTAACAGCTTGACGTTTCGCAATTTGTCCCACTAATCTTTCCCCATTTTTTGAAAATGCCACAACAGATGGTGTTGTTCGATTTCCTTCGCTATTGGGGATAACCACTGGATCCCCACCTTCCATAACAGAAACACATGAATTTGTTGTTCCTAAATCAATTCCTATAATTTTTCCCATGTTAAAAAACCTCCTAAAATTAATTAATTTTCTTTTCTTATTTTATCTTTCGCATAAATATCTATAATAATTTTTTAATTATTAACATAATTCTATTTTGTCATTGTAAATTTTAAAAAGAAACAAGTATTACAAGGCAGACAAACGAGAAAACCGGAAGCGTACAAGTAGTACGTCGAGGATTTTCGATGTGCTGTCTAACGCAGTAAGACGAAGTTTATTTTTAAAATTAGTTTGCAACTACAACAAGTGCATGCCTTACAACCTTATTTCCAATTTGATAACCTTTTCGATATTCTTCCACAATTTCTTGTTCACCTTTTGCACTATCGTCAATATGGCTAACCGCTTCATGCAATTCTGGATCAAAACGTTTGCCAATTGTTTCAATTTCTTTTAAGCCAAATTTCTCAAGTTCGCCAGCAAATTGTTTTACCACCATGTTGACACCCTCTTGATAATCTTTGTCTTCTGTTTTAGCAGCTGCTGCCTTTTCCAAATTATCCATGATTGGAAGCATTTTTAAAATGACTTCCCCAGTAACCATATTAAATAATGTTTCTCTTTCTTTTGAACTCCTTTTTTTGAAATTTTCAAATTCAGCCAATAATCTTTTATACCTATCTTCTAATTCTTCCATTTCACTTTTCTGAGTAGTTTCTTCTTCAATTTCAACATTTCCTTCTAAAACTACTTCCTCTTTTTCTTCCTTTCCTTCTTCCACTTTAAAACCTCCTTTTTATCTTAAATTTTTTATCTAAACTCTCGCCCGTTTTCTTAACATGACATTTTATGTCTACGTAACTAAAGCTTACATTCTTAAATTTTTCCATTTTTAAAATCTTCATTTAACTTTTTACTAATATATTTCATCACAGAAATTACTTTTGAATAATCCATTCTAGTTGGTCCAATAATCCCAATGGTTCCAATATCTTTATCCTCGAGCAAATGATTAAATGTCACTATACTAAAATTCTTCAGTTCTTCATGTTCTGTTTCCGAACCAATATACACATTGATATTATCCGCAATTCCTGTGTTTAAAATATCTGCGACCAAATCTTTGGCATCTAACACATTCAAAAAATCCTTTGCCACATCTACTTTTTTAAATTCTGGCATATTAGTGACTTTGCCTGCCCCTTCTAGGTAAACTTGTTGTTTGGAATGTTCCAATAATTTATTGATTTCATCAATGATTTTTTGAATCACATTAATCCCTGTTTTCACTTCAGCCATAATAAAATCTTCGATAGGTCCTTCTAACTTTTCCAATGGTTTCCCAACTAATTTATTTTTAAAAATATACGTTAAATCATCCACTTGTACCTGCTCTAAATCTTCATCAAACTTAATCACGGATTCTCGAATAATGCCCGAATCTGTCAAAATAACAGCCATCAGAACTCTGCTTCCCAACAAAACAAACTTAATATCAATAATCGTATGTTTGTTCATATCTGGTCCGACGCTAAGTGTTGTATAATGCGTAATTTCAGATAACGTTGTTGTCGCAATTTTCGCTAATTCTTCCAAGCCATTTACTTTCGTTTCTAATCTTGTTTTAATGATTTCAATTTCCTGCTTTGTCAAATTATCGTCTCGAATTAATTGGTCAACATAGTAACGATAACCCTTTTGAGAAGGAACTCTACCACTTGAAGTATGTGTTTTTTCCAAAAAACCGATGTGCTCTAGTTCTGCCATATCATTACGAATCGTTGCACTACTGCAATCTAGCTCTTTCACAAGATTTCCTGAACTCACTGGTTCTGCTGTTTCAATATATTCTTCAATAATGGCTTGTAAAATTCTCTTTTTTCGATTATCTAAATCTTCTGCCATTTTTTACTCCTTTAAACAAATTAGCAGTCATTAACTTAGACTGCTAATATATTATACCCATATTTTCATTTTGTCAATAGTTTTTTATGGAAAAAATAAATTTTTTTATTTTACTATAATAAAAAGAGAGCCTATCTATTATTTTCTCCTCAAAAAACAATAGATAGACTCTCTTTTATTAGAATATTGATTTTGAATTTAATCTCAGATGTAAAAATATACCAGAAAAATATTATCTTACTCTTTGCTGTAACTTAAAAATATCATTTTGACACTCTAGAATATAAAATTCATTTCTTTCCACTTTTTCTTCCAATTTATGTATTTTGTGGTCGATTTCTATATTTTTATCATCTTTCGCCAAAATAGCATTACTCATCAGCTTAATTCTAGTACCATTATCATATTCAAATAATTCAAGTTTTGCTTCTATACTTTGTATATTTTGCTTTAATTCTGCTATTTCTTGCTTTACTTCTGAAATTTTTTCATTCAATTTTACTTCTAATATCTGTTCAAACTTAACTAACAATTCGTTCATATCCATAACTTCACCTCCTTATTTCAAATTTAGACACATTTTAACATACTCTAATTTACATGTCAAGCTTTTCTAATCTTTTTTGCACAACAATATTCGACATTTTTCAACAACTATAATACAAAAAATCACTAACCTAAATTAGTGACTTTTTGTTACTATTCTTAGTCTCTATTGTTATCTTGAACAGCATAGTACCAAACCATTGCTACAATGATAATCGCTGCTACTGCTAAAATAATCCAAATCCATGTTGTTGCTGACATATTGGCATTTCCGTTTGCAACATCTTCTACAGATGTTCTTACAGCATTATAACCTGTACCGTTTGTCATACTTCTTGCATTATTATTGTTATTACGATTATTGTTATCATTTTTTGCATGATCTTTTCCACCATTCATCACATCATCTGCTACATTTCTTACACTATTTCCTGTTTTATTTAAAGAATCTGTAATTTCTTCTCCTAAATTAACATTTGAGTTACTTTCACCTTCACTTGCAAAACAAACTGAACAACATACTGAAAGGACTATGATAGCAAAAGCCATAAAAATTTTCTTAGCCATTTGCTAACCTCCCAAGTTCATTTTTTCTATCACTGTGTGAAAAGATTTTCCACAATGAAACAAAGTTTTTAAAACTTTATAACTATAGTATTGATTTTTACAAGTGAAATATGCTAGCAATTTTTTTGCAAGTTTCCTATTTTTGACTAATTGTAATATGATTCGATTCCAAATTTAACTCACGACAAACAATATTTTGAATTTGCGCCACTTGATCTGCATTCAAATTGCTCGCTTTTACAATCACACTTGCATTATCATTACTAACTAAAATTACCACATCTTCAAAATTTTTGTTTTTAATTAAATTTTCAGCAATCATAATGGCATTTTTGAGAGTTGTAATTCGATTAATTTCTTGAATGGCAATCGCTTTTTGCTCATTAGAAATTTCTGTAGAATCCACCATTTTTTGATAGGTTTCTAACATCTGCGAATACATCGTATCACGTTCAATTCTTGTGGCAGAAAAATATTCATCACTTTTACTCTGGCTATTGGTTGGTTCTATATTTTCTGGCTCATTTGGCACAATTCCCTCTTTCACACTATTGGCATTAACCAGTTGCACATCCCCCAAAGATGCTTCATTGGTTATATTTTCCATAGCTGCCACTTCTATTGTTGGTTCATAATCATAATTCAAATAACCAATCCCTATCAAAGCCACTGCCATAATAATCAAAATAGAATGTTTTAATTTTTCTTTTTTCATGATTGCCTCCTTACTCCTTCATTTCAAACACTTGTATTTTATGTGTTGCAAGTCCTGTCACAGCTTCCACAGCAGCTATAATATTCGCTTTTACATTGGCATTATTGGCACCTTGTGCCGTAATAATTGCCCCTTCAACACTTGGAGAAACCGTTTTTCCGTGTAACTGGATTCGAATCAGAACCCGTGACAACACTTTTTTCCGAATCCTCAGACTGAATGGTTCGAACGCCCCCCGAAGTATCGGTTTCTTCTGTTACACTTTTACTCATGCTTTCATTATACATTGGAATCACTGTGTTACTTTGTGAATACGTAACCAAAACAGAAACTTTACCTACACCATCTATCTTTGATAGAATTGCTTCTAATCTTTTTTCTAAATCTGTTGAAATTTCTTGATTTTGTGTGCCACTGCTGACTAATTCCGTGCCAGAATTATGTTTCGTTTTTTTGGTATCATCTTCTTTTATAATATTATTCATGATGATTAAAGTTATGACTAAAATCACTAAAAATGCTACTAGATTTTCTGTTTTTTTATTTTTATCTTTCAACATTTTTTTTAATTTTTCCATATTTTATCTATCCCTTCTCAAAAATTGTACGCCCGTTTTCTTAACATGATTTTTTATCACGCCCGCAAACTTAACATTTCATTTTTTGTGCCAGCTTTAATTTACATTTTGTCAACTAAACCTTACATTTCTTTTTTGTTTTCGCAACCAACAGTTGCGCTTTATTTTTATTGATTAATCATGATTTTACTTTTATCAATTTTATAATTTTCAGAAATATAGTTTTTGACTTCTGGATATAGCTCTGAATTCTCATCTTGCTCTGATTGCACCTGATTTCCAATCTGCACCTTTTCAATTTGAGCTATATTTGCATTCTGAATCCATACAGCAATTGTTTCTATATTTTCATACTTTTCATCATAGGTAATTTGCAAAGAGTTTACTGTTAGTTCAAATTCTTCTTGAATAGCATTTTTCAACGTTTCTTCAATTCCGAACAGCATATAAGTCTCGAATATTTTGTGCATTCACATCACTTGAAACTTGTGTTGTATCTAAATTGAATTCTTTTTCAAAATCAAAATTCATATTTAGTTTCCCTAATAATGGATGCAAGATTGTAAAAATCACATAAATTCCAATCACAACTTTGACATATTTTTTATGATTTCCTTCTGGCAAAATGGCTTCTATGATAATGGAAATAATCACTGCAACAATAATTTCCTCACACCAATTTCTAAAAAACTCAATCATACTCTATTTCCTCCCTCTATTAAATAAAGCTTTACCCTTTTTGGCTTTATTTAATTTTTCAACTTTATTTAATAGAGCGAGTAAATTTTTGCTTCACAAAAATTTTCACGCTTCTTATCGATACATGAGTGCACTATTCGTAATTTTAAGCACCAACGTAATACCAATCATAAACATCACAGAAACAGAAAACAAAATCGCCAGCATAACTTTATATCCATCTGAAATTTGTCCAATTAATTTGACAATTTTTTCATCTGCGACTACTTCACAAACCCCAGAAAGTACGTGAAATGAAATCCACAAAACAGCCAATTTCAAAATTGGCAAAATGACAATTCCAAGAATAACAATCACACCAATCACGCCAACTGCATTTTTCAAAATATTGCCACAACCAATAATGCTGTCAACTGAATCGCCTAAAATTTTTCCTACCACTGGAATGAAATTTGAAACTGCTGCTTTTGCAGTTTTTGCTGTCATTCCGTCAACCGAACTGCTGAGAGTTCCTTCAATGGATACCGAGCAAACAAATATCGTTAAAATAATGCCCAAAATCCAAACTATCGAAGAATTTAAAAATTTGGATAATTTGCTAATTTGTATTTTGTCCGAAATATTCGAAACAATCCCTAATGTAATGGAAATCAGCAGCATTGGTATTAAAAAAACGGAAATAAAATTTCCAATAAAACTAATCATAAAAAGCAAAACTGGCTGAATCATTCCTGTCGTTGTAATCGCACCTGTAGTTAGCATAAGAGTTGATAAAAGCGGAATGAGCAAATTCATAAAGTTGGTAATTTCGCTGATGGTATCGCGTGTTAAATTCATGACAGAAATAAAGCTGTCTGTAATTAAAGTGACAATAATCAAATATTGGATAAAATAAATAATTTTGGAGGTGGAATCATTTCCCAAATTTTCTACAATCGCTTTGAAAATGCTGTGAATAATAATAACTACTAAAACTGTTATCATGAGTTGAATGGCAATTTTTATTTCATTTCCAGCAAAATTTAAAATCGTGTTTGTCCAAAAATTGGTGCCAAGATTTCCCGTAATCGCACTTGAAAATAAGTTTTCCATATCTAAATCTGGAAAATTTTCTTTGGTATAATTTTGAGCATTTTGCAAAAAATTGTTAATTCCTAAAGCATTTTTTTGGGTTTGCATAAACTCGTCCATTTTCATTTGTCCTTTCTATTTTCAATCAGTCTCTATGGCAATAATTTTGTCAAAGATTCAAGAGCTGTGGAAATCACAGGAATGGACAAAGAAATGACAATAATTTTTCCTCCGTAAATCAATTTTATTGGCAATGCTACTTTCGCCACTATCTTTGCAAATACTAACCGCATACTCTGTTAAAATTGAAATGCCCGTGATTTTTAGCAAAACAGAAATAAATGCACTATTGTATTGATTATTTAAACTTTTAATAAAATTAATGATGTTAAGTAAAGTTTCCATTGACATAAATAGAATTATGGTTCCGCCAATTAAAACTGCCATAAACGCAAACTCGCTTCTGTATTGCTTTAAAATAATCGTGATAATTAAGGTAATCAAACCAATTCCTATGATTTTGATAATTTCCATTATAAATTAAACACCGTCCTTACTGTTTCAAATAATTCACTAATTTCTTTAATCACAATCGTAAGCACAATAATCATGCCAGCCAATGTTGTCATCATGGCTTGGTCTTCACGGCCTGCTTTGCTTAGAATTTGATGTAACACAGCCACAATAATTCCAATTCCTGCAATTTTAAATAATAAATTAACGTCCATATTTCCTCCCTAATATTATGCGTGGAAATTTTGCTTTATATTAAAATAATACAAATTCCAATTCCAACAACACTTCCTAACGTTTTAAATAATTTATAATTTTTTCTTTTTTCCTGTTCTGCTTTTTCAATTTGTGTATCAAGTAATTGACTGGTTACATTGATTTCATTAATTTGCCCTGCTTTGTCTGTTTTTCCTAATAATTTTCCAAACATTTTTAATGTTGCCCTGTCTTCTTTACTTAACTTTATTTCTTCTTCGACTGCCCTATTCCAGCTTTCACTAATTCCTTTTTGGTCCATTAGATTTGCCGTATTTTGAAAAATATTTTCTTCATTTGAATAAACTACTTTTGTAACTTCTGCAAAAATATCTTTAATTGGTGCATACGTAAATTCAATTTTGCTTTTCATCATTTCTAGTGCATTTTTCATTTTTTTCAATTCTTCTACGCGGGCATCATAGGATTTTGCTTTCAAAATGCCAAGCATCGTGCAAATTCCAAATACCAAAAATAACATCATCATTTTTAAAATTGTTAGCATTATTTATCTCCCACTTTTTCATAAGTCGTATTTTTTTTATTGATTTCATAAACCTCGCTAATATTCCCTTTTTGCGTTGTGTCCAAAAAAATTACTTTTTCAAAAACATGCAGATTGAGCAAATTTTTCAAAACTGGATTTAGCATAATATCTTCAAAATTTCCCCCATGTGCTGTAAAAATTCCTTTGCAACCAGAACACATCGCATAATTGATTGCTTCAATATCATCTTTGTTTCCGATTTCATCAGCCACTACAACTTTTGGCGCCATGGAACGAATTAACATACGAATCCCAACACTTTTGTGTACATTTTCAATTACATCTGTTTTAACCCCCATATCATTTTGCGGAACCCCTTTGTAGAGTGCCGCAATTTCGCCTCTTTCGTCTACTACGCCAACATTGATGGCTTTAAATTTCATTTCTTTCACACCACTAGAAACTTGTCGTATTAAATCCCTCAAAATCGTCGTTTTTCCAGCACCTGGAGGTGCCACAATCAGTGTATTAAACACATTATTTTCTTCCAAATTTAAAATATAACGAAGCAATTTATTACTGCTTCCAACCACCTGTCTTGCAATTCTAAAATTTAAACTGTAAACATAATTAATGTTTATGACTTTCCCTTCTTCTACCACGCAAGAACCTGTCAGTCCAACACGATGCCCACCTTTTATGGTAATAAATCCACTCGAAATTTGGTTTTGATAGGTGTAAATTGAATTCTCACATATCATCTGCAAACATGCCAAAATCTCTTCTGTGGTAACTGTATATTTTATAATTTTTTCTGCCTCGTGAAACTTCAAAATAATTGGTCGTTGGCTGCGTAGCCTAATTTCTTCTAAGGAATCCACCTTGTCCAAAATTTCTTCTGCGATTTTTTTCTCAATTTTATCTGGAAAATATTTTAGAATATGGTTCAATTTTCTCCCCTCTCTTATTTCGTATTTATTAGTATATATTCGCATAAAAAAATTTTAGAACCAAAAATAAAAAAATTTTATTTTTCGCTTGGCATTTAAGAACAAATGTTTTATAATGAGAATAATAAAACTTAAGGATGTGATGATAATCGAAAAAGTAACTAATGTTATTCCAACCAATCCTGCATTGTATGAAATAACTCATATCAAAAATTTAATTCATACTATACGTGGCATGCAAATTATGTTAGATAGTGATGTTGCTATGTTATATCATTATGAAACGAAAAAAATTAATCAGACTGTCAAACGAAATATCGAAAGATTTCCAGAAAATTTTTGTTTTCAACTAAGTGAAGTTGAATTTGAAAATCTAAGGTCACAAATTGTGACCGCCTCGTCAGAAATACAAATTACTAAATTCAGAAATAAAAAATATTTACCCTACGCATTTACAGAACAAGGAATTTCTATGCTTTCAGGATTGCTCAAGAACAAAATTGCTGTTCAAGTAAGTATTAATATTATGAATGCATTTGTTGAAATGCGCCAATTTTTATCGTTCAATGGGCATATTTTTGATAGATTAACCAATCTAGAATATAACTTGCTAGAACATGATAAAAAATTTGATGAAGTATTTCATGAACTACAAAAAAATAAGAAAACTGAATTTAAACAAAAAATTTTCTTTCAAGGTCAAATTTATGATGCTTATGATTTAGTCATTGAGCTTATCAAATCTGCCCAAAATGACATCTTAATTATTGATAATTACATTGACGACAGTATTTTAAAAATGCTATCTAAAAAATTACCAAACGTCAAAGTTAGTATTTTAACTTCATTTAATTGCAATATTATAAAACTAGATATTGAAAAATTTAATCAAGAATATCCAACTTTAAAAATTGTAAAAACAAGCAAATTTCATGATCGTTTTATAGTCATTGATCATGCACAATTGTATCATATTGGAGCTTCTTTAAAAGATTTAGGCAAAAAATGCTTTGCCATTTCTAAAATAGAAGATTTAAAATATATCGAAACTTTAAGTAAAATAAGTTAACTTTTAAAATATACGGAGGTTTTTATGGAAAGATTTAAAGCAGTCATTGCTGTGCATTTGATTTTAATAAAGGACAATCAAATTTTATTACTGAGAAGATTTAATACTGGTTATGAAGATGGAAATTATAGTGTAGTTGCAGGTCATCTTGACGGTAACGAAAGTGTACTAAAAGCTATGCAAAGAGAAGCCTTTGAGGAAGCTGGTATTCAAATTTCTGAAAAAGATTTGCAAATTGTGCATGTGATGCACCGCAAAACTCCTGATAGAGAAAGCATTGATTATTTTTTGACTTGCCAAAATTATACTGGAAAAATTCAAATTATGGAACCAGACAAATGCGATGAATTAGCCTTTTATGAGTTAAATCATTTGCCCAACAATATCATTCCTTATGTGAAACAAGCCATCAAATACTATCAAAATAATCAAGCTTTTTCAATATATGGTTTCTAAAAACTTTTTCTGCAAAAAATATCTGAGGAGAACTTTTCCTCCTCAGTTTTGAACATTTTATTTTTTACTCATACAAATCTTTTTTACTCAAATTAATACGTCCTTGCTCATCAATTCCTGTCACTTTGACAGTCACTTCATCGCCAATTCGCAAAACATCTTCTACTTTATTAATTCTCTCTTTTGCAATTTTAGAAATATGAAGCAGCCCTTCTTTTCCGCCTCCTAAATCAATAAAAGCACCAAATGTCGCAATTCTTACTACTTTTCCTGTATAAATTCCATCTTTTTCAATTTCTCTCGTAATTTCATCAATCATTAATCTTGCCTCTTCCGCTTTCTCACTTGAGTCCGAATAAATAAAAATAGAACCATCTTCCTCAATGTCAATTTTTACACCTGTTTCTTCAATGATTTTATTGATGACTTTTCCACCAGTCCCAATGACATCTCTAATTTTATCTGGATGAATTGACATATTAATAATTTTAGGTGCATATTTTGAAATCTGTTCACGTGGTTTCTCAATCTGTTTTAACATAATTTCATCCAAAATATACGCTCTTGCTTTTTTCGTTCTAGCAAACGCCTCTTCAATCACTTCATAAGACAAACCATCCACTTTGATATCGACCTGAATTGCTGTAATTCCATCTTTCGTTCCACCAACCTTAAAATCCATATCTCCGAAAAAATCTTCAATACCTTGAATATCCGTAATCACAACATAATTCTCTGGATTTTCCTCGTCTGTAATTAAGCCTGTTGAAATTCCTGCAACTGGCTTTTTAAGAGGAACACCAGCATCCATCAAAGCCAAGGTAGAACCACAAATACTGCCTTGCGACGTAGAACCATTGGAACTCAAAATTTCGGATACCACTCGAATCGTATATGGAAATTCTTCTTTGCTTGGAATGACTGGAAGAAGTGCTCTTTCTGCCAAAGCTCCATGCCCCACTTCTCGTCTTCCTGGCGAACGCGCCGCTTTTGCTTCACCCACGCTATAACCTGGAAAATTATAATGATGAATATATCTTTTTGCAAACTCGTTATCCAGTCCATCTAAAACCTGTTCTTCACTTGCTGTTCCTAATGTTACAATTGACATAACTTGCGTTCTTCCACGGCTAAATACCGCACTACCATGCGTTCTAGGCAAAACGCCAACTTCACATGAAAGGGGACGAATATCATAAATTCCTCTACCATCCACTCTCTTTTGTTCCTCTAAAATCAATTTTCGGACTGTTTTTTTCTCCAATTTATAAATGCTATCCGCAATTTTAGCTTTGTCTTCTTCCAACTTTTCTTCGCCAAATTTTTCAGCATACCACTTTTTAACATCTTCTGTCAACACATCCATTTTAGCATCTCTTTCTGGCTTGTCTGGAGTTTGGACATCACTTTTCATGCGGCTTCCAAATTCATTCGAAATGACTTGATAAATTTCTTCGTCCACTGAAAAATGCATATACTCAAATTTCGGTTTTCCAATTTCTTGCTTCATTTTTGAAATAAATTCACAAATTTTCTTAATTTCAACATGCGCCTTTTTGATTGCCTCTAACATAACCTCATCTGGAATTTCATCAGCTCCTGCTTCAATCATAGCAATCTTGTCCATCGTTCCTGCCACTGTTAGTGTCAAGCGACTTTCATTTCTCTGCTTTTCTGTTGGATTAATGATAATTTTATCATTTACATAACCAACAGCCACAGAACCAGTTGGTCCTCCCCATGGAATATCAGAAATAGAAAGCGCCGCAGATGAACCAATCATTGCGCATATTTCAGGCGAACAATCTTGGTCAACCGATAACACCAAACAACTCACTACAACATCATTTCTAAAATCCTTCGGAAACAGTGGGCGAATTGGTCTATCAATTACTCTCGAGGTCAGAATTGCCTTTTCAGCTGGTCTTCCCTCTCTTTTTTGAAAACTCCCTGGAATTTTGCCAACTGCATACATTCTTTCTTCATAATCCACTGACAACGGGAAAAAGTCAATTCCCTCCTTTGGCTCCTTAGAAGCCGTTACATTAACAAGTACTACTGTATCTCCATATCTAACGGTTACACTTCCATTAGCTAAGCCACAATATTTCCCTGTCTCTACTGACAATTCTCTGCCCGCCAATTCCATACAATACTTTTTTGATTCCATAAATTTACCTTCTTTCTTTCAATTTCATCATTTACTTGAAAGGTAACCTCTGCAAAACACATAAAAATTCAAAGAATTTTTATGCAAAATAAATTTTATTTCATAAAATTTATTTCATAAAATTTTTCCACATTCTTTTTTAATGCGAGTGAAATTTTGCTTCTCAAAATTTCTCACGCTTTCTAAGCATTTTGCACAAGCTACTATTTCAAATAAATAATTTATATTATTTTACTATATTATTGACAAAAAAGCAAGTAAATTATAGCAAAGTTCAGAAATTCTTCTCTTTTTTTCAAATCTCATACAACTTCAATTTCTTTATGTAGTTTTCTATCTGCAAATCATTAATCTCTTCTGGCGCCAAACTGCAAAATTTCATAATCTGTCTTTCTATCTCCAACGCACATTCTATCAAAAAATTTGCCTTTTTTTCATCTGACCAGACAGATAATTTTTTCGTTTTGTACCTTGCTTTGGCTTCCTCCAATCTTTCTTTCAAACTCACAACTCCACTTGGCGCAACTCTTTGGTCGCAATAAGCACAAATTTTTCTCTCATATGAATTTGACAGCATCGTCTCCTCATTTTTTCTTGACCTTTTTCCATTTAACAATTCCAATTCTTTCTGCGTTAAACCTTCTTGTTTCCCAATTTCCAAATTAATTTCATGGTCATTTGTACCATACTTTTCAAAATAAATTTTGCGTATTTTCAAAAATTCTTCATCTTGCGAAAAATCCTCTGGAATTTTCACCATGTTGCCCATATCATGCAACAAACTAACTCGAATAATCGCTCCTCGATCAAGCTCAGGTCCCTGCCAATGATCAACAATTAAATTGCTACATGCCGCAACGCGAAGCATATGCAATTGCAAATTCTCTGGCAAATGATATTTCTGATAAATTTTTAGAATATTCATTTTATCTCCTTTACTCTACAAAAAATAGCAAACCTTGAAATGCTTGCTATCACTGGAGCCAATAGGCGGAATCGGACCGCCGACCTACAGGTTACGAATCTGTTGCTCTACCAACTGAGCTATATTGGCATATTTTTATTCATAAAATTTTCATCTATTATTATAACCGAATTTCCTATGCTTTGTCAATAATATTTTAAATTATTTATAAATTTCGCTTAATTGCAAAAACAAGCATTTCCTAAAATCAGCAAATGCTTGTTTTATGGTGGCTTCAACTGGAATCGAACCAGTGACACAAGGATTTTCAGTTTTCTGTGCTACTTAATATTAGATGTTAGTTAGTATTAGTTATTATTACTTGAAACCTATGGAATTAGCACTTTTGGGAGTAATTTATATTAAAAATATTTAAAAGTAAACAAAAAGCAAAATGCCTTTTTGGAAAGAAATTTTTTAGATGTTTTTTAGATATAAACATCTACTGCTATTGATATTAATTTTGTATTTTCTATAACAGCAAATTATATTATGGAGGTTATGATTATGAAAAATGAAGAATTTAAAAAAGAATTTACAGATAAAAAGACAGGAATAAGTTATACTTTAGTTGGCGATTATTATCTTCCCAACTTAAAATTAGAACAAGAAGAAAAAATTACATTAAATAAATATGGAAGAATGAGATTAAACTATTTAAAAGAACACAAAAAGGTTGAACTTTCAATAATGTTTATGAATATGACATTAAATAAGCATTTAAAAGAAGTACAAGAAACTGCTCAAACAAGAGTCAATGAGTTAGTAGAACAATTAAAGGCTAGAAGTGATTTAACAGAAGATATGAAAAATACTGATCCATTATATTGGGTTGGTACAATGAATGCAATAAAAGGTCAAGCAGAAGCAATTGTTCTAAAAGAATTGATTTTTGTGTAACAGTAAATTACTTTACTTTAAAAATAAAATGCCTTAAAAACGATTTTGAGGCTTAATTGAATAAAGAAAATAGAGAGCTACTTATAGTTTTAAAGCTATAGGTAGTTTTTTATTTTCAAAAAGAGAAATGCAACACCTCTTAAAAAGTATTTGGTGTAATGAGCCGATGCTATAAAGTTCATTCGTATTTGTATAAGCAGTCTAATTATACAAAGTGCGTGAGTGAGATTTTAGAACACAGACTCACAATAATAAAAGAGTATTCGGTGGCAAAACTTGAAATGGATTTGTAATTGTAAAAAGTTTGGGCAAGTATGAACAATGATGTAAGGTAATACAAAATAATTTTCAATTATTTTGTATACTTAGGCTGTAACAACTAAAAGTTTAACAGCCTAAGCATCAGCAATTATAGTAGCAAAGCTACTTACTAGACTACCTATGAAACGAGGCGAATGATCGACGGTTTCTGATATAAGTGTAATAATTCTCTTATTTGTATAAGGGAATATTACACCTATTCTACTTCAGCTCATTCCCTCTGGTTTCTATATAGATTTACCATAGAGCGTGGAAGTTTGAAACCGAGCAAGGTTTCATAGAGTAAGGAAAATTT